>CAYXQB010000108.1:0-10240 GCA_964466435.1 uncultured Flavobacteriaceae bacterium | reverse complement strand
TGATCCCGACGCGAAACCCTTGCGCCTCGAGCAGCCGCCCGATGATCGCCATCCCGAAACTCGGGTGATCGACATAGGCATCGCCCGTCACGATCACGACATCGCAAGCGTCCCAACCCAGATGCGCCATCTCCGCCTTCGACATCGGCAGAAAGGGTGCCGCCCGTTTGGGCGGTTTCGCGGTCTGAAAAAGCGGCTTGGCGGCGTCCATGGCGAAGCTCTGGGCAGCGCATCCGCCCAAGTCAACCGTCGAAGTCCTGCCTCTCCTCTACCCCCGCTTCGAAGGGGCCTGGCCGGGACGCGAACCCCGAAAATTAGCCCGATTAACCCAAAATCACGACCCTCGACCTGCAAATTCAGCACGAGGCGTGTCGGAAAGGCACTCCACACGCGCTACGCGAAATGCCATCAATGCGTCTGGGGAAGCTTGGACTGGTTTGAGCGCTGGGGGGCGCATCGACGGTGGCCGAGGGGGCGTTTCCGTCTGAGAGTGACGTCAAAGGAAGATTGATGCTGTCGGGGGCCGACGCCATGGGACCGAACCCATGGACCGCGCCACGCCCGACCGCTGCAGCTCACGGACTCACCGCAGACGAACTCGACGACGATAGATTGTCGGATGCGATCGAGAACACACGAAAAGAGCTGAAGCAATTCGGCGCACGCTATTTGTCGTCATTCATCGTGCCCCTCTCGGTGGTCGGCGTCGCGTACTACGTGCTCGTCGGCAACGTTTCGTTCGTACAAACACCGATCGACTTCTCGACACTGCCCGTCATCGATCCGGCAAAGTTGCCCGCGTGGGAGTGGGCCGCCTATCTCGGCGCTTCGTTGATCCTCGCGGCCACCGCAGCATTCTTCCAGCATCGCACACACAAAAACGCCAAAGTCGCGCGCGAGCACTACGCGACGGTCGGCGAACGCTTCCGAGCGTTCCAGGAAGCCGAGCGCCAGTGGGCGAATGAGCAACGGCGCCGCACAACAGCCGCGTTCTGGCAAAACGACATCCGCAAGATCGCGGCCAGCAAGGGCATGAAGCCGAGCGATGTCTTCGCTCAAGAGGTCGGAAAACTGTTCGTCGCTTGGGGCTGGCTTGTGAAGTTGAACCAACGCTCGCACGACTACGGCGTCGACATCTTCGCAAACGGCAAAGAAGGCAGCGCTGTCGTCCAGTGCATCCACTCGCCCGACGGCGGCCCCGCCGCGTCCGACGTCCGCGACCTCGCCGGCAGCCGCCACGCGTTCGACGCCGACTACGGCCTCATGATCTCGATCCACCCGCCAAGCGCGACGCGACAGAACGAATTCTTCTCCGAACGCGGCCAGCTTGAGTTCTGGCACTTAGGGCACATCCTTGAGCAGGCGCTGGTGCTGTTCAAACAGCGCACCGGCGAAAACCCGCCCGAAGACAGCGCCCGCACACAGTTCTTGAATCGCGACGGCACGCCGATCGCCTGGCACGTCGGCGAACAAGCCGCGGAATAGCGGCATTCCCGCGCAAGTTTGTAGCCGGGATCAATTGCAGGCGTCCACGGTTGCAGCGATGCTACGCGCCAACAGATTCGGGAATCTAAACGATGAAACGCATCCTCGCCGCCGTCGCCTTTATCTTGGCAACGGGGTTCGCCCAAGCCGAAGACGTGAAGGGATCGAAGGATCACCCGCTCCTGACGCGCTATCCCGACAGCCGCATCTCCGATTACGAAAAGAACTTCAACAGCGTGACGTTCAAGGTCAAGAACGCCGCCGGCAAGGTCGAGGAGCAAGCGGTCGAAGGGCAAGCGACCGTGATCAGGTACTTCTACAAGGACGCGGAGACCCAGCCTTCGCCGCTGCAGATCATTCGCAACTACCAAAACGCCGTCAAAGCAATCAAAGGCGAAGTCGTCTTCGAACGTGCGCCGAAGGACATGGACCCCGGCGAAACGACACTAAAAGCGAACGCGAACGGCAAAGACATCTGGATCAAGGTCGAACCCGACATCTGGAGCGCGCCGACGCAGAGCTATGTGCTGTCCATCGTCGAAGTCGAAGCGATGGTCCAAGTAATCAGCGCCAACGCCATGCTCGACGCGCTAAACAAAGACGGCTTTATCGCGCTCTACATCAACTTCGACACCGGCAAGTCCGACCTCAAGACGGACGGCGAGGCGACGGTGAAAGAGATCGTCGCGATGCTGAAAGGTGCAACGAACCTGAAGATCAGCATCGAAGGCCATACCGACAACGTCGGCACCCCCGCCTCGAACCAGAAGCTGTCGGAGTCGCGTGCCAAGGCTGTCATGGACGCCATTGTGAAAGGCGGCATCGCCGGAAACCGTCTCAGCTCAAAAGGCCTCGGCCAGATCGCACCGATCGCCGACAACCGCTCGGATGAGGGCAAGGCCAAGAACCGCCGCGTCGAACTCGTCAAACAGAAATAGAAAAACCCGGCGCCGGATTCCCCTGGCACGCGAAAACGGCTGGTAAACATCGAAGGATTGCGGCGGATTAACAGGGCGCCGCAGCCCATCTTGCGCTACTACTCGTCTCTCGTTGTTGGGTAACGAGTTTGGGGTAATGCCGCTCAAGGGATTCCTAAAAGCGATCGGGCTGCGCGCCGCCGAGGCGGCTGAGCCCGAGGTGCCGGCGTTTGCCGGCCCCTCCTACTTCGCGGCGAACGGCCGTGGGGCGGGCGGCGAATGGGACGACATTGTCGCCCGCATCCAAGCGGCCCGTAATTCGCATGTCATCGCGCTCGTCCACGGCCACCAGCTGCCGCGAGAGTATCCCTGGGAGTGGTACTGGCGCGAGTTCATCGGCCCGCGGCACATGGAAGACTTCCTGACGGCCATGGCAACGGTCCCATCGACCGCCAAGCTCGACGTCATCCTGCATTCCTTCGGCGGCGGCTTCCTTGCTGTGCAGCAGATCGCCCGCGCGATCAAAGCGCACAAGGGCGAAACGACCGTCTTCGTACCGCACTACGCACAGCATCTCTCCACGTTGATCGCGCTCGCCGCCAAGAACGTCGTTCTTGGCCCCAACGCCGCGCTGTCCTTCATCGAACCCGACGATCAGGTATTGACCAGCGTCGTGAACCAAAAGGGCGCAAGCCGCGTCTCCGACCTGACCGTCATGCGCCTCCACATGGAGAAGAACTGGTGCCGCGAAGCGCGCGAGTTCGTCTGCGAACTGGAGCACAACGCCGGCCATGCCGGCCACTGCAGCCTCGCCATGCAGCTCGTCGGCGGCAAGCGTTCGCCGTGGGACCCGATGACGCCAAAGCTCGCGCGCTCGCTGGGCTTGCCCATTTCGACCAACATGCCGGCTGAGGTTTACGAGTTGATCCGCGCCTGCCGGTCGAACCCGGTCGCCGACCAAGGCGTGAAGACTGGCCCCTCGCCCGCCGAGATGCAGGCTGCGGCCTATCTGCCATTCGACAAGTACTCGCCGTGGCGTCCGCACACCGCGCTGCGCGAACCGGCGCCGCAGCGCCAACCGCAGACCCGCCAGCACGCTGGCGATGACGAGGGTGGATCCGCGACAAGCAGCTGGGAAAGCTGCAACATCGCCGCCCGCCCTTACATCGCGCGCCTTGAGCAGCGCCGAGGCACGCGTGTCCTGTGCGTCATACACAACGACATGATGGAGAGCGACAACGTCGATCTCCTGACCGCCGAAGACACATTGACCGCGCTCTACGCACTCGATCCGCATACGCCGCTCGACATAATCCTGCACACGCCGGGCGGCCTCGCCTACCAAGGCATGCAGCTCGCCCGTGCGATCAAAGCGCACAAAGGCAAGAAGACGGTCTTCGTGCCGTTCTACGCCATGTCCGCCGGCACGATCATGACGCTCGCTGCAGACGAAATCGTGATGTCCGACCATGCCGCCTTAGGCCCGATCGACACGCAGATCTACGTCCCGTCGATCGGCATGCGCTTCCCGACGGGCGCGATCCTCTCGGTCCTGAAGACGAAGCCGAAAAAGAAGATCAGCGACGACGTTCTCGAACTCGCTCTCGCCTGCCAGCGCGACCAAGGCGAGCACCACAACAACGCGCTCGAACTGATGGCGGGCACGTATCCCTCGAGCACGGCCAACAAAATCGCCCACCGCCTGAACGACGGCGACCTCACCCACGGCTATCCGCTGACCTACAAGGAAGCGAAGAAACTCGGCCTCAAAGTCTCGAACGCCATGCCAGGCGAAGCCATCGACCTCATCCGCATCTTCCGCCGCGACCGCAGCGCAAGAAGCGTGCTGTTCTGCCCGTAAAGGCTCTAGGTGACAGTCCGGCGCTGCCGGGAACAGTCATCACTACCCCGCCATCTCCGCCAACCGCGCAAGCACCTGTCCAGCGCCGGTAAGTCGCTCCTCCGCGCTCGCCCACTCGCGCATGATGACGAGCTTCTGGTCCGGTCGCACGCGCGCAATCTTTTGGTTCTGTGCAATCCAACCGATCAGTTTCTGCGGCTGCGGGAAGGCGTTGTTGCGGAAGCTGATCGTGGCCCCCTTCGGGCCGGCGTCGATCTTCTCGACCTGCGCGACGCGGCAGAGCCGCTTAATCGACATGATCTTGAGCAGCGTTTTCACTTCCGAAGGCATTGGCCCGAAGCGGTCGATCAACTCCGCCGCAAATCCGTCGATCGCTTGGTCGGTTTCGAGCGTAGAGAGGCGCCGGTAGAGCGCGAGGCGCACATTGAGATCCGCGACGTAACCTTCGGGGATCAACACAGCCGAACCCAGATTGATCTGCGGCGACCAACTTTCGTCGCGCTCGAGTTCGGTCCCGCGCAAGCTCGCAACCGCCTCTTCCAGCATATCCTGATAGAGCTCGATGCCGACTTCGCGCACTTCGCCCGACTGTTCTTCGCCGAGCAGATTGCCCGCACCGCGAATGTCGAGGTCGTGGCTCGCCAGACTGAACCCCGCGCCCAGCGTGTCGAGCGCTTGCAGCACTTTGAGCCGCCGGTCCGCGTTGTCGGTCAGCTTCCGGTCGGCCGGCACCGTGAAATAGGCATAGGCTCGCGCCTTCGACCGTCCGATCCGCCCCCGCAACTGATAGAGCTGCGCGAGGCCGAAAATGTTCGATCGATGCACGATCATGGTGTTCGCGGTCGGAATGTCGAGCCCGCTCTCGACGATCGGCGTCGACAACAGGACATCGAACTTGCCGTCATAGAATGCAGACATGATGTCTTCAAGGCGCGTCGGCGGCATCTGCCCGTGCGCAATGCCGACCTTCACCTCCGGCACTGTCGCCTTCAGAAATTCCTCTGCCTCTCCCAGATCGGAAATGCGCGGACACACATAGAAGCTCTGCCCGCCGCGATAGTGCTCGCGCAACAACGCCTCACGCAGCGTCACAGGATCGAACGGCGTCACGAACGTGCGTACGGCAAGCCTGTCGATCGGCGGCGTCGCGATAATCGACATCTCCTTCACGCCCGAAAGCGCCAACTGCAGCGTGCGCGGAATCGGCGTCGCTGTCAGCGTCAGCACGTGCACGTCGGCCCTGAGTTGCTTCAGCCGCTCCTTGTGCGCCACACCGAAATGTTGCTCCTCGTCGACGATGAGGATGCCCAGATCGCGAAACTCGATCGACTTCGCGAGCAGCGCATGTGTGCCGACCACGACATCGACCTTCCCCGCCGCCAGTGCGGCGCGCGTCTCACTCGCCTCCTTGGCCGTCACCATGCGCGACAGCTGGCGCACCGTCACAGGGAACCCTTGAAACCGCGTCGTGAACGTCTTGTAGTGCTGCCGCGCCAGCAGCGTCGTCGGTACGACAACTGCAACCTGCCGCCCGGTCATCGCCACGACAAACGCTGCTCTGAGCGCCACTTCCGTCTTACCGAACCCGACGTCGCCGCAGATCAGCCGATCCATCGGCCGCCCACGCGTAAGGTCCTCCATGACGTCGGCGATCGCTTTCTCTTGGTCCTCGGTCTCGCCGTAAGGGAACCGCGCGCAGAACTCCTCGTAAACACCGTGTGGGGCATCGATCACCGGCCCCTCGCGCAACTGCCGCGCCGCAGCAACCTTGATCAGTTGCTCCGCCATGTCGCGAATGCGCTTCTTGAGCTTCGCTTTGCGCGACTGCCAGCCGGACCCGCCGAGCTTGTCGAGAACAGCGCCTTCGTCGTCCGCGCCGTAACGTGACAGCAGTTCGATGTTCTCGACCGGCAAAAACAACTTCCCGCCGTCATACTGCAGCTCAAGACAGTCGTGTGGCGCACCCATGACCTCGATCGTCTTCAGGCCCAGATACCGCCCAATCCCGTGATCGACATGCACGACCAAGTCATTCGCGTTGAGCGCTGCCGCCTCGGCGATGAAATTCGCCGCCCGTTTCTGCCGCGCATGGCGCCGCACCAGCCGGTCGCCCAAAATGTCTTGCTCGGCAATGACGGCGAGCTTTTCGGTCTCGAAACCGTGTTCGATCCCAAGCACGATGAGGCCGACGGCTTGCGGATGTAGGTCGATCAACTCACCCCAGGTGTCGAGCGTCCGGATCGCCGCGACACCATGATCGGCCAACACGCCGCCCATGCGATCCGCCGAACCCGCCGACCAGCACGCAATCACCACGCGTTTCTTCTTGCCCTGCAGTTCCGCAATCCCGGCTGCGACAGCGTCGAACACGTTCTTCGACGTCGCCCGCTCCGGCGCGAAGTCACGCCCCTTCGACGCACCGGCGTCGATCTGTCCCGACATTTCGACCGGTTTGAACGGCGAAAACTGTTTTGCCGCACGTTTATCGAGTGCCGCGCTCCACTCCGCGTCAGTGACATAGAGCAGCTCCGGCGCGAGCGGCTTGTAGGGCGGCGCCATACCTTTCATGACGGCCTTGGCTTCCTGCCGGGCCAACACGCGCGCCTCGTAATAGTCGGCAACAAGCGTTAGCCGGGCAGCATGCGACTCCTCGACCTGGTGATCGAGCGTCACAGGTGCATCGCCCATGTATTCGAACAGCGTCTCCATCCGTTCATGAAACAGCGGCAGCCAATGCTCCATGCCCGCATGTTTGCGGCCGGCACTCACCGCCTCGTAGAGCGGATCGTCGCCAAGTACAGCGCCAAACGCCGCGATGTAGCCGGAGCGAAAGCGCTGGATTGAACTTTTGTCGAGCGGCACTTCGCTGACCGGCGTCAGCACCACTTCGTTCACCTCGCCAACCGACGTCTGGTTCTCCGCTTCGAACCGGCGGATCGTCTCCACCGTGTCGCCGAAGAAATCAAGCCGGTAGGGCATCTCGACACCCGGCGGAAAGATATCGACGATGCCGCCCCGCACGGCAAAATCGCCCGGCTCCACCACCGAGCTCGCGCTCACAAAGCCGTTGCGCTCCAAGAACGCCAGCAATTCGGCCCGCTTGACCGTCGCGCCCTTCGCCGCTCGAAAGCTGGCACTCTCAATGGCCGAGCGCGGCGGGACCCGTTGCAGCGCCGCGCTCACCGTCGCAATGACGACGCGTGGCCCCTTCGCGCCCGCAGTCAATGCGGCAAGCGTGGCCATGCGTTCCGCGGCAACTTCGGCCTTCGGCGACACGCGATCGTAAGGGAGACAGTCCCAGCCGGGGAACATCAGCACGGGTACTTTCGGCGCAAAGAAGGTCAGCGCCTCGGCAAGCGCCGCAGCCCGCAACTCGTCACGCGCAATGTGCAGGTGCAGACTCGCGGACTTCGTGACCGCTTGCGCGATCACAAGCGCGTCATACCCCTCGGGCGCGCCGGCTAAAATCGTGAATTTGCTCATAGAGTTTCGTGCGATAGCGCTCGGGCGGGTTCGTGCGATCGCACAACCAGTCATAGAGGTCGTTGTCGGGGACGTTCAGCAAGTCTTCGAACGCATCAAGGGCGGTCTCGTCAAGGTGGCCCAAACACGCATCGGCAAACGGCCCCAAAATAAGGTCGAGTTCCGTCAAACCGCGGTGCCATGCCCGAAATTTCAGCTTTTTCCGCCGTGCGTCCATGAGGGTTATCTAGGCCGAAAGCTAACCTTGAGGCCAGCCTCGCCTTGCAGTGTCTCAAGCCCAACCCACATAACGCTATCCTAAAGAGACGCAGGCCCGGCGCATGAACATGAACGCCCCGATCCCGCTTTCCCGGGCCAAGCCCGACGGCGCTATCGCACGCACGATGCTGACCGCAAGGCTGCGCGACGGCCGCAAGCTCGGCTTTGCGCAGTTTGGGCCGAAGAACGGGTTTCCTGTCTTCTACTTTCATGGCTGGCCGGGCTCGCGGCTTGAGGCCGGTTTCTTTGACGTGCCAGGCGTGCAGCTGATCGGCGTTGACCGCCCTGGTTACGGCCTGTCAGACCCGCATCCGAACCGCAAGCTCGCCGACTGGCCGCGCGACATCGAGCAACTCGCCGATCACCTCAAGCTCGGCAAGTTCGGCATCATCGGCATGTCCGGGGGCGGACCCTACGCCGCCGCCTGCGCCCTCTTCCTGCATGGCCGCGTCTCAAAGGTCGCGATCATCGCGGGGCTTGGGCCGCCCGAAGCGCCCGGCATGAAGGGCAAGCGCGTCGGCCTCCTCCTCGACGTCGGCAACCGCCCGCTAACCTCCGCGGTGCTCGGCACGCTCATGCGCACGCTGATCCGCAACCCGATGGCCGAGCAGCACTTCCATCGCATCCGCGCCCGGGTCGCCCGCGGCTCGGCCGATGAACTCGCCATGACGCCCGAGTTCCTGCAAATGCTGCTGACGAGCTTCCGCGAAGGCCTGCGCGCGTCCGCAAGAGGCCCAACCTCCGACGCACGCGTCTACGGCGAACCCTGGCCCTTCACACTCGCTGACATCAAGACGCCGGTCTCAATCTGGCATGGCACTTACGACACACAAGTCCCGGTATCCATCGGTCGTCACTACGCCAAGTTCATCCCCAACGCCCGCGCCACATTTCCTGAAGGCGACGGTCACGTCTCGATCATCACGAACCACATCGAAGCGATCATCGGGGATTTGCGGGCGCCGTAAGCCATCTTTGCGGCGGACGGGCCGCCGTCCTAACCTGCAGGCCGCATGCGCCCGCAGATTCTCTTCCCCCTCTTTGCCGATGTCGCGACGCTAGCCGGCATCGGCCCGCGCTTTGCGAAGCTGCTCGGCAAGCTCGCAGGCCCGCGCCTCGTCGACCTCATCTGGCACAAGCCGGTATCCATCAACGACTGGCGCACGCAATCGACGATCCGCGATGCGCAGCCGGGTGCAGTAACGACGCTCAAACTTACGATCGTCGAACACAAGCCGGGCCGCCTGGCGAGCCACCCCTACAAGATCCGCGCAAGCGACGAGACCGGCTTCATCGACCTCGTCTTCTTCCGCGGCCATAAGGACTATCTGAAGAACGCGCTCCCGATTGGCGAGACGCGCTACGTCAGCGGCAAGGTCGAAAGCTTCGAGAACCGGCCCCAAATCACGCATCCCGAGCGGATCCTCGACGACAAGGCGTTCGCAGCCGCGCCCGCGATCGAACCCGTCTATGGCGGCACCGAGGGCATGCCGCCGCGCACACTCACCCGTGCCGTCACGCAAGCGGTCGAGAAGGCGATGCCCTTACCCGAATGGCAGGATGCGGCATGGCTGAAGAAACAAGCCTGGCCCGATTGGCTCACCGCTCTCAAGCGCCTCCACGCACCGGAAAGCCTCGCAGACCTCGACCCAACGACGCCCGCACGCAGACGCCTCGCATTCGACGAACTGCTTGCAAGCCAACTGGCGCTGGCCCTCGCCCGCGCGCGCATGCGCAAAACGAGAGGGCGCTCATTGAAGGGCGACGGCAAGCTGCGTGCCACCGCCCTGAAGGCTCTCAAATTCACGCTCACCAAATCGCAAGAAACGGCGCTCGCCGAGATCTTCGCCGACATGGCTGCCCCCGAACGAATGCTGCGCTTGCTGCAAGGCGACGTCGGCGCCGGCAAGACGCTCGTGGCATTCTTCGCCATGCTGAACGCCATCGAGTGCGGCTCGCAGTCTGCCCTCATGGCGCCGACCGAGGTCCTAGCCCGCCAGCACTTCGCGGTACTGAAGCCGCTCGCCGAAGCGGCCGGCGTTTCCGTCGCCCTGCTCACGGGCCGCGAGCGCGGCAAGGAACGCGACGCGACACTCGAACGCCTGGCCGCGGGCGATCTCAAAATCTTGATCGGCACGCACGCACTCATCTCCGAGACCGTCGTCTTCAACGACCTTGCCCTCGTCGTCATCGACGAGCAGCACCGCTTCGGCGTGCACCAGCGCCTCGCACTCTC
>CAYXQB010000107.1:0-10279 GCA_964466435.1 uncultured Flavobacteriaceae bacterium | reverse complement strand
TCCGCCGGCTTGATCGAAGCCGACCGGGGGACACGCGCTGCGGCGCCGTCGGCCACCGTACGCTACCTGCCGCAGGAGCCCGATCTCTCCGGATTTGCCACGACGCTCGCGTTCGTCGAAGCCGGCATGGCGCCCGGCGACGACCACTACCGCGCGCAATATCTGCTGGAGTGCTTGGGCATGACCGGCAACGAGCCGGCCGACCGGCTCTCCGGCGGCGAGGCGCGCCGCGCGGCGCTCGCCCGGGTGCTCGCGCCTTCGCCCGATATTCTGCTGCTTGACGAGCCGACGAACCACCTGGACTTGCCCGCGATCGAGTGGCTCGAGAGCGAGTTGAATTCGCTGCGCTCTGCCATGGTGTTGATCAGCCACGACCGGCGCTTCCTCGAGCGGTTGTCGCGCGCCACGGTGTGGCTCGACCGCGGCGCGACGCGACGCATCGAGCAGGGTTTCTCGGCGTTCGAAGCATGGCGCGACACGGTGTTGGAGCAAGAAGAGCTCGAGCAGCACAAGCTGGATCGGCGCATCGTGATGGAGGAACACTGGGTGCGTTACGGCGTGACCGCGCGGCGCAAGCGCAATGTCGGGCGCATGGCGCGGCTTGCCGATTTGCGCACGCAACGGCGCGAAGCACGGCGCGCGACGGGGAATGTGAAGCTTGCCGCGACCGAGGGCGAGACGTCGGGCACGGTCGTGATCGAAGCGAAAAACGTATCGAAGGCTTTCGGCGATCTTTCGGTGGTGAGCGACGTTTCCATTCGCATCATGCGCAGCGATCGTGTCGGCATCGTGGGGCCGAACGGTGCGGGCAAGACAACGCTCGTCAACGTGCTGACCGGGCGGATGCCTCCCGATGCGGGCGAGGTGAAGCTGGGCTCGAACGTGCAGATGCACGTGCTCGATCAGCGGCGCGTGACGCTCGATCCGGATGTGAGCGTGAAGGACTTCCTCACCGGCGGGCACGGCGAGAGCTTAAGCGTGGGCGGCGTCACGAAGCACTATGCGTCTTACATGAAGGACTTCCTGTTCACGCCCGAACAAGCGCGCACGCCTTTGCGCGCGCTATCGGGCGGCGAACGCGGCCGCCTGGTGCTTGCGAAGGCATTGGCGGCGCCGTCGAACCTGCTCGTGCTCGACGAGCCGACGAACGACCTCGACTTGGAGACGCTCGACCTGTTGCAGGAGATGCTTGCCGATTATGCGGGGACGTTGCTCGTGGTGAGCCACGACCGCGACTTCCTTGACCGCGTGGCGACGAGCATCCTGATGGCCGAGGGCCAGGGGCGCTTCGTCGAGTACGCGGGCGGATACTCGGACATGGTCGCTCAACGTGGCGCAGGCGTCTCCGCCAGGGTGCGCGAACGCGAAACGCCGAAGGCGGCGAAGGCCGCCCCTGCCCCGCGTGCCATCCAGACCGAGCGGCGCAAGCTCAGCTTCAAGGACAAGCACGCGCTCGAGACGCTGCCAGCGCAGATCACCGCGCTTGAGCGGGAAATCCACGCGCTCAGCCAACGACTCTCGGCGGGCGACTTCTACGAGCGCGACCCGAAGGGCTTTGCCGCGGCTTCCGCAAAGCTCGCGGAGCTGCACGCCAGCCTCGCCGCCAGCGAGGAACGCTGGCTTGAACTCGAAATGCTCCGCGAGGAGCTGGAGCGCTAACGCGCCGCCAACTTGTTGGAGCCGTCCCTGTACATTGCCTCGCGGCCTTCGAACGCTGCGCGCATGTAGGTGATCATCTCCCACGCCTGCAATTCCGTGAGGCTGCCCTTGGAAGCAGGCATGTTCGAGCCGAATTGCGCCCCGCCCTCGGCGATCGTCCAGAACAGGAAGTCGTCTTTCACGCGCGGATCGGAAAGCGACCAGGCGAGGTCGGCCGGACGCGGACGCAGCGCGCCCGCCGCAGCGCCGTAGCCGAAGCCCATCAACCCGTGACACGAGGCGCAGCGTGCGTTGTAAAGGTCGGCACCCTTGATCACGTTCGGCACGTTCGTCTGTAGCGGGTTCGTCTTGCCGCGATAGGCATCGGGAATGCCCTGCAACAAATAGAACTTAAAACGCTCCGGCGCCTTGGCGGTGACCGGTTCGCTTGGCGGTTCTGCGGCGGGCGCCGCGGACGCGATGTTGAGAAAAACCGCCAGTGCCGCTGCCAGTGTCGTTGCAAAGCGCATGATCTGCCTTCCCCATGGTTCGTGCTGGCTTGAATGCTAGCGACGCCAATGCGGGGTGACTTTGCCTTAGATCAAGAACGTGGCGCCGAACTCAGCGTCTCACGGCCGGAAATCGACATAGATCGGCGAGGACCAGGCGCGCGGTTCTGCGGGGGCGGTGCAGTCGCTCGCGCCGGAACGGTAGTCGCCGTAGCAGAGGTTGACCTTGACGCACTTGCCCGATGCGTCGCGTTCGCATTTCAGCGGATCGGCGTTGATCATCGGTTCGGCTTCCTGGATCGCCTTCACGTAGTAGAGCGCGTCGCGTTTATCGGCGGCGTAGCTCGGGTCGGTGAAGGTGAACGTGCAGCTGCCGTCCTCCTTCGCCTCGCATTGGTGCACGATGAAGCGGTCTTGGATCAGGCTTGCCAGTTCTTCGCCTTTCGTCGCTTGCGGCCGGATCTTCACGACTTCAATACGCGTGATCTTCGAGCGCTCGTCCGAGGGGTTGTCGCATTCGCCGCCGCAAAGCTTGCTCAGGCGGTTTTCGTCGAGGCCGGTCTTTGCGAAGTCGGGACAGCCGGGCTTTTGCTTGAAGGCGCCGAGCGCGCGCACTTGGAACGTCGGCGCGGCCTGACCGGCGACGCGGCTTCCCATGGGCGTCTTCACGCCCGCTTTGTCGACGGCGTGGAACCAGAGCAGGATCTTCTGACCCGACGTCGCGTAGGTTTCGCGGCGCTGCATCGCGTCCCAAATCGCCTCGCGCGAGCGGCCTTTCGCGTGCACGGCGGCCAGACCGCCGGTGAGCAGGAACGCCGCCTGGCGTTCGGCTTCCACAGTGCGCAGGCCGGGAAGCTTTTGGATCTCCTGCTGCGTCATCGCATTCGGCCGCGGGTTCTCGTCGTCGACGTCGCCGACGGTGCCGATTAAGAGTTTGCGCAGGTTCTCGTTCGGCGCGCCGGTCGCTTCGGTGTTGTTGCGGCGGTCGTATTGCTTGTAGCCGGTGCCGGGTCTGGCACGATGGTTGTCGCTCGAGCCGATGAAGCCCCAGTTGAAGCGCGTCGCCTGGCCGTTCGCGTCGTCGAAGTGGGTTGTTGCAAGGCCCGCTTGCACCGACGTCTTCGGGCGGTAGTTGAACGCGGGCAGGAAGCAGTCGGTGCACTGGCCGGCGTCGAGCCAGTCGGCGCCGACCACGCCCGGCACGGCGAGATGGCCGAACGCGTCCATATCGACGTAGGCCTGGCGCGCGGCGACGGCGCGCTTTTCGCATTCGCCGGCGTCGAGTTTCGCGTTGAGGCAGCGTTCCTTCATGATGTCGCCCGCACGCCGGCAGCCCGGAAGATAGTTCGCCGTCGCCTCCGGGCAGGACTTCGTGCCGTCGCTTGCGATGACGACCTCGTTCCACGAGCGGAATTCGTCCGAGTTGCCATGGCCGGAGTAAAGCTCGATCAACGAAAACATTGCGGGACGCTCTTTCGGGTTGAGCGCCTTCAGCCATGTGGTGCCCGGCGGCGTGTAGAAGCCCCAGGTCGTGCCGTGCGGTATGATGAGCGGTTCAAGCTTCTGCTCGTCGAAGAGCTTGCGAACAAGATCACCGGGCGCGCGAGCGCTCTCTATGCACGCCTTGGACAGCTTGTCCGAGGGCGTCGCCGCATCGCAGTCGGGCACGGCATTCGTGTCGGCCATGAACCTGTTGTAGTCGAAATAGCTCTGCCGGTTTGCAAAGTCCTGGGTCACGACCAAGGGCGACATCGGCGCGACGATGCTGAGCTTTTCGGTTTGAATGGCGCGCGCGGCGATCTTTTCGTCCGCAAGATCGCGGAAGATGACGTTCTTGTGGCCGAAGTGGGTCTCGGGCGTGCGCCCGACTTGCGTCCACTCGAACCCGACGAAGGAGACCATGTCGGGGTTCGCGTCATCGCCCGACACTTTCTGGCACGCGCGCACCGCGTCCTTGATCATCGTCCAGCGCTTCGGCGTGATCGACTCCGCGTGGTCGGTCGATGCCCAGAAATCGACTGCCGAGCAGTAGCGGGCAAAGTCGCACGCATCTGCGACCGGGTGCAGGCCCGAGCCGCCCAAAATCGGGAGCGAGAACTGATAGGCGTCGGTCGAAAGCGTCGTGTGAACGTGCAAGTCGCCGAACAGGATTTGGTCTTCGTCTTCGCCGGCCGCTCGGCGCGTGGCCATGCGGGCGGCAATAACCTCCGCGGGAAGCACCTTACCCTCGATCATGCCGGGGCCCTGGTCGCTCCCGAACCATCCGTCGCGCGCGCCGAACCAGAACAACGCCGCGGCAGCGACGACGACAACAACGACAGCGGCAATCCAGCGAAGCATGGGCGGTTTCCCTTAGGCGTGTTTCGAGCAGGCTACGATGCCTCTCAAGTTCCGTCGAGGGAGCGCCGCGCTCCCAGGCTATTTGTAGTCCACATAGATCGGCGAGGACCAGGCGCGCGGTTCGGCGGGGGCGGTGCAGTCGCTCGCGCCGGAACGGTAGTCGCCGTAGCAGAGGTTGACCTTGACGCACTTGCCCGATGCGTCGCGTTCGCATTTCAGCGGATCGGCGTTGATCATCGGTTCGGCTTCCTGGATCGCCTTCACGTAGTAGAGCGCGTCGCGTTTATCGGCGGCGTAGCTCGGGTCGGTGAAGGTGAACGTGCAGCTGCCGTCCTCCTTCGCCTCGCATTGGTGCACGATGAAGCGGTCTTGGATCAGGCTTGCCAGTTCTTCGCCTTTCGTCGCTTGCGGCCGGATCTTCACGACTTCAATACGCGTGATCTTCGAGCGCTCGTCCGAGGGGTTGTCGCATTCGCCGCCGCAAAGCTTGCTCAGGCGGTTTTCGTCGAGGCCGGTCTTTGCGAAGTCGGGACAGCCGGGCTTTTGCTTGAAGGCGCCGAGCGCGCGCACTTGGAACGTCGGCGCGGCCTGACCGGCGACGCGGCTTCCCATGGGCGTCTTCGCGCCCGCTTTGTCGACGGCGTGGAACCAGAGCAGAATCTTCTGACCCGAGGTCGCGTAAGTCTCCCGCCGTTCCAAGCCGTCCCAGATCGCCTCGCGCGAGCGGCCTTTCGCGTGCACGGCGGCGAGCCCACCGGTCGTGAAGAAGCCGCCTTGGCGCTCCACCTCGCGGGTGCGCAAGCCGCCGAGCTTCAGCAGCTGCTCGGGCGGGATCGTTTGCGAATGCGGGTCCTCATCGTCCGCGTCTTCGCTTGGCAGCATGAGCGAGCGCCACCCGGCATCGATCGGGCCCCGTGTGTCCGTGTTGCCGCGTCGGGCGACTTGCTTGTAGCCGGTGCCGGGGCGTGCGCCGTGGGTATCGCTCGAACCGATGAAGCCCCAGTGGAAACGCGTCGCTTGGGCTGCGTCGTCGAAATGCGCGGAGGCGACGCCTGCTTGCACCGACTTGCCGGGACGGTAGTTCATCGCCGGCAGGAAGCAGTCCGTGCACTGACCGGAGTCGAGCCAGTCCTCCGGCGTCGTGCCGGGCACGGCCAGATGTCCTGCCGAGTTCATATCGATGTAATCCTGCCGCGCCTTGGCGGCACGCGCCGCGCATTCCTTCGCGTCGAGCTTTGCCTTCAGGCAGCGCTCTTCAATGAGTTCGCCCGCGCGCCAGCAGCCCGCCTTGAAGTTGCCCGCGGGCGCGGGGCATGAGCGCGTGCCGTCGGCTTCGTTCAAGACTTCCGACCAGCTGCGATACTCCTCGGAGTTTCCGTGGCCGGAATAGACTTCGATCAAGGGAATCTTGTCGGCACGCTCGTCCGGGTGCAGCGCCTTCGCCCAGTTGGAGCCCGGCGGCGTCGAGAGGCCCCACGAGGTTCCGTGCGGAATGACGAGCGGTTTCAACTTCTGTTCGTCGAACAGCTTGCGCACGAGTTCGCCCGGCCGGGCCGCCCACTCGATGCAATCGGGACCAAGTTTGTCCGACGGCGTGTTGGGGTCGCACGACGGCGTCTCACGCGTGGCGGCCATGAAGCGGTTGAAGTCGAAATACGTCTGACGGTTGGCGAAGTCCCGCAACGGCACGAGCGGCGAGATCGGCGCGGCAAGGCGCGAAGCGCTGTCCCGGTCGCCGGCAGCGATCGGCCGCGCCGACACCTTCGCGTCGTCGAGATCGCGGAAGATGACGTTGTGATGGCCGTGGTGAAGTTCCGGCGTACGGCCGACCTGCGTCCACTCGAAGCCGATGAAGGAGACGAGGTCGGGGTTCGGGCCTTCGCCGGCAACTTTCTGGCAAGCGCGCACCGCGTTTTTCACGATGTCCCAGCGCTTGGGCGTGATCGACTCGGCATGATCGGTCGAGGCCCAGAAGTCGAGCGCGGAGCAGTAGCGCGCGTAGTCGCACGCATCGGCCAGCGGATTCGTGCCCACCCCGCCGAGCAGCGGAAGCGCCAGCTGAAACGCGTCGGCGGAGAGCGTCGTGTGGACGTGCAAATCGCCGAACAGGATCTGGTCTTCGTCCTCACCCACAGCTAGGCGCGTGACCGTGCGGGCGGCGATCACATCCGCGGACAACACCTTGCCCTCGATCGCGCCTGGCCCCTGATCGGCTCCGAACCAGCCGCCCCGCGCGCCAAACCAATACAGAGCCGCCACAGCAGCAACGACAAGAACGACGGCGGCGATCCAGCGAAGCATGGGCGTTTCCCTATTACGTAGTTTGGCGAGGCTACGACGCTCCGGCAGATCCGTCGAGGTTCGTCCCCTTAACGTAGATTTCTCGCGAACAACGCGAACAGCCTTTCCCAATGCCGCTCCGCCGCCTCCTTGTCGTAGACGGGGCGCGCGGGGAAGGCGAAACCGTGTTCGGTCTTCGCAAACACCTCGACTTCGGCATTGGCGCCAGCTTCCTTCAAGGCCCGGCGCAGTGGTTCGACCTGGTCCAGCGGCATCCAGTGGTCGGTTTCGGCGCAGGCGAAATAGAGTTCGCCCTTGGCCTTCTTGGCCACCACGTGCGGACTGTCGGGCTGGTCGGTGATGAGGCGCACGCCGTAGATCGAGGCGGCGGCGGCGACGCGATCGGGATACCGCGCCGCGGCGTTGATCGCGTACTGGCCGCTCATGCAGTAACCGACCGTGCCCACCTTGCTTTTGCTTGCAGCCTTTTCGCCGCCCGCAAACGCAAGCAGCGCGTCGGTGTCATCCATGATCTTGGCGATCGAGAGCGAGCCCATCAACTCCATCATGCGTTTGCGCTCAGGCGCCTGCGGGTCCATCGGAATGCGTCCGAGTTCCATAACGCCCGAACGATAATAGAGGTTCGGCAGCATGACGTAGTAGCCGACTGTCGCGATGCGGCGCGCCATATCACGCAGTTCTTCGCGGATGGCGGGTGCGTCCATGAAGAAGAGCACAACGGGACAAGGACCACCCCGCTCCGGATGCACGACGAACGTGCTCATCTTTCCGTCTGGGGTATCGATGTCGAGTTGGCGTTCGTGCATGGGCGGACCCTTCGACCTAGAGAATGAGGGAGAGATAACTTGCCACGATCATGAACTGCGCGGCGATGTAAGTGATCCAAACGGCTTCGTTGATGAACGTAAACGGCGACCAGAACTTGCGCACGGCGATCAGCGAATCCGACAATGCGAAGATGACGGCGCCCGCGCCCAACACCCACGACGCCTCAAGGATCGATAGCGACGCTGCCACCATCGTCATGATCACGGCGAAGTAAGCGAAGACCGGCACGCGCAGACGACCCAGGTTCGGCGCGATCCTCGCGATCAACAAACCCGCAGCAACAAGAGCCGCGATGATCGCCAAAAGCGACAGACCGCCAGGACTGCTCGCATACGGCAGAAACGCGACGACGTAAGCGACGTGCGCAGCAAGGAAGCTGCCCAGCCCCGGCACGAAAAAGCGCGACTGGTCCTTCAGGGCCAAAAAGAAGTCGCCGAGCGCCGAAAGAGCGAGCGCGAGCGTCAGCAGGAGCAGAGCGCCCAGTGGCGCATTCGGGGTACCCAAATAGGTGAGCGGCAGAATCGAAAGGATAGCGATCGCCGCCGTCTTCACGCCGGTGCGCAAAGGCGCCGTTTCGCCGTTCAGAATGCCGAGGTACGCGACGGAAACGGCGCACGAGAACGCAGCGATTGCAACGCGCAGCGCGTCGAGACCGTCGGCACGATTGAGAATCTCTTCCAGCATCGCCTTTCGTCCTAACCCATTCGGGCCGCCCTTGCCAAAACTTGTGATGGTCGGCCGCCCGCCGCACTGCGCTAATAGGGCCTGCGGGGTAGAAAGTGCCATGAAGCCGATGACAGCCTTAGTTGCCTTGACAGTCGTGGTCGCGATGATTGCGAGCGATGCCGACGCGGCCAAGAAGAAGCGCAAGAAGTATCGCTCCGCGCCCGCACCCGTCTCGCAGGTCGAGCGCTACGACAACGCCGGGCTGTGCAACGGCGGAATGATGGTCATCGCCGACGACCAAATCAAAGGCTGTACCGCGTTGGTCAATTCGCGGATCAGCCGTGAACGTCGCGCGACCGCCTACTACAATCGCGGCAATGCCTATGTCGGCAAGAGCGACTTCGCCCGCGCGATCGCCGACTACACCGACGCGCTGAAGCACAAGGCGGACTACGCCGCCGCTTTCTTCAACCGTGCCGTCGCGCAACGCATCAGCGGCAACCCGCAGCTCGCCGTAGCCGACTACACATCCGCGATCGCACTCACACCCCACGACGCCGACGCGTTCACCGGACGAGGCATGGCTTACGCGTGGATGGCACAGCACGAAAAGGCCGCGAGGGATCTCGAGCAAGCGATCAAGCTCAAGCCCGATCATCTGACGGCGCTGACGCAACGCGGCCATCACTTCGTGCGGACGCAGGCTTGGGGGCCCGCCATCGCGGACTACACCACGGCATTGTCGATTCAGAAGACGAACACCGAGGCGCTCTACGGCCGCGGCGTCGCCAAGATGTATTCGGGCGATGTGAAGACCGGACAACTCGACATCGCGCAAGCTCAAGCGTTCGACGCGGGCGTAACCGCGCGCATGACCTCACAAGGCATCCCGCCGCCGCAAATTGTCACCTCACCTGCGGCACCGGTAGCAGCCGCTCCTGAGAAGCCCCCAGAAACGACGGCGTCCTCGTCAGCCCCAACCGCGAAATCCGCAAGCGATACGCCTGAGCCTCTGGTCGAGACCAAGAAGGCCGAAAGCCCAGGCTTGTTGGACGAAATCTCCACAGACCCGCAGAAATCCGGATCACCCTAGCCCACTTCGTGGCGGGCTAGAGTGAGCCTGGCTTCAGTTCTGCGCGGGCGGGACTGGAGGCACCGGAGGCACCGGCGGAACGCCCGGCATAGGCGGCATCGGCGGCATCGGCGGATGCAGCTCGTCTTTCTCAAGCGCGCCATTGTTGTCGGCGTCCATTTTGGCGAAGTGCTTCTCGGCACGCGCGAGGAACTCCTTGCGCGTGACCTTGCCGTCCTTGTTCTCGTCGGCACTGTCATGCCCGGCATGACGGCGGATGATCACGACGCGCTCCTCACCGGGCCCACCGTCCTTGAACACTTGAACATTGACGTCGTCGTTCTGCCCGCCTTGCGGCATGACCATGACTTGCGGTCCGCCGCCTTCGCCCTTTTGGTGCCAGGTCGGACCGCCGTCTTTCCCGTCGGTCATCGTGCAGGTGCAAACTTGCTTGCGTTGCTCGACGCGAACTTCTTCTGCAACGGCCGAAGCCGTCATCCAAACGATGGCGGAGGCCGCCAACAACAACTGCGTTTTCACGTTTTCCCTCTCACTGAAGCGATGCCCATCTTGGTCCAAGCCCGGCGACCGAGTCTTGTCTGCCACGCAAGGAAGTCGTGGCGAAAAGCGCCGGGAATGGCGCGCCGACAAACTTTGACACAGATTAACTGTGCTTCACCTTGCACGCTTCTCCGGCTCTTGTATCTCATCCGCCACATGACCGACGCCATGCCCCACGTTCTGATCGTCGACGACCACCGCGACATCCGCGATGCGCTGTCGCGTTATCTCACGGACAACGGCCTGAAGGTGACGATGGCAGAGTCGGCGGCGTCGGCGCGGCGCGTGCTGGCGCAGCGCGAGGTGGATCGCATGGTGCTCGACATCATGATGCCGGGCGAAGACGGTTTGAGTCTGTGCCGCA
>CAYXQB010000106.1:0-10348 GCA_964466435.1 uncultured Flavobacteriaceae bacterium | reverse complement strand
ACGCTTGTTTTGTTGAACCGGAATGAAGAGGCGCGAGAGCTTTGCCTTGAGGCAGTGAGAAATGGAAATGAGGCGGGGTTCACGGTCGGCCGGCATACTTTTCCGCAGTTGGCGATCGCGTGGCTTGATAGCGGTGATGGGTCACAATCCAAGCACTGACAGCGCCGCTCCAAAGCTACATAGCCGACCGCCGCGCCACCAACGGCGGGACTTGAACCCGCATCTCTCGTACCGCCCGACCGGCTGACCAAGTGTCTTGCCCGGGCGCAGCTGTCGAGGCTGCGCCCTTGAGACGACGCTGATGACGTTCGAGAGTATCTGGTTATGCCGACCGGCTACAACAAGTCGCCGCCGCAGGCGCCTGCCGTTGTGCCATGGGCTTTGTAGGCCTTGATGACGTTTCGCCCCGTCGTCCAGCGGTGCACTTCATCCGGACCGTCGACCAGGCGCTGGCTGCGGATGTGCGTGTACCAGGCGGCGAGCGGAAGGTCGCGGCTGTAGCCGAGCGCACCGTGGAGCTGGATCGCGGTGTCGACGACACGGTGGACCATGTTCGCGAGGTAGACCTTGGCGATGCCGTTTTCCTGGCGCAGGTCCATCTTGTTTTCCGCCTTGTACGCAATGTGCATCAGCATCAGGCGCGCGATGTAGAGGTCTTGGGCGCAGTCGGCGAGCATGAACTGCACGGCTTGGCGATCTTCAAGCTTCTTGCCGAACGTCGTGCGCTCGGTCACGTGCTTCACAGCCATGTCGAGCGCGCGCTGCGCCATCGAGACGTTGTGCATGCCGTGACGCAGGCGCCCGTATGCCAAGCGGTGCTGGCCCATCGCGAAGCCTTTGCCTGCGCCGCCGAGCAAGTTCTCAGCCGGCACTTCGAGATCGGTAATTTCGATCTCGGCGTGGCCGCCGCCCAGGATGTGCGACAGCGGACCTTCGAGCGCCATCGTCGGGATGTTGCGCTTGATCTTGTAACCGGGGTTCGGCAGCTCGACGAGGAACGTCGAGTACTGCTGATGGCGCGGCGCGTCGGGATCGGTCTTGGCCATCACGAGCGCGATATCGGCAACGCTGGCCGCGCTCGAAAACCACTTCTCGCCGTTCAGAACATAGCGATCGTTGCCTTTCTTCTCGGCGCGGGTTTGCATGCCGGTCGCGTCGGCGCCGGCGGCTTTTTCCGTCATCGAGTAGCAGATGCGCTTTTCGCCGTTGAGCAACGGCTTCAGGAACTTCTCTTTTTGATAGTCCGTACCGTGCTCGAGCAGCGTCAGCATCGTCGCGTCGTCGGGGCCTTGCGTGTTCATCGACAAGGCGCCGAGATAGCTTTCGCCCAGTTCCATCTGCACTAGCGCGTTGGCGAGCGGCCCAAGCCCCATGCCGCCATGTTCCTTCGGAATAAAAGGACACCAGAGTCCTTGTGCGCGCGCCTTCTTCCGCAAATCGCCGAGAATTGTCTTGTAATCGCCGCCGTCGATCAGCCGCTTTTCCGCTGGGACACACTCGTCCTGCACCCATTTGCGGACGCGCTCGCGGATAGCTTTGGCTTCTGCCGGTATGTCGAAATCGATCGCCACGGTGGTTGCTCCTCATATGAATAACACCAGCGACCCTAGCACGGGCTCCCAAAAAGCCGGTCCCCTCCCCCACCCCGCCGCAAACGCCGGTTTACTGTGCGTCAACAGATGGCGGCAGAGCGCGCAAGGAGATAGTCTTGAGGGCAAATGTCCGCAGTCTCCTCACGGCCCATGACCGTCGGCGCGCTGGTCGAGCGCGACCGGGGTGTCAATCTTGCGTGCCGCTGCGGTCACAAGACCGCACTCTTGCCTGATCAACTCGCCAAGATGGCGCATCCGCGGACGCGGCTGCTCGACGTCAAACGCCGGTTCCGCTGTTCGATGTGCGGACGCAGCGGCGCATCCGACGATATCCGCATGACGACGTTTGCGCTGACGCCGATCCTCGCGACCAAGACGCACCAACGCGCTCGGGTCGAGAACTAGCCGTTCGTCAGGCCCAGCCGGCCACGCCACAACCACACCTGATCGGCAAGTTCCGCCGGCGGCGCACCGGGGCGCAGGATGGCGTCGCGCAGCGCCGGGTACGGGTGCAGCAGACGTCGCTCCTGTTGGAAGCTCAGCCACACCGGCAGATCCCCATGTTCGATAAACGTCTGAATTGCACGCCGCGCGCCAGGGCTCTCGAAATCGGCGAGAGAGTCGATCGCTCGCCCGATCACAAACTCGCGCTCGAACGGATTTTGAGCTTGGGCGACAGATTCGATCGTGAACATCACGCCGATGCGATCCGGCCGCAATTCGTCGGGCATCGTCGCAACCCTGCGCCACAAGCAGAAGAACGTGCGGCAGGGCTCCGGACGGGTTTCGTAGATGCTACAGTTTGAGCCGCTGCAGTTCGGGCACATAACGCCGGCCGGCTTTCGCAGTGCCGGGACATCGATCAGGGGGATCTTGCAGCACGCCGTGCACGCGCCGCATTCGCGGCCCGGTGCCAGCTCCGGCGGACTGTTCGACATAGGGGTCGGTTCCTCAACGTGGTGGCGGAACTGTAACGAGCCGCATTGGCCGCTTTCAACGGAAAAGACGGCAGCTTAAACATAACGTATGCAAAACCCTTGCCTTCCAACGGCTCAAGCTACGGAGAACACGGTGGCCCCGTACAAGATCGTCGTCGAACATTGATGCTGGAGTCTTTCACGCCGCTCTTGACCGGCAGCACCGCGATCGCCGTCGGCCTGGTCGCCTTTGCCGGCGTGCTTCGCGGGTTCTCCGGCTTCGGATCGGCGATGGTGCTCGCGCCCACGCTGGCCGCGCTCTACCCGCTCACCGAGGCCGTTCCACTCGTCATCCTGCTCGAGATCGCCCTGTCGTTTCAGCTCCTGCCGACGGCCACAAAGCACGTTGTTTGGCGTGAGATCGCAATCCTCTCGGGGGCGGCGCTACCCGGCCTGGTGCTCGGCGCGTGGTTGCTCGCCGTCGCGCCGCAACAAACGCTGCGCATCGCGATATCGGTTCTGATCATTGCCTTCCTCGCCCTTGTCCTGATGCGCGTCCGTCGAACGGGGCGCAAGACCCCGCAAGGCCTCGCTGCAAGCGGCATGCTCTCCGGCGTCGCGAACGGCGCGTCCGGCGTCGGTGGACCGCCGGTCGTGCTCTATTACCTCGCCGGTGACGACAGTTCGGCCGCCGTGCGCGCGACTGTCATCTGGTACTTCTTCATCATCGATGCGATGTCGGCCGCGATCTACACCGCTCAGGGCCTGGTGACGCAGAGCGTGCTCGCCCTCACGGCCATGTGCATCCCGGCCGCAGTCGCTGGCGTTTGGCTCGGCAGCCGCCTCTTCGACAAAGCGTCGGAACAAACCTACCGCAGCGTGGCCTACGGCATCATCGCAGCGGCCGCGTTACTGGGCCCGCTCGTCTGACCTCAAGTCAGGACGAAATCGATATCCACGATCACGTTCTGGCGGATGTGTTTGGAGGGCTTGTAGCGCCAGCCCTGAACCGCGCGCAGCGCTTCGGCTTCGAAGTATCCGTTCGGACGCGCACTAATCACCCGAACGTCGCGTACGCTGCCGTCGGGCATGATCGTGATCGACAAGACCACCTTGCCCTCGACTTGACGGTCCTGCGCAATCCGCGGGTATCGCGGCAGTCCTTGGACGATAGGCTGCTCTGGGATCGGCTGATTCAGAACAATCGTGCTTGCGTCCGCCGTCGAGTCCGTTGCCGGCTGCGGTGGAAACGGAAGCGGCGGCACGACGGGCTGCACCGGCGGCGCATCCGGCTGCCGCGGCACGAACCGCGGCTGCTCAACGATCTTTTCCGGCTCGATCAGCGGAGGCGGCGGCGGTGGCGGATCGTACAACTCGATTGTCGGCGCGCTCTCTATCTCGACCGGCGGTGGCACCACCTTAAACGCGACGGCTACGTAGTAGAGGATGGCCGCGTGCAAAACGATCGAGAACAAAATGATCTGCGGCGTCGAGGTCCGGGCCCGCTCTTGCGCAACGTTCATAGCCAGATCTCCGCCTACGAGTTGGATTCGTACGAAAGCCTACCGAGGTGCGATAGATTCGTACAAGATGCGAAGAGGTCGCAGAACCCGCCAAGTCCGCAACAACGTGGGCGCGCCTCGTAGGCAAACAAAAGGGCCGGAAATCCCGGCCCTTGTAACTCTCTGATCGCGGTTGGCGCGCGCCTCAGTCGACGACGTCCTCGGCGACGAGCGCTTTGTTCTTGTAGCCCTCTTTGTCGATCGCATCCATCAAGCGCATGACGTCGTTGTAGATCACCTTTTGGTCCGCGCGGATGAAGACCTTGCGTTCCTTGTCGCCACCGGCCTTTTCCTTCAGAGCATCCGCGAGCGTCGCGAACGTCGCTTGAATTTCACCGGTGCTTTGCGTCCCGACGTTGATCGTGCCCGTATCCTGCAAGCTCACAAAAACCGGCTCGACGGGGTCGATCTGTGTCGGCTCAGGGTTAGGCGGCGGCAGATCAAGCGGAATGCTGATCGTGGCAAGCGGCGCCGTGACCATGAAGATGATGAGCAGAACCAGCATGACGTCCACAAAGGGCGTCACGTTGATCTCGGCGTTGTCGCCATAGCGGCCTCTTTTTCCGCCTGCGCTTTCACCAGTTCCGACTGTTCCAGCCATAGGGCTTCAAAGCTCCAGCTCTATTCCAGGCGCCAAGTGATTTCGATCGGCGCTTTGATCGGGCGGCCGGCGGCCTTGTAGCGATAACGCCTCACACACTGCTCGCTCGCCTGCTCGAACCAACCCGGCGGACTGGCTGACACGATCTGCACGTCGCCGACTGTTCCGTCCGGATTGATGGTGATCGACATCAATACCTTGCCTTCCTTCTCAGCCTCCTCAGCTCGCTTCGGATAGCGGCAAGGCGGCTTCGACACGGGGCTGTCGATGACCTGTTTGTCCGACAAAATCGTCGTCGCGTCCGACGTGGTCTCAGCCGGCGGTTGGGGCTTGAGCGGGACTGGCGGCACCTTCACCGGAACCGGCGGCGCCGGCACCGGCCGCGGACGGAAGCGAGGCTTCTCCTGCACCACCTCCTCGGGCGGAGGTGGAGGCGGCGGTGGAGGCGGCGGCGGCGGCGCCACCGCGAGAACCTGCTCTTCCGGCTCTTCCAAAATGCTCGGCACGATGCCCCACGTCACGGCGACGTAATAAAGCACCCCGATGTGGAAGAGCACGGAGACGATAATCGTGATGTAAACCGTGCGCCTATCCATGGCGGTCCATTACCCGATGTCTTGTACTACTTGCCGATGGCACGATCTTCGGCCACCAGAGCGATTTGATAGAACCCGGTGTCCTGGATCACGTTCATGACCCGCATCACTTCTTTGTACTGCACCGTCTTGTCCGCACGGATGAAGATGCGCCGGTTGTAGTTGTTGCCGGAGGCCGATACGAGGCGCGCGGAAAACTCGCTGTACTTCACCTCGATATCGCCAATGTAGACTTTGCCGTTCTTCTGCAACGAAACGTAAACCGGATCCTTCACCTTTGCAGGCTTAGACGCCGAAGGCGGCAGGTCGACCTTGACGTTCACGCTGGCGAGCGGCGCTGCCACCATGAAGATGATCAGCAGCACCAACATGACGTCCACGAAGGGCGTCACGTTGATCTGACTGTTGTCGTCGTACCGCTTACCGGCCATGTGTGCCTACTCGAATTCGCGGGCCACACGCACCGACACTTCATTCGCGAAGTTGTCCATGCGGGTTTGGTACGAGCCAATTCGACGAGCAAACATGTTGTAGAAGATAACCGCGGGAACGGCTGCGAAGAGGCCGATACCGGTCGCAAACAACGCTTCGGCAATACCGGGCGCAACGACTGCGAGGTTCGTCGTCTGCGTTTGGGCGATACCGATGAACGAGTTCATGATGCCCCAAACCGTACCGAACAAACCCACGAACGCGGCGATTGAACCGACGGTGGCGAAGATGCCCATGCCCGACGAAAGCTCTTCGCCGGCTTCGGCCTGAACGATCTGCATGCGCTGCGCGACGCGACCCGACACCCCACCCTTTTTGCTAGCCGCAATTTCTTCGGTTGCGGCTATGAGCATCTTTGCGAGCGGGTTGTTCTTGAAGTTCCGCGAAGCGGCCTTCGCCGCGTCCTGCAGCGAGCCGGCGCTGCGGAAGGCGTTCAAGAAGCGGTTCGTCGATCCATTCAGGCCGGAAAAGAACGAGAGCTTCGAGATCATGATCGCCCACGTGATGACCGACCAGAGGAGCAAGAGCACCATAACGACCTGCACGACGATCGATGCTTCGAGGAACATCGTGACTGGCGTGATGTCTTCTACTTTTGGTTCGGCAGGTGCGGCCTCAGCCGGCGGGGCTGCCTCAGCGGGCGCCGTGCCGTCTGTCGGCGCAACCGGAAGGCCATCAGGTCCGATGGCGGGCGGTGCGGGTTCGCCGGCCGGCGCTGCCGGATCGGCCGCCGGTGCGCCCGGTTGCGGTTGAGCCGGCGCCGGAGCCGGCTGTGCCATCGCCACGGACACCATCATGGTGAGCCCCAGCATAAATCCTGCCGCGGCAGCAACGCGCGCGATCGTCATCCGATTACCCCTGTTGACAGTTACACGTCCCATAACCACTTGCCTTCCGTCGCCTTGCCAGAAGTCTCCATTGCCCTCGACTCATAACATACAGAGCAGCAATGTTAGCGGCAGTATACCGCTATGCTTAATCCTCACTCGACCGGAGATTTTCCGGGTGCCGCAACCGTTGCGATAATGTTGGAGATAATAAGAGTTCCAAGACCCGGACCAGCCTGTTACCTCGAACAGGTCGCGCCTCTTTGGCTCGACTGCCCGACGATTCCCCCACTCGAAATGCCCTTTTGCGCCGACTGACCGCGACGCAACCCCAAGCTGAGTTATCTCAAAGAATCAGGGCACACGCAAACTGAAAAACTGACACACTGTCCCCATCGTAAACCGCAGGAAAGCGGGCGATTCCCCAAAGGATTGCATTGGCGCGCGCGCAACAAACGCGCCTACGGGTGTCACAACACAACCTGCAAGCCATCGAACGCGGCTTCGACACCCGGCGGGAGCGACGCCGACAGCGCGCGATAGTCCAAATCCGTATGCAAGTTCGTTAGCACGGCCCGCCGCGGCTTAACGCGCCCGATCCACGCAAGTGTCTTTTCCACATGCGCATGCGTTGGATGCGGCCGATGGCGCAGCGCGTCCACGATCCAGCACTCGACCCCGGCAAGAACTTCGAACGCCTGTTCGTCCAGCGCCACGACATCCGACGAATAGGCCAGCGGCCCGAAGCGAAACCCCTGGCTGACCATCGTTCCATGGTCTTGATCGAACGCGCGCACAGGAATCGAGCTGCTACCGCCACGGATGGTGAATTCCTCGAACGGTCGCGCGATCAAATGATCTTCGACGATAGCCGGATAGCCGCCGCGCTCGCCGTCCTTGAAGCAATAGTCGAAGCGTTTCTTCATGGCACGCATCGCCTCGGCCGCAGCGTACACATCCACGCGTCGCATCATGTTTTGCGCAACCATACGCAGGTCGTCGAACCCATGGAGCTGATCGGCATGGTCGTGTGTAATCAGAACGGCATCGAGCGTCGCAACACGCGCGTCGAGCAACTGTTCACGCATGTCCGGGCTCGTATCGACCAAAACGCGGGTCCCTGCGCGTTCGACCAAGATAGAGCAGCGCCGCCGGCGATTCTTCGGCTCGCGCGGATCGCAAGCGCCCCACTCCCCTGCCCCGCCGGATCCGCCGAGCCGCGGCACACCGCCCGATGACCCGCAGCCGAGGATGGTGACCGTGAGACCGAAGCTCATGCGGGGCGCCGCGCCTTTTGAAACAGTCGGAAGAAATTGTCGGTTGTCGCCGCGGCAAGGCGTGCCGGTTCTACGCTTTTCAGCCTGGCGACGGTTTCCGCGGTGCGCGTGACAAACGACGGTTCGTTGCGCTTCCCGCGGTGCGGCATGGGGGCGAGATAGGGCGCATCCGTTTCGACCAACAGGCGCTCCAACGGCACGTCGCCGATGATGGAACGAAGCTCGTCAGCCTTCTTGAACGTGACGATGCCCGAGATCGAAATGTACATGCCGAGATCGAGCGCCGTACGCGCCAAACGCGCCGTCGACGAGAAGCAATGAATGAGGCCGGGGAAAGCGCCGCGCGCACTTTCCTCGCTTAGAATGGCGCACAGATCGTCGTCCGCATCGCGCGCGTGGACGATAAGTGGAAGGCCCGTCTTGCGTGATGCATCGATATGGGCGCGGAAGTTCCTGATCTGATCGTCGCGCGGACTGTGCTCGTAATAGTAATCGAGCCCTGCCTCGCCGATGCCCACCACGCGCGGATGCGCCGCGCGTTCGATCAGCGCATCTGCCTCGTTCAGAGGTTCTTGCGCCGCTTCGTGCGGATGCACGCCGACGGAACACCAAATGTCGTCGTAGCGCTCTGCGATCGCACGCACGCCCTCGAACGCCGACAGTCGCGTACCGATGGTCAACATCGTGCCCACCCCAGCCGCACGCGCCCGGCGCACGACCTCGTCGAGCTCCGGCCCGAAGTCGGGGAAATCGAGATGACAGTGGCTGTCGACGAGCATAACGCGCGCCCCGGGGCTATCGTTGGGTCGCCGCCTCAATACCAAAAAACGTGTTGAGGACCAGTTGTTTCTTGTCGAGATTGAGATCGTCCGCCCGAAGCGCATCCGCCTTGAGCGTCTCGCACAGGTCCGACCAGCGTTCGAGAGGCAATGCCGCGCGCAGGTGTCGCAGAAGCGCTTCCTCGCCTGGAACCGCGTTCAACGGCGCATAGGCGCCGCGCACCACCCTTTCCTCGATCTGGGCCAGCAACGAAACGAACAACGCCAGCCCGCGATCGGCTTGGGCCCGGGCCACCTTCTCGGCAAATCCGAACAGCTTGGCGCCGTTCAAGCGCGGCAACGCGAGCAGTAGCTCCGCGATATCGCGATACATCGAGAGCGCATCGGTCTCGGCCAATTCGAGGGCTCGCCCCGGTGCACCTCCCGCCAACGCCGCCAACAACGCGCGCGATTTCTGATCGACCGCGGGCGCAAGCTCCGAAACGGCATCTTCCAAGGCCCCGCTGTCGAGCCCGCGCAACGTGAGAAGGCGACAGCGAGACCGCGTCGTCGGCAGTAGCCCACCCGGTGCATGCGAGATCAGAAGCAACAACGCCTTTGCAGGGGGCTCTTCCAGAATCTTCAGCAATGCATTCTGCGCCGACCGGCTCATGTCGTCTGCGGCGTCGATGATAGCGATGCGCGCGCCCCCCTCGGACGAGTGGCGCGAAAAAAAACCGTGAAGCCGGCGGACCTCTTCGACTGGGAGCTCCGATTTGAAACGCTTCTTCTCCCCATCCCAAGGGCGGCGGATCACGATGAGATCCGGATGCGCCAGCGCACCGATCTGGCGCACCACGTGATGGTCCGGCGACACAGCCAAATCGTCGGGACACCTTTGCGCACCATGCGCCAGCAACGCACGCGCGAAGCGCCACGCGAGCGTCGCCTTCCCGACCCCTTTGGGTCCGGCAATGATCCAGGCGTGATGCAACCGCCCCGACCGCGCCGCGGTCGCCAGCGTTTGCGCCGCCGCCGCATGGCCGAAAAGTTCGAACCGTTCACGCGGATGCGGCAACTCGCCGATCCGGTCACTTTCCGGCACCGGCTCGGTGTCGGCGGCGCGTGGTCTGGGCGCCATCAGCTAAGGCCCAGTCGTGCGCTCAACGCAGCCCGCACGCCGGTGTGAACCAGTTCCACGCTTTGTGTGGCATCGATGATGACGCAACGGTTTGCCGCCTTCCGCGCAATGTCGAGAAACCCCAGCCGCAACCGCTCATGAAACTCCCGCCCCTTGCGCTCGAAACGCGTCTCGTCGTCGTGCCGGGCGGCAGCGCGGCGCAGCCCTTCGTCGACAGGCGCGTCGAGGATGATCGTCAAATCGGGATTTGCGTTCGCCATCGTGGTTCGATGAAGCGTTTCCACGATGCTCCTATCCAGACCGCCTGCATAACATTGGTAGGCCATCGTGGAATCCGCAAACCGGTCGCAAACAACATGCGCGCCGCGTTCCAACGCCGGCTCGATCACCTGCCGCCAATGCTCGACGCGAGCGGCATAGAACAACAGCGTCTCCGCCAAGGGCGACCAGCGATCGGCGCCCCCCGTCACCAACAACGCCCGTATCTCCTCCGCCGAGGGTGACCCGCCAGGCTCGCGCGTTTGCAACGCATCGGCGCCCGACGCGCGCAGGTGTTCCCCGAGCAAGCGCACTTGGGTCGACTTG
>CAYXQB010000105.1:0-10524 GCA_964466435.1 uncultured Flavobacteriaceae bacterium | reverse complement strand
AGATCGTATACGTCGTCAACCATGCCGAAGACCGCATGATCTTCGTTGATCGGACGTTCGTGCCGCTGCTCGAGAAGATCGCGAAACAAATCGACGGCGTCGAAACGTTCGTCATTCTGACCGACAAAGCCCACATGCCGCAGACGAGCCTGAAAAACGCGATCGCGTTCGAGGACATGATCGGCGACGTGGACGACGACTTCCACTGGGTGAAGTTCGACGAGAACACGGCGGCCGGCCTCTGCTACACGTCGGGCACGACCGGCAACCCGAAGGGCGTGCTCTACTCGCACCGTTCGAACGTGCTGCACGCGCTGGCCGTCAACGGCGGCGATTGCGTCGGCGCGAAGTCGACCGACACGCTGCTGCCCGTGGTGCCGATGTTCCACGCCAACGCCTGGGCGACGACGTTCGCCTGTCCGTCGGTTGGCGCGAAAATGGTGATGCCGGGCGCAAAGCTCGACGGCCCCAGCGTGTACGAACTCCTCGACACCGAGAAGGTGACGATCAGCGCCGCCGTGCCGACGGTCTGGCAAATGCTGCTCGCCCACATGGAAGCGAACAACCTGAGGCTTCCCTATCTGAAGAAGGTGATGATCGGCGGTTCCGCCTGTCCGCCGTCGATGATCGAGACGTTCGAGAAGAAATACGAAGTCGAAGTCATGCACGCCTGGGGCATGACGGAAATGTCGCCGGTCGGCACGGTCGGCTCGTTCAAGTCCGGTATGGAAGACCTGCCCTGGTCGGAACAACTGAAGGTGAAGTCGAAGCAGGGCCGCGCGATGTTCACCGTCGAAATGAAGATCACCGACGACAACGGCAAGGATTTAGCCCACGACGGCAAGGCGTTCGGTCACCTGATGGTGCGCGGCCCCGCGATCTCGCGCAGCTACTTCAAGGGCGAAGGCGGCCGCCACGGCACGGACTCGATCGTCGACAAGGACGGTTGGTTCGACACCGGCGACATCGCGACGCTCGACCCGCTCGGCTTCATGCAGATCACCGACCGCGCCAAGGACGTCATCAAATCCGGCGGCGAGTGGATCTCCTCGATCGATGTCGAAAACGTCGCCGTCGGCTGCCCGGGCGTCGCGATCGCAGCCGTGATCGGCGTCGCGCACCCGAAATGGGACGAGCGCCCGCTCCTCATCATCACCCGCAAACCGGACTCGAAAGTGACGAAGGAAGAGGTCCTGAAATACCTCGAAGGCAAGATCGCCAAATGGTGGATGCCCGACGACGTCGCCTTCGTGAACGAAATCCCGCTGACCGCGACGGGGAAAATCCAGAAAGTCGCGCTACGCGACCAGTTCAAGACCTACAAACTGCCCACGGCCTAATATCCGACTGGGGCGCGCCGAACGGCGCGCCCCAGCGGTCGCGTCTTTAGCGAAGCGGTTCGAGGTCGGTGTTCAAGACCCAGCCCTGATTGCCGTTCTCGTCTTCGACCTTCCACCACATGCCGTCCTTCTCGCCGAGCGGGAAGAGGCGCATGCCGGGCTGCAACGTTCTGACGACGGTCGCGCCGGGGTCGGGGAACTTGCGCAGCTTCGTGGATCGCGTCGTTTGATATGCGCGTTCGGGCGCGGCGGCATTTGCGTTGGCCGGAAGCGCGCCGAGTTGCGACACCATCTGGCTGTAGGCTTCGAGAAACGCGAGAGACACAACCTGACCGATGGGCGTGTTCTCGTAGCCGCCGCCGACAACGCCGCCCCAACCGCCCCAACCGCCGCCGCCCGCGCCGAGCGCGAACGATACGTCGGTTTTCTTGGCGCGGCCCTCGGTGACCGCTTTCGTCTCGGAGGTTCTGACGTCGGTGACCGACAGGATCGCTTGGGCTTCGAGATCGCGTGTGCGTAGGCCGCCACCGATGGCACCGCCTATCGGGCCGCCGACCAACCCGCCGACGATGCCGCCAACCGCGGAACCGCCGGTGTCGCGATCTGCCGCAACGACTTCGGCGACGAGAACGTAGTCTGCCGCGCGCACCTGTCCGCCGCCGACATTGGAGCGGCGTTGCAGCTCGCCTTGCCGGTCGAGATCCCGCTCGCGCTGCGCTGCGTCGAAGCCTGCACCGCGATCGACAAGTGTGAAACAGCCCGATTGCTGTACGTAGAGCTTCAAGAGTTTTTGCGGTGACTGCAGGTCGTACACCGACCATCCGCGCCGATCGCCGTCAACGATAGTGATCGCGCCGAGAGGTTGCGCGCAACGCGGAATCACAGGCCGCGTCGTTTCTTCCGCCTGCGCGGCCGATGCGAAGATGCCGGCTGCGAGTGTGGCCAGCATGGCGATGCCGCCTGAATGAATCCATTGCACGGTGAGCCCCCACGAAAATGACCGCCGCACTTAGACACGCGTTCCATGACTTCGCAATCGGTCACAAGCGCAACGCCCGCTTCGTCGTGATCGAATCGCGAGATCAACGAATCGAGCGCGGCGCGCACGCTGGCTGGTTGTGCGCGCCGAAACACACGAGCCGCGTGTTCAATGTTCGATCTCGTAGCCGGCGTCGGGATTGCAGCCATGATGCCGCAACGGTGGTCCTTGCGCACGCGGCGCGCTACGCCCAAACTCAAGGTTCTCGTATTTGGAGAAGATGCACATGAACAGACTCTTCGCGCGCTTGGCATTGATCGCGGGCTTCATCGCGGCCGTCCTCGTCGTCGGCGCCGCCCCCGCCTATCGTTACGCAGGGTTCGACCTCCCGAGCGCGTTTGAACTGCTGCGCTGGGGCACTTACGCGGCGCTCGCAACGGGTGGCATCACAGTGCTCTGGATTATCGCCGCGGCGGTCGCCCGCTCGGGCGAAGGGCTCGGCTCGTTACTCTTGGGCCTCATCCTTGCCGTTGCCGGTGCCTACTACCCGGTCACGAGCCTGATGAAATCGCAAAGCGTGCCGATGATCCACGACATCACCACCGACACCGCGAACCCGCCGCCATTCGTAGCGATTGCGCCGCTGCGCGCCGATGCGCCGAACGGCGTCGATTACAAGGTCGACGAAAACGCTGCAAAGCAGCAGGAGGCCTACGCCGACATCCAGCCGCTGATCCTACCCGACGTCGCGCCCGCGGACCTGTTCAAACGCGCCGAAGCGACCGCGAAAGCGATGGGCTGGGAGATCGTCGCGGCCGAGGCCGCCGAAGGCCGCATCGAGGCCACCGAGACGACCGCCTGGTGGGGTTTCAAGGACGACGTCGTCATCCGCATCGCGGCCGAAGGTTCTGGCTCGCGGCTTGACATTCGCTCCATGTCCCGCGTCGGCAAATCCGACCTCGGCAAGAACGCGGACCGCATTCGCGCCTTCCTCGCGAAGGTCAAAGAGGCGAAGTAGGTGAAAGCCGCCGACCTCAACGTCGAGCTCCCGAAACTGCCCGTCGACCGTACCTATGACGCGGCCTACGGGAAGGCGGTGGAGCTTTCGCCGCTGATCCGCCGCGTCTGCGCGGAGAACCCGAACCCATTTACGTTCATGGGCACCGGCACGTACATCGTCGGGCGCGGCAAGGTCGCGGTCATCGATCCGGGTCCGCTCATCGACGCGCATGTCGAGGCGCTGCTTGCTGCTTTGAAGGGTGAGATCGTTACGCACATTTTCATCACGCACACCCACAACGACCACTCACCCGCGGCCGCGCCGCTCAAAGCGGCGACTGGGGCAAAGACCTACGGTTTCGGGCCGCACGGCGCGGGCAAGAAGCACGAAGGCATCGACGTGGAGGAGGGCGGGGATACCGACTTCCGGCCCGACGTAACGCTCAAAGACGGCGACATGATCAAGGGCGACGGCTGGACGTTCGATGCGCTCTACACCCCCGGCCATACGTCGAACCATGTCTGCTTCGCTTTGCGCGAGGAGAAGGCGTTGTTCTCCGGCGACCACGTGATGGGGTGGTCCACGACGGTGATTGCACCGCCCGACGGCGACATGGCGCAGTATTTCGCCAGCCTTGAGAAGCTCACGGGCCGGGATGACGGCCTCTACTATCCGACGCACGGCAACCCGATCCGCGAGCCCCAGACCTTTGTGCGCACGCTGATCGAACATCGCCACGCGCGCGAGCGGCAGATCGAGCGTTGCCTGAATCGGGGCATCACGCGCATCCCGGATATGGTCGCCGTGATTTACTCCGAGGTCGACAAGAGGCTTCACCCGGCGGCAGCGATGTCCGTTCTCGCACATTTGCAGCATATGGTCGGCGCAGGCCGTGCGGTGACGGATGGTGCGCCGGGTGCGCGCAGTGAGTATCGATTGCCGTAGCGAGGGTGAGGGTGTTCCGCAGTCTGTTGATGCTAGCGACGTCTGCCCTGTTTGCGTCCGGCGCAGCATGGAGCGCCGACGTCGCATGCTTTAGCGGACCGATCGCGGTTCAGATCGATCAGGATTTCGAAAAGCGTGAATCCTATACCGCCGGCGGGCGCGAGTATGCTCCGTTTGCGCGCCAGTTCGGGGGCGTGCGATCGATACGGGTCAGTCGGCGCACGCATGGGCAAACTCGGCTGATCGTCCCCATGACTCAGGAGAGCCGGCTGGTGCGCGGCGCCGGCGTCATGACGATGGAGGCTGACGACCACATTCGTGCACGGACGCAATCGTGCAGTCATAAACGCACGTTTGTGGTGAATTGGAGCCTTCAAGGTACGGTGTCCGACGCATGCACGATCGACTTCACCGTCGTTCGCGAATGGACAGAGCAGGGCACGCGCCGTCCCTGTTCCGCCGATTTTTTTGGTACGTTCGCCGGGGTCTACCCCCCGATTGTCGAGACGTGGCAGATATCTGTGAAGGCCGAACTTGGCGCTACCGCCAAGCGGGAAGTCGGCAACTTTTCGGCAAAGGACGCCAGCACCGTTACGATAGTTCCGGCTGCACCCTAACGCGAGCGACGCCTGCCCAGGGTGCGCAGCGGTTCGCTCTGTTCGAGCGGGATCGTGGCATCGGCCCTTGGGCCTACGTTGATCAGCAGATTGCCGCCGTTTGCGATGACGTCGTCGTGCAGGGCAATGAGGGCGTCGCCGTTGAGGTAGTCTTCGGGGCGTTCGTTGCGGTTGTAGCCGAACGCGAGGCTAAGGCCCCGGCAGGATTCCCATTTCTTGTTTTTTGGGATGGCGCCCAAGCCGTACTCGACGGTGCGAAAGTCGCAGTGGGGTGGCGGCGGGTTTTCTTGCGGGCCGGTTGAGGCCGCGATGCGGGCTTTGATCATCGCGTTGAAGCTCGCGCGGTTTGCCGGATCGCGCAGGCTGTTGAACAGCGTCTCCTCCGCGAACCAGCGGTCGTTCACGACGCCGTCGGGGACGCGCGCGTAGTAGTGCGCGAAGAGGTTTGGCACTTGATCTTTCGACGGCCAGGCGATGTCGTTCCAGAGGACGCTGGGTTCGTAGCGGTCGATGAGTTCGCGCAGCTGTGCGGCGGCGTAGTCGGCGTAGTCGCGCTCCGTCGGCACGCAGGCGAACATGTCGCCGAGGTTGGCGATCGGCTCGGGCCGGGCGGTCCAGTCGAGGCCGCCCGAGTAGTAGAGGCCGAAGCGCATGCCCCGGGCGCGGACGGCGTCAGCCAGTTCGCCGACGAAGTCGCGCTTTGTGTTCCAGCCGGGGCGCCAGGGGTTTGCGACTTTCGTCGGCCAGAGGCAGTAGCCGTCGTGGTGCTTGGTCACGAAGACGACGTAGCGGGCGCCGGCTTGGCTGAAGAGGACTGCCCAAGCGTTGGCGTCGAAAGTGCGGGCCGCTTCGTCGAATTCGGCGCGAAACGCCGTGTACGGACGATCTCCGTAGGTCGCTTTGTGGTGCGCTGCGGTGGGGCTGCCGGGCAGCCGCATCGCGTTTTCGTACCACTCGGCATATGGGATGTGCGCGTTCATGTCATCGTAGTGATCGCGCATCAGGTCGTGGATCGCGTGGCCGCGCGGCGCAAAGGCCGGAACCGCGTACATGCCCCAATGGATGAAAATGCCGAAGCCTGCGTCCTGGAACCACGCAGGGCAAGGGCGCGACGCGAACGCTTCGAAGGATGTCACCTCAATATCCGATAGCGGCGCCGTCTTTGCGCATCTCGCTGGCGCCCCAATAGACGCCGGTTTCGGGGTCGCGCATGATGGCTTGGTAGCCGCCGAAGCTGCCGTCGCCTTTGACGAGTTTGTGGCCGCGGCGTTCGAGCTCAGCGCGCACGTCCGCGCCGATGCCGGTTTCGAGCATCAGTTCGCCCGCGCCGCTTGAGTCTTTGCGCGACCAGTCTTCGGCGCTCTCGTGGCGGAAGCGCGCGGCGTCGCCCGCTTCCTGCACGTTCAGGTCGAAGTCGATCATGTTGACGAGGATTTGCACGTGGCCTTGGGGCTGCAGGTCGCCGCCCATGACGCCGAAGCTCATCCAGGGCTTTCCATCCTTCATGACGAAGGCGGGGATGATCGTTTGGAACGGGCGCTTGCCCGGCGCGTAGACGTTGGGGTGGCCGGGTTCCAGGGCAAAGAGTTCGCCGCGGTCTTGGAACATGAAGCCGAGGCCGTCCGCGACCAGGCCTGAGCCCATGCCGCGGTAGTTCGACTGGATCAGCGAGACCATCATGCCGTCTTTATCGGCGGTGGTGAGGTATGTCGTGTCGCCTTGGCGAAGCTTGATTTCGCCGGGTGGCACGTTCGGGTTCACGCGGTTCATGTCGATCAGGGCGCGACGCTTTTTGGCGTAGTCGTCCGAGATCAACTCCGCGATCGGCGCTTTGTAGGTGGCCATGTCGGCGTAGAACTTCGCCAGGTCTTCGAACGCGAGCCGCTTGGCTTCGACCATCACGTGTAGCGCGTCAGCGGAGCCGCGGCCCATCTTCTTCAGGTCGTAGGCTTCGATCATCTTTAGGATTTGCAGCGCGGCGACGCCTTGCGTGTTCGGCGGGAGTTCGTAAACGTCGTAGCCGCGGTAGTTCACGCCAACTGGCTCGACGAAGTCGCCCGTGTGAGCGGCGAAGTCTTCGTAGCGCAGGTCGCCGCCGATGCGTTTGAAGTAGGTGTCCATCGTGCGCGCGAGCGCGCCTTTGTAGAACGCATCGCGGCCGCCCTTTGCCAGCGCGTCGTACGTGCGCGCGAGGTCGGGGTTCTTGAAGATTTGGCCGTGGGCGGGCGGTTGACCGTGGATGAGATAGGTGCGCTTGGCGTTGTCGATCTCTTCGATGTCCTTCGCCATGCGCTCGAAGCCGCGGAAGTTGCGCGCCCAGTAGTAGGCGATGAGCTGCGTGACCGGGAAACCTTCACGGGCGTATTGGGTTGCGGGTGCCAGCACCTGATCCATCGGCAACTTGCCGAAGCGTTGGTGCAGCGCGAACCAGCCATCCACCGCGCCGGGAACCGTGACGGTCAGCGAGCCGTGCGACGGCAACGCTTTGCGTTCACCGAGTTTCTTCTTCAGATCCTCAAGCGAGCGGCCTTTGGGCGAGCGGCCGGAGCCGTTGTAGCCGTAGAGCTTCTTCGTCTTCGGGTCCCAAACGATGGCGAAGAGATCGCCGCCGATGCCGCAGCCGACGGGCTCCATGAGGCCGAGCGCGGCGTTTGCCGCGATGGCGGCGTCGATGGCACTGCCGCCCTTTTTCAAGACGTCGATCGCGATTTGCGTGGCGAGCGGCTGGGCGGTGGCGGCCATGCCGTGTTGGCCGAGCACCGGCGCACGCGTTGCGAAGCCTTGGCCGGTGTAGCGGTCGCCGCCACCGGGTTCGGCGGTTGGGGCATCATCGGCGAGAGCTGCAGTGGTCATGAGGGCGAGTCCACCGAGAAGAATGATGAAACGCATGGGCTCAGCGCGGTCGTTGGGGTTGCGTCGGGCAGGGGAAGTCGCGCTCCAGAGTCTTTTGCGCCAGTTGCGCCGCCGGAAGGTTGAGCAGGTGCGGATTTGTGTCGCCGAAATTGACGATGCGCGCGGCGAGTTCGCGGAAGGAGATGAAATCCGGCATGCGCACGCAAGCTTCCCTCGCCGCTATGGGCACGTTGTTGATCATCGCATTTTGGCTCGCTTCCTCGCGCGCAACGAGCGTCACGGCGAAGCCTTGAAGAAACGTCCGGCAGTCGTGCGGCGCGCGCGCGTTATCGGCGTCTTCGATCGCCGCGTATGTGCGGCAGGCTTGGACCAGATCGCGACCGGTCTTGATTTCGGCGGCGGTTGCTGCGTTTGCAGCAAACAGCACGACGGCGAGGATGGCGGCTCGGCGCATTGGTCGGCTTCCTTTGAATGGCACCCCATTACCGGCGCTAGCGTAGGGCGTGCTAGTGATTTGGACAACTGCCCGCTTAAAGGACGCCTTTCCATGCTCGACGCCGCGATTCGACCTTATATGAACAAGCCTTTGGAGGTCGCGGCGCGACACGCTATCCGTTTGGGGATTTCGGCAAATCTGGCGACGGCGGCCGGCTTTGCGGTCGGCATGGCGGCTGCGGGGTCTATCGCCGGACAGTACTATTGGGTGGGGTTTGGGTTGTTGCTCGTCAGCCGGTTCTTCGACGGGCTGGATGGCGCGATCGCCAGGCTCACGCGGCTCACCGATGTCGGCGGGTTTCTGGACATCACGCTCGATTTCATCTTCTACGCGTCGGTGGTGTTCGCGTTTGGGTTGGCGGATCCTGAGCGTAACGCGCTGGCGGCCGCGTTCTTGACCGCGAGCTTCATGGCGCCGGCGTCGACGTTTCTGACCTACGCCATCTTTGCGCAAAAGCACGGGATCACGACCGAGATCCGCGGGGCGAAGTCGCTCTACTATCTGGGCGGTTTGACGGAGGGATTCGAGACCATATTCACGCTCTGCCTTATGTGCGTGTTCCCGGCGTGGTTTCCCGTGATTGCGGTCGTGTACGGCGTCATGTGCTGGATCACCGGCGGCACACGGATCGCGGCAGCCGTGCAGACGTTTGGCGAAAGGGCCAACTGATGTTCGAACCTACAACCGCACAAGCCGCCATCGTCGAGGGTATCGGACGCATTTGCGCGAAGTATGACGACGCCTATTGGTTGGCGCGGGATGACGATCATCGATTTCCCGACGCTTTCGTGCGCGATGTTGCTGCGGCGGGCTACCTCGGGATTGCGATGCCGGAGAGCGTGGGCGGTGCAGGGCTCGGCGTCACTGACGCCGCACTGATGATGCACACGATCGCGCGCTCGGGTGCGGCGATGACTGGCGTCTCGGCGGTCCACATCAACATCTTCGGGCCGCATCCGGTTGCCGTGTTCGGCACTGAGGAGCAGAAGGCGCGGATGCTGCCGCCGTTGATCCGTGGTGAGACCCGTTGTTGTTTCGGTGTGACCGAGCCGGATGCGGGGCTCGATACGTCGAGCATCAAGACACGCGCGGAGAGGTCGAACGACGGCTGGGTCGTCAACGGGCGCAAGATGTGGACGACGACGGCGCAGACCGCGACGCATATTCTGCTGCTCGCGCGCACGCGGCCTGCGGGCAAGAAGCCGACGGACGGCTTAAGCCTGTTCTATACGACGCTCGACCGCGCGCATGTCGAGGTGCGCGAGATTCCCAAGATGGGCCGCCATGCGGTCGATACGAACATGGTGTTCATCGACGGGCTGCGGGTGCCTGCGAACGATTTGATCGGCGAGGAAGGTAAGGGCTTCGACTATCTGCTGCACGCGTTCAATCCAGAGCGAATTTTGGTGGCCGCCGAAGCGATTGGGATCGGGCAGGATGCGCTGGCGCGTGCGGCGAAGTATGCGCGGGAACGGGTCGTGTTCGGCCGGCCGATCGGGCAGAACCAGGCGATCCAACATCCGCTCGCGCGCTGTTGGGCGGAGCTGGAAGCCGCCTGGCTTATGACGATGAAGGCGGCCGCGCTCTACGACGCGAAGAAGCCCTGCGGCGTGGAGGCGAATGCCGCGAAGTACCTGGCTGCGGAAGCCGCGTTCCGTGCGTGCGAAACCGCCGTGATGACGCACGGCGGCATGGGGTACGCGCGGGAGTTCCACGTCGAGCGGCTGTTCCGCGAAGTGCTGATCGCGCGTATCGCGCCGGTCAGTCGCGAGATGATCTTGAACTTTCTGGCCGAGAAGGCTCTGGGGCTTCCGAAGTCGTACTGACCTTATGCCACCAGTGCCCTGTCCAACCGGTTCCGGATGATCGCTTCCGCCTCGCGCACGATGCGTTCGACGAGATCTTTGCAGGTCGGGATGTCGTGGATGAGTCCTTGGACCATGCCGGCCGACCAAATGCCGTGGTTCGGATCGCCCTGCTCGTAGACGACTTTGCCCCGCTGGCCTGAGACGAGGTGGGCGATGTCTTCGATTTTTGCGCCGCCTTTCTTTTCGATCGCGACGACTTCTTGGCTCACCGCGTTCTTCGCGACGCGCGCCGTGTTGTGCAGCGTGCGGAAGATGAGGTCGGTCCCCCGTTCGTCGGTCGCGACCATCTGCTCTTTGATCTTCTGGTGGATCGGGCTTTCGACCGTGCACATGAAGCGGGTGCCCATGTTGATGCCTTCGGCGCCGAGCGAGAGTGCTGCGACCAGGCCGCGTGCGTCGCCGAAGCCGCCGGAGGCGATCATCGGG
>CAYXQB010000104.1:0-10536 GCA_964466435.1 uncultured Flavobacteriaceae bacterium | reverse complement strand
AACGCCGGCCCGCGCCTCGGCTCGCGCATCCGCGCCGAAGTCGAGGGCCGCTTGAGCGAACCCGGCCACTACGGCCACCTGGGCGCCTACCCGCGCCACCTGACGATCACCCGCGTCCTCAGCGCGAAACCCGAACCGGCGCGCTAGCGCGAGCACCTCTGCCGCTGCGTTGCGGATCGTTGCCCGCAGGTCGAAGATGAATTGGAACATTTAGCGAACATAGCTCGCGGGCGATCACCTTGCAAGCCTCAGCCATCATTTTTCCATGACGAAAACTTATATCGCGCAGCGCGCCGCCGCCGGCTCTAGGCGCTTGGCGCTTGGCTTATGGCTCTTGGCTTATGGCTTATGGGGACGAGGGGGAGGACCAGGGGGCGCACGGAGGGGGGCCCGGACTACTCGGAAAATCGCTTTGATTTCAAAGAGTTGCCGCTAGCGCCAATCTGCCAAGTTCGATGCGGTTTCCGTACATCTTGCAGCCACCGCGCCTCTTGAAACCCGACTGCCCCGCGCTAATTCCGGTCGAATGCACGGGCCGGGCCCCTCTGGCAGGCGTTTTCGCGCCTGCGATGTCGGACGTGCAGCCGCAAAGCCATAGCCACCCGAACCGGAAGGGGTCCCCGTGGAGTTCATTGCAGACATCGCCTTTGGCGATTTTTTGGGTAAGCCCGTTTGGGCCTGGGTTCTGTTTCTTGCCATCGTCGGGGCCATTCTCGCCTTCGACCTCGGCATCTTTCACCGCAAGGCGCACGTGATCTCGGCCCGCGAGAGCATGATCCAATCGTCCGTGTACGTCCTGATCGCGCTCTCGTTCGGCGCCTTCGTTTGGGCATCCTACGGCGCGGAAAGCGGAATGAACTGGCTGACCGCCTATCTCGTCGAATACACGCTCGCCCTCGACAACATCTTCGTCATCGCGTTGATCTTCACCTACTTCGCCGTCCCGCGCGAGTTTCAGCACCGCGTGCTGTTCTGGGGCATCCTCGGCGTCATCGTGCTGCGCGCGATCATGATAACGCTGGGCGCGGCGATCGTGACCGAGTTCCATTGGGTGCTCTACCTGTTCGGCGCGTTCCTGGTCTTCACCGGCCTGAAGATGCTCTGGCTCGTCGACCACAAGCCCGACATCGCGCACAACCCCTTGCTGATCTTCTTGAAGAAGCACATCCGCGTCACGGACAAGCTGCACGGCGAGAAGTTCTTTGTGCAGATGCCGGACACGAAGACCGGCCGCATCGTGGCCCACGCGACGCCGCTGTTCCTGGCGCTCTGCGTGATCGAGTTCGCGGACATTATCTTCGCGGTGGACTCGGTGCCGGCCGTGTTCCTGATCACGACCGATCCGTTCATCGTCTACACGTCGAACATCTTCGCGATCATGGGCCTGCGCGCACTGTTCTTCACGTTGGCCGCAATGATCGAGCGCTTCCACTACCTGAAATACGCGCTCGCTCTCGTTCTCGTCTTCATCGGCGGCAAAGTCTTCGTGGCCCAGTTCACCGGCAAGATCCCCGCCGAAATCTCGCTCGGCGTGACGGTCGCGCTGCTCGCAGGCGGCGTGTTCTACTCGATGTACAAGACCCGCAAAGCTGCCCGCGCCCAAGCGGCCGCACCAGCGGAATAGTCAGCAGCGCCGGTGGGCTGCACCGTGCAGCTCACCGGGGACGCTGCCGAAGGCTACGACTTCGGCGCCAAGTCCTTCCAGATCGGCTCGAACTCCGCCTTGACTTTCTGATAGCTCGGCCGCTCGCTCGCGCGCTTCCAATAGGCGACGATGTTCGGGTGATCGGCGAACGGTGCCGACATCTGCGCGTAGTACATCACCGGGATCGCCGCACAATCGGCCATCGAGAAGTTGGCGCCGCAGAGCCAAGGACCCCGCGCCAGCGCCTGATCCCAATAGCCATACGTGATGGCGACATACTTCTTCGCCTTCTCGGCCTTCGCCTCGTCCTTCGGCCGGAACCCGATCTTCTGAAACAAAAGCTCGATCGCCGGCTCGTTGTAATAGAGGTCCGTCATGCGATCCATGAAACGCACAAACCGCGCCTGCTCGCGATCCTCGGGGATCAGCCGCGGCGTACCTGGGCACTTGTCCTCCAGATATTCGATGATCGACGTGGACTCCGGCACCTGCCAAGCGTCGTTCGGTTTCAAGAACGGCACCTTGCCGATCGGATTGATCTTCTCGAACGCGGCCTTGCCTTCCGGCGACATCAAATTGACGAGCTGCGGCTCGAACGAAACGCCCTTCTCGTAGAAAGCCAGCAATGCCTTCTGCGAATAGGTCGACAGCGGACTGTAGTAGAGCTTCATCGGGATTCTCCAAACGACTGAAGCCTCATACGCCCGAGGACCTTGTCGCTGCCAATCACATTTGCGCCTGCCGAACCGGCGCGGCACACCCAAAAGCGCTTCGACGGCGCTCGGGCTAGAATGCCCCGGCAACGATTCCGGACGCGCCCGCTATGACCTCAAGCCTGGTCGGCATCTACCTGCTGCTCGCGAACCTGTGCGCGTTCGCAGCCTTTGCCATCGACAAAGCCGCTGCAGAGAACGGTCGATGGCGTATCCCCGAGAACACCCTGCTCGCGCTAGCCGCCATCGGCGGTAGTCTCGGAGCGCTGATCGGACAACAGGTGATGCGCCACAAAACGCGCAAGCAGCCGTTTCGGTCGATACTGATCGCAATCGCGCTGCTTCACATCGCCTTCGCGATCGTCATGATCTTCAAGGCGTTACAATCCGCCTAGCGCGGGCGCTTAAACCACCAACCGGACCCGCCGCTCCGCCGGCGCGATACTGACGCTCAAGCCCGCATCGAACCGCACGGCGTCCGCCTCGATGCCATCGGCGAAGATCGTGCCTTCCATACGGCTCTCGATGTTGAGCGGCTGCTCGCGCGTCACGCGACCCTCGACGATCGTCGCGCCGAACCCGCGTCCCGGCCATGCCTCGCGCACGACGAAGTGCAGCTCGTCCGCCGCAGGATCGAATGCAGCCTCGGCCCCGCGCAGCGACTTCAGCCAGCCGGTCGATCCCGTGCCTGTCGATACGATCAAGCCGCTCGACGACTGCACTTCTTCCGCTTGACCGAACGCGATGCGATAGCGCGCCGATTGATGCGTCGCGACGCCGACGAAGATGTCGTTCAAACCGCGTAGCACCTGCCGGTCCGACGTCTGCGCCTCGGCCAGCGTCGCTTCTCGCATCGGCCGGCGGTCCGACAGCACCTCGCCCAGAGAGCGCACGAACATCTCGACATCGAACGCCAGCAAGGCGCCCTCGATCGTTGCCGGATCCGGATTGACCCCGGCGATCGGTTGACCGTCGAGATACTTGCCGACATTGGCGACCAACCCGTCTTGCCCGACGGCCACGATCAAGTCGTGTGGCTCGAACAAAAACTGCGCCACCATCCCGCGGTCGATCTCGGCCAGCTTCACGTCGGACGGCAGCGACTTGCGGATACGCTCCACGGCCCGTGACTGCGCGCTATCCTCGACCTCAGCCTTGGCGAAGTCCGCGCGCCCGCGCTTCGACTGCGCCATCGCGAACTTTGTCTGCCCCTCGCTGCCATAGCGTTGGACGAACACCTGCTTCGCAGTCTGCCGAGTCAAGAGAACGACGCGCTGGCGCACTTCTACTCCGCCTTTGAAGCGCTCAACTGGCTGGCCAAGCGCTCCAGCGCATCCCCGCCCAGCGAAAGCGACGTCAGCGACGTGTCGCGCTCCGCCCAATTGCGGAACGCCATCGCATAGATGTGGCTGGGTTCGATCTCGACCCACGGCTTCAGTTTGATGCGCGCCGCTTCCGCCTCGGCCATCGCCTCGACCTTCCGCGTCTCGGCACTGGCCTCCGCCACCTTGCGCCGCTCGGTTTCCAGCGCCTGCTCGTTCGCCAGAGCGCGCTCCGCAAGCTCACGCTTGTTCGCTTCTTCGCGCAACTTCAGATCGTGCTCGTCCGTCGTCGCAGCCCGCCGGCGCTCGAACATGGCGGCATCGGCCTGCCGGAGCAGCTGCTCGCGCAAGTTTGCCTCAAGGGCCTTCTTGATCTCCGGCGTCGGTTTCAACGCCAACACCAGCACCCGGTCCACCGCGATCCCGTCGGCGGCAAGCCGCTTGTCGTCGCCGATCCCGCGCATGATGATCTGCGAAAGCTCGTCAGACTTGTTCAATGCCGCATCCAGCGTCGATCGTACCAGCGCGTCGCGGCACGCCGTCTGCGCGATCGCGCGCAGACGCTCGACGATCTGCTTCATCGGCTCGGCACGGTGCACGCCGGTCATAAGATCGATCGAGAAATCCTGCTGCTTCGCTGCGACCGCCGGGTCTTTCACGCGGAAGGAGATCAACCCCTGAATGGTGATCGTCTGATAGTCGACCGTCATCGCCTCGACGGCAAAGATCTCGTCGCGTGCGTCCGTCGGCACGGCCGCCGCCGTCGCAAACGGCACATAGACGAAGCCGGTAAGCCCCACGCCCTGCCGGCGGATACGCCCGCCGCGGTACAAGATCATGTAATCGGTCGGGCGGGATTTGATGTAGCGAAAGCCAAACATGGTGCCTCGAGAAGGTGGTGATCGCCGCGGTACCGGATGCCGCTCGCGCGGCAGGTGCCGTTGCTGCTGCTGTGGTTCGCGCATCGCATGTGTTTGGCATACTTGCCGGGCGCGAGGAACGGATTGCCTCCTCGCCTGCCACGCGAATTCACTATGCGCACAGTCGCGTGCTGGGCGCGCTTCATCGGGGGAATTCCGCGCGGAACGCGAAAAGTGTTGGCTGGCTGCCATAGGCCGGAAGGAACATAGCGCGCCGCTGCGTCCACCAATTGCTCAACCATAAGTTTCATGGTCCCCTACCTGACAGGGTTGGCATGTCCGCGTTGGGAAAAAGCGGCAGCCAGGAAAATGGGGGACATCATGGGCACTTTCACGCGCGTCAGCGCACTGCGTACGCTTCTTCTGGCCGGTACGGCGTTCCTGGCGCCCGCCGCCTTCGCGCAAGAGGCGCCGCCCATCATCGAACTCCAAGTAACGGACAGCATCCAAGCGGTGGAGAACGAGCCGCTTGCCGACTATCAACCGCTTACGCCCGCACAGCCCTTCTTCAACCTCTCTGATCTGATCGGATCCCTGGGCTACGACGTCGATTCTCTCCGCCCAGTCATGAACTGGCGCGACGACCTAGGTTCGCCGGTCGGCCAATTCGATTCCACCAACACCCGCCCGAGCGTCGGCCAAATCAACATGCGCCGCTCAACGGACGACGCAGACCTGGGCTATTGCTCGGGCACGTTGATCAACGCGCGCTTCTACCTGACGGCGGCACACTGCGTGCGCGACGGTGTCGAACCGGTTGCGATCGTGCGTGCTGGCATCAACTTCAATCCATCAACCGGCTTCGTGTTTTCCGGCGCCAACACGCGAAACGCGGTCGGCGTCGTGACGCCTGGAACCTACGATCCGTTTAACTTCTTCTTGGGCCAAGATTTAGCAATCATTGCGCTCGACCGTCCCGTCTATCACATAACGCCATCTCCGATCGGAACACAGACGCCGGGTCAAACGTTGAGCATCGTCGGCTACGGCACGGCGGGCACGGGCTCTGCGCCCAGCACGATCTTTGACGGTCGCCGCCGGCTTGGCACGAACGTCAACGAGGGCCTAGGTGTTTTTGGCGGCGCCACTGGCACGCTCATCCTCGCCGATTTCGAGAACCCGCTGAACCTGGCGGGCACGAACATCTTCGGTTTGGCGTTCGCGTCGACGCGCGAGGCAACCGTTGCCCCCGGCGACTCCGGCGGACCGATCTTCGACGCCGCAGGCAACGTCCTGGGCGTGGCTTCGGGCGTATCCGGCGGTTTCGGCTACGGCAATTTCATGTTCTGGACGAACCTGTCCGACAATTTCCTCGGCAACTATCCGGCCTTCCTCGCCGCGAACAATCCGTTGCGCCTCTCCTCGTCCACCGGCAGCGGCCTGTGGAGCGCGGGCGGCACGTGGAGCGATGGCACACCCGACAACACGTTCAGCTTCGCAGACAACGCGCTGACCTTGCCCGACTACTCGGTCGTTCAGCGCTTCTATAACGTCACCATCGGCGGCGGTCACACAGTTACGCTGGGCGACGCGCGCGAGATCGACATCCTTGGCGTCAACGCCGGCGGCACGCTCAACATCACGGGCGCGGGCGACCTCGGCTTCTGGGGCCAGTCGAGCGCGAGCGGCAACCTCATCGTCAACGGCGTGATGCGCTCGTTCGATCCGACCGGCTTCGGCATCTTGAGCGTCAACCCGACCGGCCGCCTGTCGGGTACCGGCTCGGTACTTGCACCAGTAATCAACCGCGGCACCGTCGCGCCGGGCAACTCGATCGGCACGCTCAACGTCGCAAGCTACACGCAGCTGGGCGCCTTGCTCGAAATCGAGATGAACAACCTGACCGGCGACATCCTCAACGTCGCCGGCACCGCATCCTTGAGCGGCGCGGTCAGCTTCCAACCGTTCGGACCAAGCCCCGTGCTCGGCCAAACGCACACGTTCCTGACCGCAGGCACGCGCACGGGCACGTTCTCGTCGGTAATCGACCTGATCCCCGGGCCGTTGTTCCCGGTCGTCGACTACGGTGCGGGCTTCGCCCGCGTGACCATCGGCGACCTCTGCACGTTCTCCGACAACAGCGTGAACACACCGGTCTGTGGCGCGCTCGGCGATCCGGCAGCGCTACTCGCGATGCCGGCCGCCATCGGGCAGATCCAGCAAATCCCAAGCTTCGGCGGCGACCTCGGTGCAGCACTCGAAGCACTGAACCCGACGCGCGCACATGCGCAAGGCCTCATCGGCCTGCAATCGGGCGACCTGTTGCGCAACCAGTTCGGCCGCCGCTCGCACGACATCCTCGGCGGCAGCGGCGATGCGGCCTCGACCGCACAGCTCGACATGGCGCGCGCGCAACTAGCCTCGACCGCGCCGACGGCGGACATGCTGGCCTACGCCGCTGCAAACGCGCTTGAGACGGTGGACGGCACCGGCGGCGGCGGTGGCGCGATCGACCTGCCGAACGGCTACGCGATGTTCTTCGCCGCCGACGTCGGCGTCAGCGAAACGGACCAGCCGGCCGCCATCGGCACGGACGACACCGACGTTGCCGCGCTGACCGCGGGCATCGACAGCTCCGACGGCAAAGGAACGGCCTTCGGCATCGCGCTCAGCTACCTGCAGTCGAACGTGGTGCAGGACTACGGCTACGGCGGCAGCACCTCCGGCGACGGCGTTGCGGTGTCTGGCTATGGCAGCCTGCGTTCGGGCAAACTCTACGCAGACGGCTACTTGTCCTACGGCTGGCACTCGTTCGACACCGAACGCAACGTGCCGACCGGTCCGTTCACGACGGCGATCGCCAACGGCTCGACGGACGCGAGCCAGTTCCTCGCGGGCACGACGCTCGGCTACCACCTCTGCAAGGACGACCTGATGACGCTCGGCGCCGTCGGCGGGCTCTACTACATCGGCCTCGACGTCGACGGTTACACCGAAACCGGCGCAGGTGCGCTCTCGGCGGTGCTGCCCGATCGCACGATCGACTCGCTGCGCAGCCAGCTCGGCGGCGAGATGGCGCTGAACCTGAGCCGCAGCCTGGTGCCGCTGCTCCGCGTGGTGTGGAACCACGAGTTCCTGGACGACGCCTTCGCGACGCAAGCGGCCTTCGCAGGCGCCCCGACCGTGACGTTCACGTCGCCCGGCCCCGACCTCGGCACCGACTGGGTGACCGTCGGCGCCGGCGTCTCCGGCAAGCTCACCGAAAGCACCAGCTTCGTCTTCCGCTACCAGCACGACTTCGGACGCGACGGCCAAGACAACCAGCAAGTCTCGGCCGCAGCACGTATGGCGTTCTAAGACGAGCCGAGATTGGTTCGACAAAAGAGGCCGGCGGTCGCAAACCGCCGGCCTTTCTCTATTTCCCGGCCTTTCTCTATTTCGACGTCGCAAGCCAGTGCTTGATCTTGGCTTCCAACACGTCCATCGGTAACGCGCCGGTGTCGAGCACTTGCGCGTGGAACGCCTTGATATCGAACCGCGCACCCAGCGCCTGCTCCGCCTCGGCGCGCAAGCGTTTGATGACAAGCTGCCCGACCTTGTAGCCCAACGCCTGGCCCGGGTTCGCGATATAGCGGTCGACCTCCTGCACTGTCTCCGTGCGGCTTAGCGCCGAATTCGCAAGCATGTAGTTGATCGCCTTGTCGCGCGACCAGCCCTTCGCGTGCAGCCCCGTGTCCACCACAAGCCGCATCGCGCGCAACTGCTCGTCGTTGAGGTGGCCGAACATCTGATAGGGGTCCTTGTACATCCCCATCTCGCGCCCAAGCCATTCGGCGTAAAGCGCCCAACCTTCGACATAGGCGGTATTGCCGCCGAAGCGCATGAACTTCGGCACACCGTCGTTCTCCTGCGCCAAGCTGATCTGGAAGTGATGCCCCGGCGCCGCCTCGTGCAGATACAGCGTCTCCATGCCCCACATCTTGCGCGACGGCAGATCGTACTTGTTGAAGAAGAACACGCCCGGCCGCGACCCGTCCGGCGTACCGGGGTTGTAATAGCCAGCGGCCTGGCTCTGCTCGAGGTAGTCCGGAACCGGCCGGATCTCGAGCTTTGTCTTGGGAAGCAGCGAGAAATTCTGCCCGATCACCGCATCGACCCGCTTGGCAATGTCGGCGTATCCGGTTTGGATCTGTTCCGCCGTCGCGGGCTCGAACTGCTTTGCCGTCCGCAAGTGCGCGAAGAACGCATGCAGGGAGCCCTTGAACCCGACCGCACGCCGCACCTGATCCATCTCCCCCTTGATGCGTCCGACTTCCTTTAGGCCGATGGCATGGATCTCCTCCGGTGTCAGTTTCGTCGTCGTCTGCGTTTCCGCGAGATAGCGGTAAAGCTTGTCGCCACCCTTCATCGCGCTCAGGCCCACGCCGTCGCGTGCGGCCGGCAAATACTCGTTCTTCACGAACGTGCGAAGCCGCTCGAACGCCGGCACGATCTGCGCCGACAGCATCTGCCGGTAAGCCTCCGTCAGGCGCGTCTTGTCGGCGGCGGAAAACGACGCGGGCATGTCGCTGATAGGCTGCCAGAACGGGCTCTTCTCCACGCCCTGCCCGACCAGCTCGTCGAGCTGCGGCAGCATCAACTTCATCGTGAGCTTCGACTCAACGACGCCCGACTTCATCCCCTCCTTCATGCGCCCGATCGCGCGATCGAGATAAGTGACGAACCCGGCCATGCGCTTCAGCCCGTTGTCGTAATCCTCGACCGTCTGAAACCGCGCCGCCGACTTGCCCGAGCTGACGTCGGGATACTGCACGTGCAGTCCGTTCAAGTGATTGACCGGCCGCACGACGTTCAGCGCCACGAACTCCGGCGTCAAACCGTCCAGCGTCTGCTTCGTCTGATACTCGAACACGTCATAGGCGATCTGATCTTGCGGCCCAAGCGCCGCCCGGTCGATCTTCTGCAATCGCCTGAGATCGCTCGAAGCATCGCGCCTGAGCTGCTCGATATAGCCGTCCGTGATGTAGTCCCCGAACTCGCCCGCATACCGCAGGTCGCCCCGGAACAGCGCCCCGATCGGATTGAGCTTAAGCGACGCCTCGTCGCTGTCCGCAAACAGCTTCTGCAACGCCGCCGCGCCCGCGGGCGGATTCTCCGCCGCCTCCTGCGACGCCGACACGACGACATCATCGACACAACCGCCGAGCAGCAACGACACCGAAACCGCAAACGCGGCCGACACTTTCCGAGACAGCATAACCATGAACCCCTTGGAATCTGGCGGCAGACTGCGAAGAACTGCGGCCAATGGCAACACCCATCTCCATCACGAGCGCGTCACCAACTCGCCTCGGCCCAACAAACCGGTTCATGGGCGCCCTTTTTTGTGGCGTTGCTGTTGAGGCGGCATCGGCTCCACCACTATCCTGCGCGCCGGAGTGACTCGGGCGATGACGAAGTCCTACCAAGCTGACGTTGCAATCATCGGCGGCGGCATCGCGGGTGTCGTTACCGCGCTGCAGCTGCTCGACGCCGGCAAACGCGTGGCCATCTTCGAGCGCGAGGGCGAAAGCCGCTTCGGCGGCTCGGCGCTGGAAGCCTTCGGCGGCATGTTCTTCGTCGATAGCCCCGAGCAGCGCCGCATGAAGATCGCCGACAGCACGGAGAAGGCGTTCGAGGATTGGAAGAGCTTCGCCGAATTTCAGCCTGGTGAGGTCTGGCCCGTGATCTGGGCCAAGCACCTCGTCGAACGCGCAACCCCCGACGGCCACGACTACCTGCGCAAGTTCGGCATCCGCTGGATGCCCGTCGTGATGTGGGTCGAGCGCGGCCAGACTGCGCGCGGCAATTCCGTCCCCCGCTTCCACCTGACCTGGGGCACGAGCCATCACCTGATCACGCGGCTGATCAAGGCGTTGCGCGGCCACAAGAACGCCCGCCAGAAACTCGCACTCTGTTTCAATCACCGCGTCGAGCGTATCGGCCTTGGGCGCTGT
>CAYXQB010000103.1:0-10570 GCA_964466435.1 uncultured Flavobacteriaceae bacterium | reverse complement strand
TTAAGACCCGAAATCCGGCAAAACGATGGCTTCTATGGGTTACGTCTCCGACGCGCTGCAACTCTGGGACGAGCGCTTGCGCGAATTTCACCGCGTTGTTCTTCGTTTCCCGCTGCGCCAGGTCGATCAAGATGCTGGTAACGATATCTGACTCATTTGTCAGATCGACGCCCGCGATGATGTCGGACTGGTTTTCCGAACGAGCCAGCGCTTCTGCCTCTTTGTCCGACGCCTTTTCGGACAAGGTGTAGACCGACGCACCGCGGGCGGCCGAGCGCGGCGCCGAGTCGGCGTGGATCGAGATGAACAGGTCCGCCTTCGAACGGCGGCCGACCGCAACACGTGCCTTCAGCGACAGGAAGATGTCGGTGTCGCGTGTCATCAGCACAGTGTAGTTCCCGCTGCGTTCGAGCGCGTCGCGCACCGCCGTGGCAACCGTCAGAACCAGGTCCTTTTCGAGCGTCCCGCCGACGCCGGTCGCGCCAGGGTCGACGCCGCCGTGGCCAGCGTCGATCACGATCAGGCGCTTGGCGTTTTTGGGCTTTTCCGCGGACGAATCGAGAGGCGGCTCTTCGAGAACGGACGGCGCTTCTAGCGCTGCCGACTCCGGCCACCCTGCGGTTTTCAAGTAGCTGGCGCGGTCCGTCGGCACCAGATCTAGAACAAGCCGATATCTGCGCTGCCCCTCGGGTGGGAGCAGGAATTTGTTCGCGAGCGTCACCGGACCCGCTAGGTCGATCACCATGCGCGATCGGCCTGGCCGATAGAGTCCGTAGCGATACCCCTTCATCAGGCCAACACCGGCCTGACCTGCTTTTGGGTCGATGCGCCAAGCCACTTCGGGAAAGTCGATAACCACGCGGTAGGGGTCGGCTAAGGTGAAGACGTTCACGTCGACTTTGTGCGAGATGTCGATCACGAAGCGGGTGTGATCCTTGTGCTTCCCAACACGGATCTCGTTGACCTCGGTCTGCGGCGCGGCCGCGGCCACGCCTGCCAAGCACCCGAAGAACAGGCCCCAAAAAAGGCTGTACCTAAAGAAACCCATGCACCGAAGCTTCGTGGCTCCCAACGACCGCGGATCGTCGCTCAACCCTCGTTGACGACCCGTTAGCCAAGAATCGGCTATGGGTATGCCTCTTAGATCGGGCCTTCACCAGGCCGACTCCGGAAATCGCGGAAATCTGCGGCTTTGGGGTTGCGAGGGGTAAGCAACGAAGCTACAACAGCCCTCAACCGGTCGACGGTCGGACCCGAATCGCAAAGGGCAAGGTCCGATGATCGGATGCGGCGTTCGCTTCCTTTGTGAGTCCAAATGGGCATCGCGAAACGGGAAGGCGGAACGCCAAAATCGCTGGTCGTCCAATCCGGGGCGTCGGCGCAAGGGTTTTAGATTTCCCATGACGTTTTTCGCCACATCGCACGCGGCTCGGGAGCGGCCAGTCGTTCTGCGCTCGGCACCTACCGTGCTTGCGATGGGCGCATCTGTAACATCCAACCCAGTGGAACTCGGCGTGCGCGGTCTTTCGTCCGTGCGTACGCAGCAGGCCAGGCCGCAGCGCGCGGGTTCCGGAGACTCATTTGATGTCGAAGAAAATGTTGGTGGACGCGAGCCACCCGGAAGAAACACGCGTCGTCATACTTGATGGAAACAGGGTCGAGGAATTTGACTACGAGTCGGCTTCGCGCCGGCCCCTTAAAGGAAACATCTACCTAGCCAAGGTGACGAGGGTCGAACCCTCGCTGCAGGCGTGTTTCGTCGAATACGGTGGCAATCGCCACGGCTTTTTGGCGTTCTCGGAAATCCATCCCGACTACTACCAGATTCCAACGGCCGACCGTCAGGCATTGCTCGAAGCCAACCGCGCTGCGCGACGCCGGGAGGAAATCGAAGAGGACGAAGAGGCCGTTACCGACGGCGCGACCCCCGACACCCGGGCCGCTGCCGAGCCGGCAATCCAGGTCCAGTCGGATGTCACGTCCTCGCCGTCCGAACCGTCGCTGACCACGGATGGCGAAGAAGCCGAGATCGTCGAAGTTGATACCAGCGGTCCTGAAGAAGTCTGGGTTCACGACCCCGAAACCGACGAGGACGCACCGCCCAAAGACAACAACGGCGACGGCGAGATCGTCGTTGAGGTTCCTGTCGAAAGCGTGACGCTTCACAATGCGCCGGCAGACACTGCCGACATAACGCCGCTTGAAGCCGCCGAAGTTGCCGAGAGCGCGAACGAACCGGCGGACGACGACGCCTTGGAAGAGTTGCCGCAGCGCGATTACCGTTCGATGCGCCGCTACAAGATCCAAGAGGTCATCAAACGCCGTCAGGTCCTGCTGGTTCAGGTCGTCAAGGAAGAGCGCGGCAACAAGGGCGCGGCGCTGACCACCTATATGTCGCTCGCGGGACGCTATTGCGTTCTGATGCCGAACACCGATCGCGGCGGCGGCATTTCGCGCAAGATCTCAAACGTCGCCGACCGCCGGAAGCTGAAGGAAGTAGCGGGCGAGCTCGAGGTTCCCGATGGCATGGGCGTCATCATTCGCACCGCCGGCGCCAACCGGACGAAGCAGGAAATCCGCCGCGACTTCGAGTATCTGCTGCGCCAGTGGGATGCGGTGCGGGACCTCACGTTGAAGTCGACTGCGCCGACGCTGGTCTACGAAGAAGGCAACCTCATCAAGCGCACGATCCGCGATCTCTATTCGAAGGACGTGGAGGAGGTCTTCGTCGAAGGCGAGCAAGGCTTCGACGACGCGCACAGTTTCATGAACATGCTGATGCCGAGCCATGCGGAGTCGGTCCGGCATTACAAGGACCCTGTTCCGCTGTTTCAGCGCTACGGCGTGGAAGCGGCGCTCGACAGCATGTTCAACCCGATCGTCCGGCTGCGGTCGGGCGGCTACATCGTCATCAACCAGACTGAAGCGCTGGTCGCGATCGACGTGAACTCGGGCAAAGCCACCCGCGAGCACCATATCGAAGACACGGCGCTCAAGACGAACCTAGAAGCGTCTGAAGAAATCGCACGGCAACTGCGCCTGCGCGACCTTGCGGGCCTGGTCGTGATCGACTTCATCGACATGGAGGAACACCGCAACAACCGCTCTGTCGAAAAACGTCTGAAAGACAGCCTGCGCCACGACCGCGCGCGCATCCAGCTTGGCCGCATCTCGCCGTTCGGCCTCCTCGAAATGTCACGGCAGCGGCTGCGCGCCGGCATGGTCGAAGGCGCCACGATTTCTTGTCCGCATTGCGAAGGCCGCGGCGTGATCCGCTCGGTCGGGTCAATGGCGCTGCGCGTGCTTCGCGCGGTCGAAGAGTACTGCCAGCGCGAGAAGCTGGTGGCTATCACGCTGCGGATTCCGCCTGAGATCGCGCTCTACATTCTCAACCACAAACGTGCGCAGCTGACGGCGATCGAAGATCGTCACGAAGTCTACATCTACATCGAATCGAAGGCATCGCTCGCGGCGTCAACTTACGAGATCGAGCGCGGCGCCAGCGTACCGTTCGAGCCGCGCAAGTCCGGTGCTAAAGCGGTCACCGTCGAGAGCGAACTCGAGGTGAACGACGACGTCCCCGAGGACGACGAAGAAGAAGATGCTCCCGAAACGCCCCAAACCGAAGAGCGGGAAGAGGCGCCGCAAACGGAAGAAGCGCGGGGCGACGGAGATGGCCGCAGACGCCGTCGGCGGCGCCGTCGGGGCCGGGATCGCGAACGCGGCCCCGGACAAGGCCCGCAGCAAGGTCCAGCACAGCCGGAGGCACAAGCGTCCGACGAGCAGCCCGACATCCAGGTCGATGGCGGCGACGACGGCAGCGACGCCGATGACGGCGACGGGCTGGAAGGGAACGAGACGGACGGGCAACAGCCCGCAGGCCTAGGCGAGAACGGAGAAGGTCCGCGCCGACGCCGGCGCCGTGGCCGGCGTGGTCGCAGAGGCCGCAGAGACGGTGGCGGCGAGCAGGCGCCAGGACAGCCGCATGGCGAGCGCCGTCCGCCCTCCCCTATCGGATATCTGCCAACGCCCGCTGAGGCACTCGATGCGCCTGATTGGCCGTCGACCGGCGGCTTTGATACGCGGCCCGGCGAGCGGCCACCGGCCGCACCGACGCAGTCTGTGCCCAAGCCCGAAACGGCACCGGAGGCTACCTCAGAGGCACGAGCCGAGCGCCCGTCGATCGCTTCTTTCTTCGGCTTCGGTTCAAAGCCGGACGAACAGCCGAGCGCGACGCCGAGCGAACCAAAGTCGGAGCGCAAGGGCTGGTGGCAAAAGCGCAGCGGCAGTTAGGTCCGCTTCAGCTTACGGCACCAAGCAACCAATGCGGCGGCGGCGCGATCGACCTCACTCGCGCTGCCCGCGTAAGAGAAGCGCACCCAGCGATCGCCCTCGACTGGATCGAAGTCGGAACCAGGCGTTGCTGCGACACCGGTGTCGTCGAGCAGCGCTTTGGTGAAACGCGCAGCGTCGACCCCAAACGGGGCCAGGCTCGCATACACGTAGAATGCGCCGTCGGCGGGGGCTATCGCACCGAAACCTGCCTCAGCGACGGCGGCCAGCAAGCGTTCCCGGTTTTGCGCGTAGACGCGTACGTGGCCGTCCAATTCTTCGCGCGCATCGAGTGCGGCGAGAGCGGCCACCTGCGAAATCGTAGGCGGCGAAATGTAGAAGTTTTGGGTCAGGCACTCGATCGGGCGCACCAAGCTCTCCGGCACGACCATCCAGCCGATGCGCCAACCGGTCATCGAGAAGTACTTCGAGAAGCTGTTGATGACGACGACATCGTCGCTGAAGGCGAGTGCCGTTTGCGCGGGCGCGCCATAGGTGATGCCGTGATAGATCTCATCGGAGATCAACTTGATCTTGCGCTCGGCGCACGCGCCTACGATCGCCTTGAGGTCGCTCTCGCCGATCACGGTGCCGCTCGGATTGGCGGGACTTGCGATCAACAGGCCGTCGATCTGGCGCTCGTCGGCGACCGCTTTTGCGGTCAAACGGAACTGCATGGCCTCGCGGCAGGCGATCAGCCGCGGCGTTAGACCCAACGCGTGCGCGATGTTGCGATACGCGGGATAGCCGGGGCTCGCCATCGCGAGCGTCTCGCCCTGATCGAACAGCGCTAGAAACGCGAGCACAAATCCCGCGGACGATCCGGCAGTGATCAGAATTCGTTCCGGTGCAATATCGATACCGTGCACCTCGCGATAACGCCGGGCTATGCGTTGTCTCAGCGCTGGCCGTCCCAACGCCTCGGTGTAGCCAAGCGCGTCAATGCTCAGCGCCTTGGCCGCCGCATCGATCGCGCGCTTGGGCGCCCGTGTTCCGGGCTGGCCGGCTTCTAGGTGAAATACGGTCCGCCCCGCCGCTGCCAGAGCATTGGCGCGGTCCAAGACGTCCATTACGATGAATGGGGCGACTTCGCTTCGTTTGGACGGTTTCACCGGGCCTGCCTTAATTCTGCTTCACGGACCGCCACTAATGGCGCCAAACGTTGGCCGATTCACGCCTTTTCTTGGGGCCCGATGCCTGTCCTGTGACAAGCAACTGATTGACGGCAAAACCGCACATTCGTACCGTAACAAGTCGGGTGGGGGGCGTTCCGCCGAGCCCAAGGCGCCATCACCGGCGCACAGTCGTTGCGTTTGTTGGAGACTGATGTGACCACCCTCTCAAGATCATTTCGAGCAGCAGGCGTTGGCCTGGTTGCCACTGCTTCGTTACTGGCCAGCACCATGGAAGCGTCGGCGCGCGCGGGCATCCGCGACGCCGAAATCGAGAAGATTCTGAGATCCTACAGCGACCCGATCTTCAAGGCCGGCGGCCTCGATCCGAAAGCGGTCAAGTTCTACATCATCAACGATCCGTCGCTGAACGCGTTCGTCGCGGGCGGCCAAAACGTTTTCATGCATACCGGCATGATCATGACGCTGGACACGCCGAATGAATTGAAGGGCGTGATCGCGCACGAAACCGGCCACATCACAGGTGGCCATCTGGCCCGCGGGCCCGAAGCGTTCGCGAAGGCCGAGATCCCCATGCTCGTCGGCATGCTTGTCGGTATTGCGGCGATCGCAGCTGGCGCGCCCGACCTCGGCTTGGGGCTATTGATCGGTTCGCAGTCCATCGCGCAACGCGAGGTTCTGGCCTACAGCCGTACGCAAGAAGCGGCGGCCGACCAGGCCGGTGCAAAGTTCATGCACGCAACGGGCCAATCGCCCGAAGGCATCATGAAGGTGTTCGACCGGTTTGCCGACCAGGAAGCATTGAGCGGTTACCGCCAAGATCCGTTCATTCGCTCTCACCCCTTGTCGCGCGACCGCGTCGCGAACCTGCAAGGGCTGGTCGAAGCGTCGCCGTTCAAGGACAGAAAGGATTCGCCCGCCGATCTTGCCGCGTACGACTTGATGCGCGCCAAGCTGCGCGGCTTCATCGAGGCGCCCGAAGTCGTGTTGCGCCGATATCCGATGTCCGACAAAAGCCCGGCTGCGCGTTATGCCCGGGCCGCTGCATTCTTCCGCTCGGCGCAGCTCGACCGCGCGCTCCCGGAGATCGATAGCCTGATCGCCGAGAAACCCACCTATCCCTACTATTGGGAACTCAAGGGCCAGATCTTGCTCGAGTCGAGCCAGGCGAAAGAGGCCGTTGCACCTTATCGCAAGGCCGTCGAACTCGCGCCGGACGAGCCGCTGATCCGCGCGAGCCTCGGTGCTGCGCTGATTGCAACTGAGGACAAGTCGGTTCTGGCGGAAGCCAAGAAGCACCTCAAAGCGGCGCTCAAGGAAGAGCCCGACAACGGTATGGCGTGGTTCTATCTTGCCATGGTCCATGCCGAAGCGGGCGAAGAAGGGCTTGCCGCGCTTGCGACTGCCGAGCGTTACTTCACGCTAGGCGGCTATCCGCAGGCGGTGAACTTCGCCCAGCGCGCGGTATCCAAGCTCAAAGAAGGCACCAACGACTGGCAGCGCGCGAACGACATTATGGCCATCGCGCAAGCCGAAGCCGCAAAGCGCGAACGCTAAGAGAAACATGACAAACAAGAACACTGTAATCTATCTGCTCATCGCCGCCTTCATCATGGTGGCGGCGGTCTTCGGCGCGCTGCGCCTCGCCAGTTGGGCGGACGGCGACGTGCCCGATTCGGCCATGAGTAAAGGCGACGTCGAGAAGATCGTGCGCAACTACCTCCTGGAAAATCCGGAAGTGATCTTCGAGGCGGTCGAGCGGATGAAGAGCAAGGACGAGAGCCAGCGCCTCGTCAAGATGAAGGACAAAGCGAAGTCGCACCAGACCGCGCTCTTTGCCGAGCCCGAGCCGCTTGTGGCCGGTAATCCGAAGGGCGACATTACGATCGTCGAGTTCTTCGATTATCGCTGCCCCTACTGCCGTAAGGCCAAGAAGACGGTCCGCGACCTGTTGAACCAGGATGGCAACATCAAGCTGATCCTCAAGGAGTTCCCTATCCTCTCGCCCGAGTCCGAGATGGCGGCGCAGGTCGCGATCGCGGCCGCGGCGCAGGGTAAGTACTGGGATGTGCACATGGCGTTCATGGGTGCTGAAGACTTGGCGGGCGAACGGATCTTCGAGTTGGCGAAGGAAGCGGGCGCCGACATCGCACAGATCAAAGCCGAGTTGAAGAACCCGAAGATCGCCAAGCGGCTCGCCGAGACGCAAGCGCTTGCCGGGGCGATCGGCATCGATGCGACGCCGACCTTCTTCGTCGGCGACGAGCCCTATACCGGCGCGCTCGACTTGGGCGAATTGAAGAAAGCAGTCGCCGCTGCCCGCAAAGCAAAGCCGAGCTAGATCAACCCGGCGAGCGGCGAGGACGGATCGGCGTAGGTCTTCTTTTTCATCCGGCCCGCGAGATATGCGAGTCGGCCGGATTCGACGGCGAGTCTCATAGCGCGCGCCATCATGACAGGGTTCTTCGCCTCGGCGATGGCAGTGTTCATGAGGACGCCGTCGCAACCGAGTTCCATCGCGACCGCGGCATCCGAAGCGGTTCCGACACCCGCATCGACCAACACCGGCACTTTCGCCGATTCGATGATGAGGCGGATGTTGACGGGATTCTGGATACCCAGCCCCGAGCCGATCGGCGCGGCGAGCGGCATGATCGCGGCAGCGCCCGCGTTCTCCAATCGCTTACACATCAATGGATCGTCGCTGCAATAGACCATCACCTGGAAGTCGTCCTTGGCGAGTATCTCGGTTGCGCGAAGCGTCTCGATCATGTCGGGATAGAGCGTTTTGCGGTCGCCGAGAACCTCGAGCTTCACGAGCGACCAGCCGCCGGCTTCGCGCGCGAGCCTGAGCGTGCGCATCGCTTCTTCTGCCGTGTAGCAACCGGCGGTGTTGGGCAAATAGACAACCTTTTTCGGATCGATGAAGTCGACGAGCTTGGGGCTTCCGGGATCCGCGACGTTGACGCGCCTGAGTGCCACCGTCACGATCTCGGCGCCGGAGGCTTCGAGTGCAGCCGCGTTCTCGGCGTAGTCTTTGTACTTGCCGGTCCCGATGATGAGGCGCGAACGAAACGTCCGCCCGGCAACCGTCCATGTATCGTTCTGCACGCTCATCCCCTACCCGCCTCCCACGAAGCTGACGACCTCAAGGCGGTCTCCTTCATCCAGTATTGTCGCGGCATAGGTCGATCGCGGCACGATTTCCAAGTTGCGTTCGATGGCGATCTTGCGCGCGTCCAGGCCCAACCGCTCCACCAGTCCGGCGAGCGTCATGGGTCCAGGCAGATCGTGGTCCTGGCCGTTGAGGTGAATACGCATGAGAAGGCTGATTCCCGTAGTCCAATTCCGGCCGGTTGGTCAATGAGATAGCGTCCCGGCACGCCGATAACCACCCGTCATATGGTGCCTTTCGCCTCTCAAGGGGACTGGCTATAACGGCGGCACATTTCTTCACCATGGACGCCCGGGCCCAGACAAGATGGCCAAGCCTATTTTCGTCTTGAACGGCCCCAATCTGAACCTTCTGGGCAGCCGCGAACCCGATGTCTATGGCCACACGACCCTGGCCGACATCGAGGAACAGGTGCGCGCCAGGGCTTCCCAGGCCGGTCTCACCGTCGAGTTCCGCCAGTCAAACCACGAGGGCGACCTGGTGGATTGGCTGCAGGCGTCCCGCAAGGCCGCCTCGGGCGTCATCTTGAATGCCGGCGCCTATACCCATACGTCCGTCGCTCTGCATGATGCGCTCAAGTCGGTCGAGGTTCCGGTGATTGAGGTCCATATCTCGAACCCGTATCGCCGCGAGCCGTTTCGCCATACGTCTTACGTTTCACCCGTGGTCACGGGGACCATTTGCGGCGTCGGTGCCCAGGGCTATGCCTTGGCAGTCGAAGCCCTGGTCCACCTGACGGCGCCCAAGAAGGCTTGAGTATGAGCAAAGAAGAAAAGCCCGATCCGCTCGAGGGAAAACTGATCCGCGATCTGGCGGCCATCCTGGAGGAGACGGGCCTCAGCGAAATCGAGATCGAAAAGGCCGGATTGCGCCTGCGCGTCGCGCGTAACATTCAGATGGTTGCGACGGCCGTATCAGCCGCGCCGGCCGCGGCGGTAACGCCGGCCGGCAGCGCGCCGAGGCCCACCGATCTGTCGGGGCACCCCGGCCTCGTCGCCTCGCCGATGGTGGGCACGGCCTATGTCGCCTCGTCGCCGGGGGCCAGCCCGTTCGTCAAAATCGGCGATATGGTCACGGAAGGTCAGACATTGCTGATCATCGAAGCCATGAAGACGATGAACCAAATTCCGTCCCCGCGTTCGGGACGCGTCACACAGATCATCATCAGCGACGGACAGCCGGTCGAGTTCGGCGAGCCGCTGATGGTTATCGAGTAGCGGCTCGATGTTCGACAAAGTCCTCATTGCAAACCGCGGCGAGATCGCGTTGCGCGTCAACCGGGCGTGCCACGAGATGGGTATCAAGACCGTGGCCGTCCATTCGACTGCGGACGCGAACGCCATGCACGTGCGCATGGCCGACGAAAGCGTTTGCATCGGCCCGCCGCCCGCCCGCGACAGCTATCTGAATATCCCCGCGATCGTGACCGCTTGCGAAGTGACCGGCGCGCAAGCCGTGCATCCGGGCTACGGGTTCCTCTCCGAAAACGCGCGCTTTGCCGAAATCATCGAAGAACACGGCATCGTCTTCATCGGCCCGAAGCCCGATCATATCCGCCTCATGGGCGACAAGATCGAGGCGAAGAAGGCCGTGAAGCGCCTCGGCATCCCTGTCGTGCCCGGGTCGGACGGCGGCGTCACGAACGACGAAGATGCCAAGCGGATCGCCGCAGCGATCGGCTATCCGGTGCTGATCAAGGCCGCGGCCGGCGGCGGCGGGCGCGGCATGAAGGTTGCCAAAAGCGAGGACGAACTCTCGCTCGCTCTCGCGACTGCGCGCTCGGAGGCCAAGGCTGCGTTCGGCGACGATGCCGTCTATCTTGAGAAGTACCTGCAGCGGCCGCGCCATATCGAAGTCCAGGTTCTCGCCGACAGCCACGGCAAAGTGATCCACCTCGGCGAGCGCGATTGCTCGCTGCAGCGCCGCCACC
>CAYXQB010000102.1:0-10658 GCA_964466435.1 uncultured Flavobacteriaceae bacterium | reverse complement strand
CTGATCAACGAAGGTTCGGCCTCGGCGTCGGAAATCGTCGCGGGCGCGTTGCAGGATCAAAAGCGCGGCCGCGTGATCGGCACGCGCTCGTTCGGCAAGGGCTCGGTGCAGACCGTTATCCCGCTCTCGGGCGGCGTTGACGGCGCGCTGCGCCTGACCACGGCGAAGTACTACACGCCGTCCGGCCGGTCGATCCAAGCGACGGGCATCGATCCGGACATCCTGGTCGAGCAAACGGCGGAGTCGGACAGCGAGTCGGACGCGAAGGACCGTCTCTCGGAGGCGAATTTGCCCAAGCATTTGGACTCGCAAGAAGGCGGCCGCAAACCGCATGTGGGACCGGTCGTGAAGCCGAAGGCCGGCGAGAAGTTCGACGACTTCCAGCTGACCTATGCGCTGCGCCTGTTGCGCGGCCAAGAAATCGTGTCGAACGCAAAGCCGCGCTAGGCCGCTCGTTCAGGTTCGGAATAATGATTGGGCGGAGCAGCGATGCTCCGCCCAATGTCGTTTGGGAAGCCCAAGTCAGCCGGTGAAAGCGCGCTCGCGCCGTCCGAGTGCGCCGTCTAGGACGCCAGCCAGACGCTTCGCGGCCTCGCGCAGGCGCTCCGGCTGATAGCCGGAAAAGCCGAGCAGCAGCCCACTGCCAGCGGCCGATCGCGTATGATAGCCGCCCGGCGTCTCGTGGTGGACGCCCGCGTCGCGGAGCAATGCCGATATTGCGGCATCGTCGATCCGTTGTGCGAAGACCGGCCGCGCGTAGAAGCTGCTGAGCGGCTCTGCCGAGATGCCCGCATCACGGAGCAGTTTGGCAATCGCCACGTCGTCGGCCCGGTGCGCGAACCGTGCCAGCAGGTGCAAGCCGCAGTCGACGATGTTCGCATCAAACAACCCTGCACACTCTTCGTCGAGCGCGTGCATCAGCGCCAAGCGGCGCTCGGCGACGATCTCGCGGCTGCGCCGCAGATGTTTGGAGAAGTTGCCGGAGGCCAAAAACTCAGCCAACACGATTTGGTTGGGGATGGTCGCGTAGCGTTCGGTGCGGAACAGGACGTCGGCGAAACGTGCCGATAGCGCTGGCGGCACGATCAGATACGACAAGCGCAGCGAAGGGAAGATCGTCGCGCTGAACGTGTTCATGTAGATGACACGCCCTGCGGTCGACATCGCAGCCAGCGGCGGCGCATTCAGACGGTCGAGCCGGAACTCGCAGCCCGTCTCGTCCTCGATGAGCATCGCGCCGGTTTCCTCGGACCAATCGAGAAGCGCCTTCTTTCGGTTTGCCGACAACTGTATTCCGGTCGGAAACTGGAACGCCGTGCTGACGAGCGCGAAAGGCGCGTTTGGTGCCTGACGCCGGCCTTCGGCGACACTCAAGCCTTCCGCGTCGACCGCCACTGGCAAGGGCACAAGGCCCGCCGCAGTCAGTGCGGCGCGAATGCCCGGGGAGCCCGGGTCTTCTGTCCACACGATGCTTCCGGGCGGGCAAAGCACTTCGCCGGCAATCAAAACGCCGGCATGCGGACTCGGCATCACAATCACTTGCGCCGGCGTGCACTTGATTCCGCGCGTGCCGGCGACGTGGGCGGCAATCGCTTCACGCAACGCAGCCCAACCGAGGCCAGGTCCGCCGTGGAGCGCATCGAGGGGAATGTTTTTCCATTGTTTCGCTTGAATGCGGCGCCACGTGTGGAGCGGAAACACATCAAGCGCCGGCGCGCCGAGCGCAAACGGCTCGTGCGCGACGAGGCCGGACTTTTCCGCGCCCTCGGCGCGCGCTTCCGGCCTGTCGCCCGACCAGCTGACGTAGGTGCCAGATCTCTTGCGCGTTTCGACGAGGCCGTCCGCGATCAACATCTCGATTGCCATCACCGCGGTCCAGCGCGATACACCGGCGTCTTTTGCGATGATCCGGGTCCCAGGCAATTTCTGGCCATGCGGCCAGAGGCCGTCCAGAATCAGATTGCGGAGGTTTTCGAACAGGAGGCTTGCAAGCGCGCGATCCGAGCCATCGCGCCGAAGGCTCAAGATTCCCATTGCGGAATGCGACATGCGAGCTTCCCCGGCCCTTAAGCCATTCAAGCTAACACCGCTTCTGCGCGTCCATATCAAATCCGCGTGAATAACCATAGATCGTACGACAGAGCGTCCAACGCGCATCAATTTCACGCGTGTGCTTGCGCAATGCTCGCGGCGACGTCAGTCCAAACTGGATCGTTGCACACCGGCAAATCTGGATCGGATGCCGTCCCGTTCCGCCACAGCGGCACGCCGCACGGCCTGAGACGGTGTGGGGCGGCGGCGCGTCGCCGGTGCTTTGCGCGACGCGCTCCCTCAAGCAACTCGCGGGCAAACTCGACACGCCGATTGCCGAGATCCGACTCGTGCTCTTCCCCAAAGCGACCCTCGCTGCAACCGGCCGCCGGTCGCAACGGATGGCTTGCACCAATCGACGTCTGAAGACCGTCACCTTGGTGGCACGCGCCACGCGTGCGCGCGACCTCAAGGACCAGATGCGAGGCTCTACGCCGTACCAGTTCACGCGTTCGCGACGACACCCTATTTCGCCGGGCGCATTCGTCTCAAGCGCTGCTAAGGCCAGACGCAATCGCGCAACGCCGAGCCAGTTCACGCCTTTGCGACCGGCGAACCAGTTTCGCCGATCGCATGCAAACCAGATCTCTCCAACGTGAAGGCAGAGACTCTTCCACCGATCCACTTACACTCTCGGAACTGGACCGCTTCCACGCGAAACTGGCATCATGTCACCGAATTAAACTGGCCTGTGATTTGCGCGCGACTCGCGTCCGCGAAAGCGCGGTGCATCACAACTTCCCCGTAGCAATTCGCGCGCGCCGAGTGAGAAATAGAGACGCGACGGCTCGTTACGGAGCGAGCCACGTGATTGTCGATCGATACGGCGCGCGGGGGACACAGAGATGCCGCCGCCGATCAGTGGGGAGAGCCGCAACACGCGGCGAAACGGTGGGGAGTTTAGACGATGAATATGCGCCGCATTCTTTTGGCGACTACAAGTTTTGTTGCGTTGGCGGGCATCGTAGCCAGTCCAGCGGTCGCGCAAAGCGCGGACACGGTCGAGAAGGTGACCGTAACCGGCACGCGCATCAAACAGCCGAACACGCAAAACAACGTCTCTACGCAGTCGGTCAACGCACAAAAGATCGAACTGTCGGGCGAGGCGAACGTCGTCGATGTGTTGCGTGATCTGCCGATCGTAGGCGTTCCGCTGCTTTCGTCTGCGAACTCGAACTTCGTGACCACGGGCAACGGCGTGAACACGCTGGATTTGCGCAACCTGGGCTCGAACCGAACGCTGGTGCTCATCAACGGACGGCGCGTGGTGGCTGGCCTTCCGCTGAGCCAGGTCGTCGACTTCAACTCGATCCCGACGGAACTGATTGAGCGCGTCGATATTCTCTCGGGTGGCTCGTCCGCCGTCTACGGCTCGGATGCGGTCGCCGGCGTTGTGAACGTCATCTTGAAGAAGAACTTCGAAGGGATGACCGCCAACTTCCAGGCCGGCGGCACAGAAACGTATCCCGACGCGGACAGCTATCGCGCTACCGCCACCATCGGCGGGAACTTTGCCGACGACAAAGGCAATGCCGTGCTGAGCCTCGGCTACAGCCACCAAGGGCCGGCCTACGCAGTGTCGCGGGATCCCGTCGATTGCCTGAGCGGCCTGTTCGTCGGCGGCAGCGCCTTCACGCAGATTTGTCCGGTCTTCAGCGGTTTCAGCGAGGGCGGCCGGTTTCGTCTGTCGAACGCGGCTGCGGCAGCCTCGGTGCAGCGCGTGATCGACCACGTCGACGGCGTCACCGTCCGCGCGGCGGTAGGCGCCGACGGCTTCAACCGCAACGCCCAGCGGCTGCATCTGGTTCCATCGGACCGCTATCAGTTCAGCGGCCAGGTGAACTACGAGATCGCGCCGACGCACCGCGTGTTCGCCGAGGTGGCGTGGACCAACACAACGAGCGAAGCAGAGTTTGAACCAATCCCGCTCGCGAGCGAGAACGTCTTCGGCGACTTTACCGAGCAAGAAGCGGCCGCGCTGGGGATCCCCGCGGGCATTCTGCCCAACAACCCGTACATACCCCGCGCGCTGTTGGATGAACTGGGCACGCGTTTCGGCATCGTAAATCCGCACTTGCTGGCTCGGCCCGTGCTCGTGAACCAGTTGATGGCGATTCCCGGTGCCGTCATCGGGTTTCAACGGCGGATGACCGAGATCGGCAACCGCGGAAATGATTTCGAGTCAACCAACGGTCGCTTCGTCAGCGGCATCGAGGGAGCGCTTGGGTCGTGGAACTATGAAGCGTCGGTGAGTTATGGCCGGACGACGCAGAACCAGATCAGCGAAGGCGGCGGCGTCAACGAGGCGAACATGCGCGAGTCGCTGAACGTCGTGGACCTCAATACCGACCTTGACAACAACCCTCTCACAAATCCTCAGGACGTCATCTGCGCCAATCCGATCGCGGTGGGCGACGGCTGCGTACCTGTGAACTTGTTCATTCCAGTGCGGACGCCAGGCACTTGGACACCCCAACAGATCGCCTGGCTTTCAGCACCGGTGTACCGGACGCTTCAACAAGACCAGCTGGTCGTCAACATGAGCGCGACCGGTACAGTCTTCGAGAATTGGGCTGGGGCAGTTGATGCTGCGGTCGGCGCCGAGTACAGGCGCGAGGAGGGTCACGACCTTCCCGATGCGTTGACGCGCTCGGGACAGAATACGTCGAACGTAACGCTTCCAACCGGCGGCGCCTTCGATGTTTGGGAGGTCTTCGGCGAAGTCGATGTGCCATTGCTGCGCGATCTGCCGCTCGTGGAGGAGTTCAACGTCCACGGCGCAATCCGTGCCTCGGAGTACTCGTCATTCGGGTTCACGATGGCGTGGTCGGCAGATGCGGAGTGGATTCCAACGGCGGGCGTGAGACTGCGCGGCCAGATGGCCCGCGCCGTGCGCGCACCCAACATTGGAGAGTTGTTCACCGCGGGGAACGAGAACTTCGCGGTCGTAACCGATCCTTGCAATAACCTGAGGACGCCGGTGCCGCTGGCCGGCGGGCCGACGGACCCAAATGTCATCGCGAATTGCCTTGCAATTCCGGCCATCGCAGCGCGCGCAGCAACGCCCGGCGGTTTCGTCCTGACGCAACCGGAGCTGCAGGGTACGGGCGGGTTTGGACAAGGGAGTCCGGACCTCCAACCGGAGAAGAGCGACTCGCAGCAATTCGGCATCGTAATCACGCCTGACTTCTGGGGCGATTGGTTCGGGAACCTCACGGTTTCGGCCGACTACTTCCGCGTCGATATCGACGATGCGATCGCAGCGGTCACGCGTAACAAGACGTTGGACTTGTGCTTCGAGACGCCCGGCGCCATCGGCCCCGGTGGCGTCGATACGGGCGCAAGTCCGTTCTGCGCCCAAACTCCGGGCGGGCCTGTGGGTTGGACGCGCGACCTGAACGGCGCGCTGACCGAGGTCAATGTACAGACGGCCAATATCAACCAGATCGAGACGGACGGCTTCGAAGTGCAGGCCGCATACAATCTAGAGGTCGCCAAACTGTTTGGCGGTTCGGATAGTGAGGACTATGGCCAGCTGTCGCTTTCCGGCGTTTGGCAGCACAACAATACGCTCGACAACACCGTCTTGCCAGGAACGCCCGATGCTGAGCGCACCGCGTTCGTTGGATCAGTCGGCGTGTTTGACGACGAGGTGAGCGTGGGGGCCGTGTACGCGTTCGGCGATCTGACGCTGTCGTGGTCGTCGCAATGGATGAGTTCGGCGAACGGCGTCGATGAAGCCGGCGACCTCGCGCCGGAGTCCATTCCGGCGCAGTGGTTCCACGATATCAGCGGCACGTACGACATCATGGACAACATTTCCGTCTATGGCGGCGTGCGCAACGTGGCCAACAACTACGTCTTCATCGGACCGGCCGCCTTCGCGGCGACGCCAACCGGTTGGAGTACGGAGCCGGACACGTATGACGGGCTTGGACGCCGCTACTTCTTGGGCGTGCGCGTGAAGATGTAGGGGCAACGGCTTCCGGCGCCGCCAAATCGGCGCCGGGGCCCAAACAAATGCAGGGGATTTCAATATGACGGGGGTTAAGACAGTGATTTCTAGAACGAGGAATGCGGCTTTGCTTGCGACGTCCATCGGCCTTTGGGCCGGTGCGGCACAAGCCGCCGATCGGCATGGCTGGTATTTCGGCATGGATGCCGGCGTTTCGTTCGTCAACGAGATGCCGCTTGAAGGCACACCGAACGAGTACACGTTCGATCCGGGTTGGGTTGCGCTCGCCGTTGCCGGTTATCAGTTCAACGGGCCGTCGCTTCGGCTCGAAGTCGAAGCCGGGTTTCGCGACAACAACATCAGCGAGCTGAACGCGGCGCCCGCGGCGATGGGCGAGATGCGCGAGATCACCGGGTTCGCCAACCTGCTCTGGGCGCCGACATCGCTGTCGAGCAACTGGAGCTTTGTGATCGGGGCCGGTCTCGGCATCGACAACGTCCGCTTCAAGGATCACACCGGCGTCGATAGCCGCGACGTCGTTCCGGCCGCGCAAGGCATTCTGGGCCTCGCCTACCGCTTGAACGATCATTGGGACTACGCGCTGACCTATCGGGTCTTGTTCGCCGATGTCGGCGCTTACGACACGACGGTCGGTCCGATCATCGTGGAAGGCGAGTCGGACGTCATCAAGCACGCGATCACGCTCGGCTTCCGGTACGGGTACGACGATCCGGCGCCGCAGGCCGCCGCACCGGCTCCGCCGCCACCGCCGCCGGCGCCCGCGATCGTGAAGCAGTTCATCGTCTTCTTCGGCTTCAACAAGTCGAACTTGACGGCCGAAGCGCAGGCCGTCGTGGCTGAAGCGGCGGCCTCGGCGAAGGCGCAAGGTTCGGCGCGCATCGTCGTCGTGGGGCACACCGATACGGTGGGCTCGAACGCCTACAACGAAACTCTCTCCTTGCGCCGTGCCGGCGCGGTCAAGGACGAGCTGACACGTCTCGGCATCTCGCCCGACGCCGTTCAGGCGGCGGGCCGGGGAGAGTCCGAGCTCCTGGTTCAGTCAGGCGACGGGGTGAAAGAACCGCAAAACCGGCGGGCCACGATCGACCTGAACTGAAAATACCCTAAGTGCACCCAAGCATCAGTGACTTGGGGCGGGCTTGATCCGCCCGCCCCATTTTCCTCCAAACCGGCCAGCGAGAGAGTTCGAGACATGCGTGTGCAAACGGCGGAACGGACCATCGGCTTTGGGAACGGTCTCATCGAACAGCTGATCGCGAGCCGCACCGCGCGCGCCGCAACCGGCGCCAAGATTGTTCGTCCCGCGCTTCGCGTCGCGGGCGCCTGGGGCTTCGAGCACGCGGCCCCTGCCCGGCTCACGCCGGCGCTTTTCGCGCGCGTCAACCTGCGCCATCCCGACATCTGCGAGCGAATTCTCGCCCTGCACGCCAGCGGGTACGGCGATGCCGACATTCAGAGCCGCGTTTCCATGTATGCGGGCGAGCAAATTTCCGCGGCCTTCGTCAAGGCGACGCTGGCCGACTTGGCGTCGGAGGCCGCCGACTGGAGCGAGCGGCCGCTGGAGCCGTGCTATCCGATCGTCATCTTCGAGCGTCTGCGCGTGAAGTGGCGCGACGGGACGGGCGCGCAAAGCCGCAATTGCCACATCGCAATCGGATTTCAGGCGCATGGGCCGAAGGATGTCCTGGGCTTTTGGTTCGAGAAGAAAGACGAAGACGGGTTCTGGGGCCGTGTGCTTGACGATCTCAAGGATCGCGGTGTCGAGGACATCATCTATTTCGCCGGATCGGGCGACGGCCTTTCGGGGGCGCTCGCAGGTGCTTTTCCGGACGCGTTGGCGATCCCTCATGTGGGCGACTTCGTGAGGCGGTCGCAGGACCTTTCGATCTGCAAGAACCGGTGCACGATCGCCAAGGCGCTGCGGCCCGTGCACGGTGCGCGGAGCGAGGCGGAGGCCCTTGCCAATCTCGACGCGTTTGCGGCGGGCGCTCTGGCCAAGGAGAACCCCTCGATCGTGCCGATCTGGCAGCGGCACTGGGGGGAGCTCAGGGCGTTCTTCGCGATCGCGCCGGAGGTGCGCTGCGTGATGACGTCGACGTTCGCGGCCGACGGTTTGCGGCGCGCGCTCAAGAAGGCGCTGAACCGGCGCAAGACGTCGGCGTCGCCCGAGGAAGCGGCGACGCTGATGTATCTGGTTGCGCGGGACGCCCGGCGCAAATGGAAGCGGCCGCAGCGCGAGTGGCACGCCGCCAAGGCGCAGTTGGCGCTGCAGTTCCCAGACCGGTTCTTCTGACAGCATTTGGGGCCGGGATTCGCGCGAAACCTTGCGCGATATTGGCGCAATGGGCCCATTTCCTTGCACTACAGAGGGGGGGCGGGCACATTTCCGGCGCCTGAAACCTCTTGAGCGCTCTTGCATGTCCTTGACGTGGATTCCCGCGCTGACCGCCAAGGTCGTGGGCGCCCTCGACAAGCGGCGCCTGCCCCGAACCATCGGGGCGGCCGCGGCGCTTCTCGTGCTGGTCGCGATCGGGATCGTCTCGCTGATCGGCGACGGGGACGGCGGCGAGCCCAAGCAGGTGATGCGTCTCGAACAACGGACGGGCGTCGGCGGGCCGATTGCCGAGGCGCCGGCCGGCGTGCCGAAGCCCGTGGCGGCGGCGAGCGCAGATCTTTCGCTGGTCGAGATGTCGCCGTCGGGGCCCCTGCCCCGGATCGCCGATGACGGGCGCAAGCCGATGGCCGTGTATTCGCGTCCGTCGACGCTCATTGCCGACCGGCGGCCCAAGATTGCGGTCGTGATCGGCGGGCTTGGGTTCGGCAAGGCGCTGACGGATGCGGTGTTGAACCGGCTGCCCGCCGACGTGTCGCTTGCCTTCACACCGCAAGGACCGGAGGTCGCGGCCGACGTCGCGGCGGCACGCGCCAAGGGGCATGAAGTTCTGCTCGAGATTCCGATGGAGAGCGACGAGCGGTCGACGACCGAAACGGGGCTCCACACGCTGACGACGGATGCGGACCGGAAGAACGCGTTGCGCCTGCAATGGCTGATGTCGCGCACGACGGGATATGCGGGCTTGATCAACGCGTTCGGCGACACATTCCTTGCGAGCAAGGACGAGGCGCATCTGGTGATGGCGGAGACGGCACAGCGCGGGCTCTTCTTCGTCGAGGCGGGCGCCGGCACGGACTCGCTGGCGCCGGCGGCTGCGGCCAAGATGAACGCCCCGTTCGCGCGGGCGGACAGCGTCATCGACAAGACGCCGTCACGCGAGGCGATCGATGCGCAGCTTGCCGCGCTCGAAGTGGCGGCGAAGAAGCGGGGCGTTGCGATCGGCGTTGCGGGCGCGCTGCCGAACACGATCGACCGGGTGTCGATTTGGATCGAAGGGCTTGAGGCGAAGGGCATCGTGCTTGTGCCGGTGTCGGCGCTTGCGGGCGCGGCGCCGGCGGAAGCGCCGTTGCCGCTTGCGGCCGTCGCGCAGCCGACGCCAAAGGCTGCTGTGGCCAAGCCTCGCGCGTCGAACAAGGCGCGCCTCGCGTCGCGCACGCGGACACAGCCGCGCGCGACACCGCCGAAGCGGACGACCACAAAGCGGACGACGACGACGCTAAAGCCCGCGACGCCGAAGCCCGCGGCGCCGGCGCCGCAGGAGCTTCCCGCCAGCAGCGAGCCGGCGGCGCCGCATCCGTGACGAAAACCGATCCGAGCAAGCTGCCCTACCGGCCATGCGTGGGCGTGATGGTGCTGAACGCCGAGGGCCGCGTGTTCGTGGGGCGGCGGATCTTTCAGGAACTCGGCCAAGCGTGGCAGATGCCGCAAGGCGGCGTCGACGACGGCGAAGAGCTTCGCGCAGCGGCGCTCAGGGAACTTGAGGAAGAGACGGGGATCACCAAGGTTCGCGTGCTGGCGGAGGCGGCGGACTGGTTCACCTACGACTTGCCGCCGGAGGCGGTCGGGGTTGCACTGAAGGGCAAGTACCGGGGGCAGATGCAGAAGTGGTTTGCCATGCGCTTCCTGGGAACGGACCGGGATGTGAACCTGAAACACCACAGGCCGCCGGAATTCGACGCGTTCCGCTGGGTCGGAATCGACGAATTGCCGGACTTGATCGTGCCGTTCAAGCGCCACGTTTACGTTCAAGTTGTTGAAGCCTTTCGCCACCTCGCCAAGCCCGGGTAGACTCACCGCATGAGTTCGACCGTTGTTTTGATTCACGGCGCGTTCTGCGCGGCTTGGGCGATGGAGCCCTACGCGCAGCTGTTCGCCATGCACGGCTACAAGGTTTTGACGCCGACGCTCAGGCATCACGACTTTGCGCCGGGCGTGCGGCCGCCGCGCGAACTGGGACTCACCTCCACGCTCGACTATGCGGACGACATCGAGAAGCTGGTGCGGGGGTTGAGCGAGCCGCCGATCCTGATCGGGCATTCGATGGGCGGGCTGATCGCGCAGATGGTGGCGACGCGGCTGCCGGTTCGCGCGATCGTCTTGCTCGCGCCGTCCGCGCCGTGGGGGACGCTGCCCACGAGTGCGTGGGAGATCATGTCGGCGCAGGGGCTCTATCTCGCGGGGCAGTTCTGGAACAAG
>CAYXQB010000101.1:0-10758 GCA_964466435.1 uncultured Flavobacteriaceae bacterium | reverse complement strand
GATGCAATGAACACCCCTTCTCTAAGCTGAAACCGCTTCGACTGCGTTGACTTCGGGAATGTAGTGCCGAAGCATATTCTCGATGCCGTTCTTTAGCGTCGCCGTCGACGACGGACACCCAGCGCACGAGCCGCGCATGTTCAAGAACACAGTGCCGGACTTGGCTTCAAACCCGCGAAACACGATGTCGCCGCCGTCCTGCGCAACCGCAGGCCTGACCCGCGTCTCAAGCAACTCTTTGATCTGAACGACGATTTCCTCGTCCGCCGGGTCATACTCTTCGCGCGTGGCCGCAGGCACCGCTTCGCCTTCGATAACAGGTAGCCCCTGCGTGAAATGCTCCATAATCGCACCCAGGATCATGGGCTTGAGTTGCACCCAGTCGCCGCTCGCGCGCGTGACCGTGATGAAGTCGGGACCGAACATCACACCGCCGACGCCGTCGATATCGAACAGCCGCCGCGCCAGCGGCGACTTTTGCGCCGACTCGCGCGTCGGAAAATCGGCGGCACCTTCGGCGAGCACGCTACGTCCCGGCAAGAACTTCAGTGTCGCCGGGTTGGGCGTCGATTCCGTCTGAATAAACATGGCAACCTCGCTAGTAGAAACAATCTTGGGCCCGCGGCGCGCAAGTCAAGCCAATGCGTCGATCGCCTCGTCGCTCAGACCACCCGGTACGATCGTGACCGGAATCGGATAGGCGAGCTGCGCCTGTTGCGCAACCAGCGAAACCAAGGGTCCTGGCCCCTCGCGTCCCGTAGACGCGCCCAGCACCACGATCGAAATATCCGCGTCCTCGTGAAGCAACGCCATCAGCACATCGCGCGGCTGCCCCTCGCGCACGATGACTTCGGGAATGATGCCGGTCAGTTGATTCACCTCGCCACCCGCCTCGTGCAGCATGCGCTCGGCTTCTTCCATAGCCTCTTCACGCATCGCATCCTCGACCGAGCGCCAGTGCTGAAAATCGGCGGGCGTGACCACCGCAAGCAACGAGACGATGCCGCCGGTATGCTGGGCGCGCCGGGCTGCATAGCGCAGCGCCTTCTTGTGCTCGGGCGACGTGTCGACGAGGACGAGAAACTTGCGCCGTTTCAAGTGACCCACCCCACGACGCGCCGCACCTCCGCCATGACCGGCGCCGCAATCGCGCGCGCTTGGTCGGCACCTTGCAGCATCAGCCGATCGAGCTCCGCTGGATCGGCGAGTAGGCGCCGCATCTCACCCGCGATCGGCGAAAGCCTCGAAACAACAAGATCTGCAAGCGCCCCCTTAAACGTCGAGAATTGGCCACCCTTGAACTCGTCCAGAACCGCTTGCTTGCTCTTGTCGGAAAACGCCGAATAGATCGAGACCAGATTGTCCGCTTCCGGCCGGCCCTCAAGCTCCTTTTCCGTTTCCGGTAGAGGTAACGGATCGGTCTTGGCCTTCTTGAACTTCGTTGCGATCGTATCCGCGTCATCCGTGAGGTTGATACGCGAATAGTCCGAGGGATCGGACTTTGACATTTTCGCCTTGCCGTCGCGCAAACTCATGATGCGCGTCGCAGGGCCTTGGATGATCGGCTCAGGCACCGGGAAGAAGCCGGGCACGCCGTAATCGTTGTTGAACTTCTGCGCGATGTCCCGGGCGAGCTCAACGTGCTGCTTTTGATCGTCGCCGACCGGCACGTGCGTTCCACGGTAGAGTAAGATGTCCGCGGCCATCAACACGGGATATGTGTAGAGCCCGACACTCATCTTCTCGGCGTTCTTGCCTGCCTTGTCCTTGAACTGCGTCATGCGGTTCAGCCAGCCGACCCGCGCCACGCAGTTGAACACCCACGCAAGCTCCGCGTGCTCCCGCACCTGGCTCTGCGCAAACACGATAGAGCGCTTCGGATCGACACCGCTCGCGATGTAAGCCGCCATCACTTCGCGCGTCGCTTGCGCGAGTTGCTTCGAATCGTAGTCGACTGTGATCGCATGCATGTCGACCATGCAGTAGAGGCAGCGATACTGCTCCTGAAGCTTGAGCCAGTTGCGGATCGCACCCAGGTAGTTGCCGAGATGCAGATTTCCCGTGGGCTGCATCCCCGAGAACACAAGGGGTTGGTGTTCGCTCATTGTCATCAAGTCCAAGGTAGCATCAAAGCGACCGGGTTATGCCCAGAAGCGTGACGGACCCGCAAGTACCTGGAATTCCTTAACCTTTGGCCTGCTGCGCCGCGCTGCGCTGGGCTCGAACGCCGCCGTCGCCAAGCGCCTGAAGCAGCGCGGCCTTGACCGAGTCGATGCGGGCTGGATGCGTAACTTTCCGCCCGTACCCGTCCTTGACGTAGAAAACGTCGATTGCCCGCTCGCCATAGGTCGCAATCTGCGCCGAGTGAATGGAAAGCCCCGCCACGTGCAGCCCGCGCGTGAGATCGTGCAACAAGCCTGGCCGGTCGCGCCCGTTGATCTCGATCACCGTATGCGAATCCGACGCGCTGTTGTCGACGAGCACCCGCGGCTCCACCTTAAATGCCTCTTCCCGCCGCTTCACCTGTTTTGCGTCGATCACGGACCGCGGCACGACCTCTCCGCCCAAGACGCGCATGGCGGTATCGCGCATGCGGTCGATACGCCGCTGATCGCTGAAGGGCCTGCCCTCCGCATCCTGGATAGAGAACAAGTCGAGCGCCATACCGTCAGTCGTCGTGAAAATCTTTGCATCCACGATGTTGGCGCCGCACAGCGCAAACGCCCCGGCCAGTTGCGAAAACAGCCCCGCGTGGTCGCCGGTGAAGATCGAAATTTCCGTCACCGACCGGAACTCGTCGGTCTTTGCGGTCATGCTGAACGTCTTCTCACCCTGCCCCGCTTCATCCGCAGCCCGCATCTGCCTTGCCTGCTCTTCGTGCATGTCCGTATCGAGCGCGAGCCAATAAGGATCGTAATGCCGTGACAACGCGCGCTCGCGCAGACTATCCGGCCATTCGCCGAGGCGTTTGGCGAGCGTGGTCTTGGCCTGCTCGACCATCTGAGGCCGGGCTGTCGCACTGAACCCGCCGAGCATCTGCGCCTCGGCTTCCCAATAAAGCTGCCTGAGCAGCTGGCCCTTCCAGCCATTCCACACCCCAGGCCCGACCGCGCGAATGTCGGCGACCGTCAAGCAAAGCAGCAATCGCAACCGCTCCGGCGATTGCACGACGGCAACAAAGTCGCGAATGGTTTTCGGATCGGAGAGATCGCGCTTTTGCGCAACGTCGCTCATGACCAGGTGATTGAGTACAAGCCACGCAACCGTCTCGGTCTCTTCCGGCTTCATGCCAAGCCGCGGACAAAGCGAAAGTGCGATATCCTCGCCCACCTCCGAATGGTCGCCTTCGCGACCCTTTGCGATGTCGTGCAACAGCATCGCGACGTAGAGCACTTCGCGCGACAGAACCTTGTGAATGACCTCGTTCGCAACCGGGTGCTCGTCCTTGTATTCTCCGCGCTCGATCTTCGCGAGATGGCCGATCGCGCGGATCAAGTGCTCATCCACGGTGTAGTGGTGATACATGTTGAACTGCATCTTCGCGACGATTCGTCCGAAGTCGGGCACGAACGCCCCGAACACGCCGGCCTCGTTCATCATCCTGAGTGCCCGCTCCGGATCGCGTCGCGAGCACAAAACCTCAAGAAAGAGCCTATTGGCCTCCGGATCGGCGCGAAGCTTGTCGTCGACGAGGGAAATGTTCCGCGTCACGTGCTTCAGCGCGTCGGGGTGAATGTCAGCGCCTTTGTCGTCCGCAATCTTGAATAAGCTCAAGAGGTTGACGGGATTTTTGCGCAACACCTCCGGGCCGTCGATGTTCACGCGCCCCTGCTCGACAAAGAACCCTTCGGCATCGAGCCGTCTGCGCCCGACGCCCGCAATGAAGCTTCCGAAAACCGGCCACGGCTTTTGGTTCTGCGACTCAAGCGCTGCACAGAAAATGCGCGTCAAATCGCCGACCGTCTTGGCCACCAGAAAGTAGCGCTGCATGAACCGCTCGACGCCGCGCTCGCCTCCCTTATCTTCGAAGCCCAGGCGCTTGGCGATGTCGACCTGCATGTCGAACGTCAGGCGCTCTTCGGCGCGCCCGGCCAAGAAGTGCAAGTGACAGCGCACGAGCCAGAGGAATTCCTCCGCATCCGAGAACGCTTTGAACTCGTCGGCGGTGAAGAGCCCGGTCTTCAGCAGCTCCGACGTATCTTCCACGCGATGCAGGTACTTCGCGATCCAGAACAACGTGTGCAGGTCTCGCAAGCCGCCCTTGCCATCCTTGACGTTCGGCTCGACCAAGTACCGGCTCTCGCCATGCCCCCGGTGCCGCCGCGCACGTTCGTCGAGCTTCGCCTCGACAAAGCCGCGGCCCGAGCCTGTCACGACCTCCCTGGCGAACTTCGCCTTCATCTGGCCGAACAGGTTCTCCTGTCCGCACAGGAACCGGGTCTCGAGAATAGCCGTTCTGATCGTCTGATCGGCCTTGGCCAGACGCACGCATTCATCGATCGACCGTGTCGCGTGTCCAACCTTGAGGCCGAGATCCCAAAGCAAGTGGAGCATGAACTCGACCACGCACTCGCCCCAGGCGGTCTGCTTGAACGGCAGCAGAAACAGAAGATCGACGTCCGATCCGGGCGCCAGCGTCCCGCGCCCATAGCCGCCGACGGCCACAACGGCAATGCGCTCCGAGTCCGTCGGATTTTGAGCCGTGAACACATGCCCTGCGGTAAAGTCGTAGAGAGCCCTGACCAAGTGGTCGATCCCGCCGGAAAGAAGCTTTGCCGTCCCAAGGCCGGAGCCGCCGCCATCGAGGTAATCGCGCGCTCGCGCCCGCGCGTCCGCCAACGCTTGCTTCAACAACGGAAGCGCCGCCGCCTTCAGCTTGACGGAATCGGCGGCGTGCTTGTCGGCAAGTGCTGCAAGCGAAGCGGCTAGATCGTTCGCGGTCATGCGCCCACTATGGCACCCGCGCCGCCGCGTTCAAAGCCGCGTCAAGCCTCGCCCATCAACGCGGCACGCCGCTTCAGGCTGTCCGCCGGCCAGAGCTTTTCGCGGGTGTAGTAGCCCTTCATGACCGGCACGTCGCCCGCGAGCTGCACCCATTTCTGCTTCGTGGACGTGAAAATGTGCACATCCGGCGGACAAAGATCGGGATGATCGAGCGCGCCCACGCGCACGAACGCGACCTTGAGCCCCGCCCCCGCATAGTGGCTCCACACGGCTATCCGGCACACCGGGCAGCGCACAATCTTCTGCCCTTTCCCGCTGTTCGAAGGCGTCTTCACAACCTCCGGCGTTCCACTCAAAAGCTTCACGCGATCGGTCTCAATCATGGCGTTGATCACGAACGCCGACCCTGTCTCGCGCTGACACCACGTACAGTGGCAGCAGTTCACGAACATTGGCTTTGTCATCATGCGGAAGCGCACGAGACCGCACGCACACCCGCCATCCGCTGGGAACAACCGCCGCTTCGCCGCTCTCGCCAAGTCAGTTCGCCTGCAACGTCAACGGAACGTGAGCCTTGCCGCCGGCCTGCGTCTCGACAAAGAGCAGCACCGAAGACCGCTTCAGCGATCGCGCCTTTGCGATTGCAGTATTGATGTCGCTCAGCGAACCGACATCCAAACTGCCGACCGCTACAATACGGTCACCCGCCCGCAACCCTTTGAGCGCCGCCTCGCTCGCCGGATCGAGATGCGTGACGAGCACGCCGGTCGCTTCCGCTGTCAACGCAAACATCGACCTCAAGTCGGCCGTGATCGCCGCAAGCCCCATGCCGAGCGGCATTGTCTTAAACTCGACCGCGCTACCAGCGCTCGCCGGGACATCGGCTTGCGCAACCTGCTCGCGCTTGGCGACGGTGACTGTGATCGTGATCAGTTGATTGTCGCGCCAAATCGTGAACGTGGCACTCTGCCCCACCTGCAAGGTCGAGATTTTGCGCGAAGCATCGCGATTGTCCTTAACCGGCTCGCCGTTGATCTTCAAGATCACGTCGCCACGCTTGACCCCCGCCTTTTGCGCGGGACTGCCGTCGACCGTTTCCGCAACGAGCGCACCGTTCGAATTCGGAAGGCCCAACGCCTTCGCGGATTCCTCGCTTAGGCTCTCGATCTGCACGCCTAAGAACGCGCGGCTGACGGAGCCGGTCGCGCGCAAATCGCTGACCACGCGCTGAACGGTCGATGCGGGAATGGCAAATCCGATGCCGCTTGCGAGTTCGCCGCGCGCCGTCGGATAGCCGAGCGTGTTCATACCAACCACCCGCCCCGACAGATCGAATGTCGGTCCGCCCGAGTTGCCGCGATTGATCGCCGCGTCCATCTGCAGATAATCCGTAAATGCGGCATCCCCAACCTCGTCGCGACCGCGCGCCGAAACGATGCCGGCTGTCACCGTTCCGCTGAGACCGAACGGATTTCCGATCGCGACCACCCAATCGCCGACCTTCACCCGCTCATAGTCCGCAAACGTAGCAAAAGGAAACTTGCGGCCCGCGTCGATCCTGAGCAAGGCAACATCAGTCGCCTGATCGCGGCCGATCACGCGCGTTTTGTACTTCGTGCCATCGGCAAACGTGACGTCAACATCGCTCGACGTCTGAATGACGTGCGCGTTGGTAACGACGAAGCCGTCCGCATCGATCACGAAGCCCGAGCCCAAAGATGTGCCGGTCTTACCTCCCGAAGTCACCTTGGCTGACACGCTAACGACGGTGGGCTTCACCCTTTCGATCAGACCCGAAAGACTCGGAATATTGACCGCCTGCGCCGCTGCATCGACCGTTGCCGCTGAAAATGCCAGCGCCACAGCCAACGCAAAGACAGCCGCCGGACGGATCCTCGACGAAACGCGCGCCGCCATTGAACACACCCCAAAAGACCACACCTAGTCATCCGGAGTGTACAAACAGTCGCCGCATTGCGAAACGATCACCAGCGGAATTCTTACGCACTTTGCAAGTGAGTCGGCTGGCGCATTTCCCCAACAGGACGATTTTCTAGAACTTCCTGAACCGGTCCATCACCCATGCCCGCCGCCGAGGATCGACCGCATGCTGGATCTCCGAGACGAAGTGACGCCGCGCCTCGTGAATGGCGGCCATATGCTGCTCTGACGCGGCACCAGCCCCGGGCATCGCAACCACCGCGTTGTAAACGGCGACAATGTGATCGAGCACAGCTTGCCGGGTTCCGCGATAGGCGCCCGGTTTCTCGTGGTCGGTTTCTTTCTTGCCGATGTTCGGGAAGAACCAACGGCCTTCATCGATGAGTGCCGACAAGGTCGTCGCCAGCGCATGTACGTCCGTCTTGGCGTTCAAATGATACGCCTCTGCCATCGCGACAACGACACGGTTCGCCCAACTCATCAGCTGTGTATCGTTGTTGAACTTGAAGTTCTCGACGCTCACCCGCGTTTGCCGCGACGTGATGACGATGTTCAGAACCAGCGCCAGCACCGAGATTGCCGCGGACGCAACCGCAACCAAGTCCGAAGTCTGAAATCCTTCCATGTCGTCACTCCTTGGCGAGCGCCTTGAGGTCGTAGAGCAGCTGCAGCGCATCGCGCGGGCTAAGTTCGTCCACGTTGAGGACCTTCAGTCGCGCCTCGACCTCCGATTCGCGCGACTGAGCTTGCGACGGCGCGCTAGCCGCAAACAACGGTAATTCATCGACCATCGTCTTTGCCCGCCGGCCGCTGTCGCCACGTTCCAGCGCATGCAGCACATCCTGCGCGCGCTTGAGCACGTCGCCCGGCAACCCTGCAAGCTTCGCAACCTGAATGCCATAAGAGCGGTCTGCTGCACCCGGCACGACTTCGTGCAAGAACACAATCCCGCCCTGCCATTCCTTGACGCGCACCGTCACGTTCGCCACGCCGTCGAGCCGCTGCGCCAGCCCCGTCAACTCGTGATAGTGCGTCGCGAACAGCGTGCGCGAACGGTTGACCCCGTTCAACCGCTCGACCGTCGCCCAAGCAATCGACAAGCCGTCGAACGTCGCCGTCCCGCGTCCGATCTCGTCGAGGATCACGAGCGACCGCTCCGTCGCCTGGTTCAAGATCGCCGCCGTCTCGACCATCTCGACCATGAATGTCGAGCGCCCTCGCGCCAGATCGTCGGCTGCCCCGACGCGGCTAAACAAGCGATCCACGACTCCGATTTCCGCACTTGCGGCCGGAACGAACGACCCGGCCTGAGCCAAGATCGCGATCAGCGCATTTTGCCGGAGATAGGTCGACTTGCCCGCCATGTTCGGCCCCGTAACAAGCCAAAGCCGCCCGACGCCGTCACCAGACAAGTCGCAATCGTTCGCGACGAACCCCTGCGCCTGCCGCTTCAGCGCCGCCTCAACCACCGGATGCCGCCCACGCGTTATCTTGAACGCCAGACCCGGCACGATTACCGGCCGAACGAAGTCGGCCTCGACCGCAAGTTCGGCCAAGCCGGCAAGGACATCCAGACGCGCCACGACGCCTGCGACCTCGACGAGCGCCCCGCTCGCCGCTTTAACCTCGATCACGAGTTCGTCGAAGATCTGCAATTCGATCCCAAGCGCCTCGCCCGCCGCGTCGGCGATCTTTGATGCAAGTTCCGACAACGCCGCATTCGTATGCCGCTGCGCCTGCGCCGTCGTTTGGCGGTGAATGAAGGCGCGGCCCGCCTCCGTCGTCTTCAACTTCTCCGCGTTCGCAGACGTGATTTCGATATGGTAGCCGAGCACGCCGTTGTGCCGCACTTTCAGCGACGAAATCCCCGTCTCGTCTTTGAGGCGCCCCTCAAGTTCGACGATCACCCGCCGCGCATCGTCGCGCAGCGCACGTGCCTGATCGAGTCGCTCATGCGCGCCCAGTGCAACGAAACCGCCGTCGCGCGCCAGCATCGGCAGATCCGGCCCCAACACGCGGCTGAGCTTCGCCGCCAGTCCGCGAACGGCCACAAGCGTCTCCGCAAGCCGCTTCAGCTCCAGCGCGAGCGAATGCGGCAGCGCCGACAAGCCGCCGCCCACGCGCGAAACCGCCTCCGACAGTGCACCCGCGAGCGCGAGCGCATCGCGCACAGCACCCAAATCGCGCGGACCTCCGCGGTCGACGCTGATCCGCGACAACGCGCGCGCCATGTCCGGCATCCGCCGGAGCACGCCGCGCGTCGAATCCCGTGCACCCGCATTACGCACAAAGTAATCGACGCCGTCGAGACGCGCCCCGATCGCACCGGCGTCCGTCAGCGGCGACAGCAGCCGCTCCGCCAGCTCGCGCCCACCCGCGGCCGTCAACGTGCGATCGATGTTGGCAAGCAGACTCCCCTGAAACTCGCCGGCGAGCGTTTGCACGAGCTCCAGATTTCGCCGTGTCGCCGCATCCATCGCCATGACATGCGTCTGCGCCTGTTGGCGAGGCGGCGACAGCGCCGGGAGCTTTCCCTTCTGCGTTAACTCCAAGTAGCCGAGAAGCGCACCCGCCGCAGCAATCTCAGCGCGTGAAAAACTGCCGAACGCATCGAGCGCTGCCACATTCAGCTGCGACTTCAACAACCGCTCGGCGACGGATGAGTCGAACTTGAGCGCCGGCAGCAACGTTGCCCGCGCCCCCATCTCGCGCACCAGCGCTGCGATCTGATCTTCGCCAACCAATGCGTCCGGAACCAGCAACTCAGCAGGATCGATACGCGCCAGCATCTGCTGCAACATCGCAGATTCGACGGCCGCCACATGAAACGACCCGTCGGAGATATCGGCCCACGCCACCGCATAGGCGCCTGCCGCACGCGCGACCGCCGCAAGATAATTGTGCCGCCGCGCCGTCAGCAGTTGGTCCTCGGTCAGGGTCCCCGGCGTCACGACGCGAACGACGGCGCGCGCGACGACCGATTTGGCCCCGCGCTTTTTCGCTTCCGCTGGATCCTCGATTTGCTCGCAAACGGCGACCTTGAAACCCTTTCGGATCAAGGTCAGCAAATAGCTCTCGGACGAATGCACCGGCACGCCGCACATCGGAATGTCGGTCTCGTTGTGCTTGCCGCGTTTTGTGAGAGCAATGTCGAGCGCAGCCGACGCCTTCACGGCATCGTCGAAAAAAAGCTCGTAAAAATCGCCCATCCGGTAAAACAGCAGATAGTCCGCGTGTTCCCGCTTGATGGCGAGATACTGCGCCATCATCGGCGTAGCGCGCTCGTCCTCGCGTTCGACGTGTGCGGCGGCCTGAGCGGTCACGGGCAAGCCCCCTTGTGCCGCCCTGCGGGCGACCTGTATTCAACTCTCAGAGCAAACGGCCCCGCGTGAGGCAGCCTCGCCCCGCGCGAACACAACGGCAGGTCCATGTCGAAAAAGCGTCCCTTTTCGGATCAAGAAGCCCTTCTGTTTCATAGCCAACCCAAGCCTGGCAAGCTTGAAATCGTGCCCTCGAAACCGATGGAAACGCAGCGTCACTTGAGCTTGGCATATTCGCCGGGCGTGGCGGTCCCGGTGCTCGCGATCGCGGATGATCCATCCACAGTTTACGACTACACCGCGAAGGGAAACCTCGTCGCCGTCATTTCGAACGGCACTGCAATCTTAGGTTTGGGCGATTTGGGCCCGCTCGCCTCGAAGCCGGTGATGGAGGGAAAAGCCGTACTCTTCAAGCGCTTCGCCGACGTGGACTCGATCGACCTCGAGGTCGATACGTCGGACGTCGATCAGTTCGTCAACTGCGTGCGCTATCTCGGGCCGACTTTCGGCGGCATCAACCTCGAAGACATCAAGGCGCCCGAGTGCTTCATCG
>CAYXQB010000100.1:0-10822 GCA_964466435.1 uncultured Flavobacteriaceae bacterium | reverse complement strand
CTCCGTCTTCTCGAGTTGCGGGTTCGAAGTCTCTGCGCGCCGCCCATGTTCAGTTCACGCCGACGGCATTGCTTGTTGCCTCAGCGTCGGCCTAGGACCGATAACCGGTGGCTCGTCGAAAGTCTCTGCTGAGCGACTGCATCGTAAAATACGCCTGGATGCGGCGGTGCAAATGGAACGGCGATGGTGACCAAGTGGGGAAGATGTGCCTGCACCGCCGCCTCAGCGAGCGAATACCCGTGGTTCTCAAGAGTCGCGATTTCGGCGTCGCGAAAAGCGTCGAGGTCCGTTCGGACCTTGGCGATGAAGCGTGCGGCAGTCGCTTCGCCATACCCTGCCGTAGGGCCATAGCTCGTTACACAACTCCCCACGCCCCAGTAGGCTCCGTCGTACTCGCCGCGAAGGTACGCCGCGATGAGCCAGCGCTTCCGGAGTGCGGCGACTTGATTGCCGAGTGCGCCGCGTTCGTCTTTCGCGCGGACCGAGATCGGGGCCATGGCGACCAGCGATTCCGAAGGAAGCTCGCTCTTGCCCTTCAGATATTTGCGCATTGCGCCGCCGACGATCGCGACGACCGCGTCGTTCACGGTTGCACCTTGCCAGCGGGCGCGAATGTCCTTGATGTCGGAGAGCGAGAAGTCGCGGCCGTCCACGACGCGGTTCTGCGTCACAGAGCCGTTGAAGCGTGTGCGCGGCACGCGGCCGATGGTCGTGTGGAAGTTGCCTCGCATTAGGCCCATCGCGGACTTCAGCAACCCGGGCGCCACGTCGCCCGCGAGACGCGCGAGGCGGACTGGGGTGGCCAACGTGTTGATCTGCGCGCGGGCGAGCAGTTCGACCGAGGTCGGCGTCCGCTCGGGGATCCACGCACGGTCCGGTGGGTTCACGGCGCCGACCGGGTCAAGACTGTGTACGGCGTTCATGATGTCGACGCCGGAGACGCCATCGATCGCAGCGTGATGGATCTTCGAGACGATCGCATAGGAGCCCTTCGGCACGCCGGGAATGTTGTTCAGGCCTTCAATGACCGTGAATTCCCAGAGCGGCTTCGAGAGGTCCATCGGGCGCGAGTGCAGGCGCGCGGCTTGAATGCAGAGCTGGCGCCAGTCGCCCGGCTGGGGAAGCGCGATGTGGCGTACATGATACTCGAGGTCGAAGTCCGGATCGTCGACCCAGTACGGATAGTCGAGGCTCAAGGGCACGTTGGCCAGTTTGCGGCGGAAGCTCTTGGCGAGGTGCAAGCGCTCTTCGATGTGGCTCAAAATGTCTTTGAAGCGCACAAAGCTGTTCGGCGCGGTCGAGGGGTCGTAGATGGCGATCGAGCCGATGTGCATCGGCGTGCGTGGCGTTTCGAGGTAGAGAAACCCCGTATCCATCGGAGAGAGTTGTTCCATGTCTTCCTGCCCTGGTGCGTTCGCTGGTCTGTTGCCGAATTGACTCTCAGGCCCAAAGAAATGATCACGCTATCGATGGGTTAACGCCAGACGGTGCGGGTTGTTTCCCGCTTTCACCTGTTCGCAGGTGCATATAAGAAAATGGAGTCTGGTTCAATGGTGCATTGCACAAAAGTGATCGATGACATTCTGTCACCGTTCAATTTCTGCGAAAAATGTTGATTATTCGTGGACTTAAACTGACTAGAGTTGACGGCGCGACAGTCCGTCGCGCGCCCGAAGACCGTCCAGATAGACCTCAAGCGTCTGCCAATGCGCATCCGCGCTACGCTTCGTATCGCCGGTTTTTGCCCAGGTAATGGCATGGGCGTTCCAGCCAGCTACCAGCGCCAAAGCCGCAGTTTCCGGCTCAATTTTTGGGCTGAACTCGCCTGATTTTTGGCCATCGCGAATGATGGACCCAACCAGGCTCAGGAGGCCTGGTGAAACCTCGTTGAACGTCGCGCCGGAGGCGGGCTGCGAAATCAGCTCGAGCACGATCTGGCGCATGAGGTGGCTGTGGGTGCCCCACTCGGCGAGATAGACCTTGAGCAGCGTTTGAAGCCTGCCGGCGGCATCCAGTCCGTCGGCGCCCAGCTTCTCTTCAATCTTTGCCGCGACGTCTTCGTTGTAGGCGAGGACCAGCGCTGACTTGTTCGGAAAGTGCAGGAAAAACGTGGCATTTGCGACGTCTGCTTCGGTGCAGATGTCTTCAATGCGCACTTGATCGTAAGGCTTGTCGTCCATTAACCGTAAGGCTGCATCCAGGATGCGGCGGCGGGTCTCCAGCTTCTTACGTTCGCGCCTCGACATACGGTTTTCCCAAGCCCCACGGCGCGATTCGACGGTGCCATAGCCGTCCGACATCGAAACCATCCCTCGCAGCCGCAGCAACTGCGCCCTATCTCTATTGTTGGAGACGACTCTAGGCGGACGATTGTACCCGATGCAACCCTTTGATTTATCGCTGCTTGTTTCGCCAGGCGGGCTTGGCAAGTGCCCTGCATTGCTCCTAGCTTCTAAGGTGTGTCGAGTGTGATGACTCGCACAAGTAGCGGGGGCAGTAAGATGGCCGTTGTGGACGCTGCGTCGCTTGGCGTTGAGAGAATCAAGCCGCCTTCAATGTTTCTGGCCTTGACCGAGGCCGGACGCGCGGTCGGCGATTTCCTCAGCCTTCAGGGTGCCTCTCCGCTGCTTGGTTTCGCGCCAGCAGGTGACGGGCATCCGGTCATGGTATTGCCCGGATTTTTGGCAGGCGGTGGAACGACAGTCCCCTTGCGCCGGTTTCTGACCAGCAAGGGCTACGACACGCATTGCTGGGGCCTCGGGCGGAATCTGGGCCCGCATGCGATCGGGCCGGAAGGCGAACTTCTGGGACAGCGGCTTGAAGCCGTCTATCGCAAGACCAAGCGCAAGGTCAGCCTTGTGGGTTGGAGTCTCGGCGGAATCATGTCGCGCGAACTGGCCAAGCGCTATCCGAAATACGTGCGCCAGGTGATCACGATGGGTTCGCCGTTCGGTGCGAACCCGCGCGCCAATCATGTGTGGCGGATCTATCAAGCGGTGACGGGGCAAGATCTCGACCCGCAGACGATGCAAGAGGCGTTTGACAATCTCTCGGCGGCGCCCAAAGGAATTCCGACGACCGCGATCTACTCCAAGGGCGACGGCGTCGTCGCGTGGCAGATGTGCGTCGAGAAGAAGACAAAGCACACGGACAATATCGAGGTCTATTCGTCGGTCAGCCATTGCGGGCTCGGCGTGAACCCGGCCGTGTTCTTCGCGGTTGCCGACCGGCTTGCTCTTCCCGAGAAGGAATGGTCGCCGTTCGATCGCAACGCCTCAACCTGGCGGCGGTTCATCTATCCGTCGAGCGGGCACTGAGCGCGATTTCGTTAGCACTGAGCGTTGGGTTGCTCGCGGCGGGTGCCGCGAGGGCCGACGATGCGCCGTTGTGGTGCGCTGACGATGAGCGCGAGGCGCTTCGCGAGCAGGCGGTATCTACCTTCAATCCCACCACGTTCGTGATCCCGAAGGAACCCACCGTCAAAGGCGTGGCGAGCGGTTCTGTCGATCTGCTTGTGATGCTCGATGCGGATGGTGCGGTCACCAGTGTTTGCGTGCTTGCGAGCGCGCCGGATGGCGTGTTCGAGCAGGTGACGGTTGAAGCCGTGCGGCAATGGCGCTATGCGCCGGCCGATGTCGCGACGCTTGCGTCACACGATCGACGTATGAAGGTGCACGTCGGCTTTGCGATGCAGTAGACTGACGCCATGCGGTGGTTGCTGAATTTCCTTGCAATGAACTTGACGCTTGCGACTTTCGTGGACGCAGCGCCATCCGAGTTTGGTCGCCTGTGGTGCACCGAGGCGGAGCGCGCGGTCGCGATCAAAAATCCGACCTGGAGTGTGAAGCCTTCGACCTACGCGCCACCCGCGTTTCCGTTGCGCGAGAGCTACACGCCTGTTGAGGGATAGGTCGACCTTCTCTTGACGCTTTCCAACGATGGTTCCGTACGTAAGGCCTGCGTGGTGGCGGCGAGCCCAGTCGATTGGTTTGAGGAGGAATCGGTGAGGGCGGCGCTCAAGTGGCGCTACCGCCCTCGCGATGTCGCCAAACTTCGCGACAAGCGCGTGAAGGTGCAGCTCAAGTTTGTCTTTGAGTGAGGTTGTGGGTTCGCTCACCTGGGAGCGCGGGCTTCTAGCCCGCCCTTACTGACTTCGTGCGATCTTTGAGTTTGGAAGAGCGGGCTGGAAGCCCGCGCTCCCGGGTTTTGCTAATCTTTATACGCTGGCGGCAATGGCGTCCCAAGGTTGCGGTAGCGGCGGGCCAGTTCTTCGGCGCGCGAGTCCATCGGCTGCTGGACGCCTTTGATCAGGATCGCGATGGGCTGACTGGTGGGTTCCAGCGGGTCGCCGGTCCAAACCACGATGTCGGCTTGTTTGCCGCGTTCGATCGAGCCCACTTTCGTCTCGCCGAAGATGCGCGCCGGGTTGATCGTCAGCGCCGCTAGGGCAGCCTTGTGCGGCAGGCCGTGGGCAACGGCGTTGCCGGCGTTGTAGCGGACTTCGCGGGCGCGGTGGCCGCCGTCGCCGTTGGCGATCGCGATCGTGACGCCTGCGGCGTGCAGGCGAGCGGCGTTTTCCATGGTGGAGCCGCGGGCTTCGAAGCTCGACGGAAGGTTGGCGGTCGGGTTCAGCAGTACCGGCACCCGCGCGCGGGCGATTTCGTCGGCGACCAACCAGCCTTCGTCGGCGCCGGCCAGCACGATCTTCAGGCGGTATTCACGCGCAAGTTTGAGGACCTCGCGGATATCGGCGGCCCGGCGGACGCCGACGATGAGCGGCATGCGGCCGCGCACGACGGGAATGAGTGCTTCGAGGTCAGCCTTCGTGAACCGCAACTCGCGCGTGCCACCGGTGTTGTAGGCGCCGCGGCGGCGGGCGTACCAACGCACGTCGTCGAGGTCGGCGCGCAAGGCCGTGATCGCGGAGCCACGCGCACCGCCGGCGCGGGCTGCACCGCTTTCGCCGAGTTCGAGCACTTGTGCCACGCGCGACCGCGTCACCGGGTTCGCGCCCTGCGCCAACGTGATAACGGCGGCTTGGCCTGCGAACAGGAGTTCTCGGCCATCGGCCTGCGCATAGGTGGGGGTCACCAGCGCGCGCGTCACGCCGCCGAGACGTGCGACGGGGATGCCTGTCGAATTCGGGTCTATGCCGTAGGCGATGTTGAAGGCCGCGCTCAGGCTCGAGTTTGCGGTGGCGGTGTCGTTCGTTTCGTTGACGAGATCGATTTCGATCGCGCCGATATTCGTGCCGACGATGAAGAAGCCCGGCGTTACGGCGCCGCCTTTGGCGTCGATCACGATCGCGTTCGCCGGGACGTGCACGCGGGAGCCGACTTGGGCGATCCAGCCATTGTGAATCAGCACGGTGCCTTGAACGTCACCGGCTTTGCCCATCGTGTGGATGCGGGCGTTCGTAATCGCGACAGTGTCGGCCGCGGCCGCATGCGCGAAGGCGAGCGCGAAGAGCGCGAGGAGGATGGCGAAGCGGGTCATTATTCGCCTCCCTTCGGTTGGCCGACCATGAAGTCGGATTTCGGCTGGAGCTTTGGATCGTTACGGTCGTAGACCACGGCGCCGTCAACGAAGACTTTTTCGGTCTTGGCGTAAACTGAAAGCGGGTTCGCACTCCACAGCACCACGTCGGCCATCTTGCCAGCCTCAAGCGAGCCGGTCTTGTCGGCGATGCCAAGCATCTTGGCCGCATTGGCCGTGATCCATGTGATGGCCTCGCCTTCGGAGATGTTCAGCCCCAGACGCCGGCCGGCCGCCAGTGCTGCAGCAGCTTCTTGATTCAGACGTTGCGAGAGAATGGCGTCGTCAGAGTGGATGACGGTGCAACCGCCGGCCGCGTGCACGAGGGCGGCGTTCGCTTCGATGCCGTCTATCGACTCGATCTTGAAACCCCACCAGCCGGCCCAGGTCGCAACGCAGATACCTTCCTTCGCAAGCAGGTCGGCAATTTTGTACGCCTCAGAGCCGTGGTGGAAGGCGGCGATTTTGTAACCGAACTCCTTGGCGATATCGATCATGACCGCCATTTCGTCGGCGCGGTAGCAGTGATTCTGAACCAGGATCTCGCCGTTCAAGACGCCCGCAAGCGTGTCGAGTTTCAAGTCGCGGTCGGGCGCTTCGCTTTTACCCTCGGACGCATAGTAGCCTTCCCACTTCTTCGCGTATTTCGACGCGTCGAGCCACGCTTTGCGATAGCCCGCGACGTTGCCCATGCGCGTTGCCGGCGGCTGGTTCTTCGAGCCGTACACGCGTTTTGGATTCTCGCCGCAGGCCATTTTCAGCCCGTGGGGCGCATCGGGAAACTTCATGCCTTGCATTGTCGTCGACGGCACGTTCTTCAGCGTGACCGAACGGCCGCCGAACAGGTTCGCGGAGCCGGGCAAGATCAGCAGCGACGTGACGCCGCCCCGGCGCACGGCATTGAAGGCTTCATCCTGCGGCCAGATCGAGTGTTCGGCCCAGACCTCGGCGGTGTTTGGGCCGGTCGCTTCGTTGCCGTCGGAGAGCGCGTTGCCGCCGGGCTGTGCGTAAACGCCGAGATGCGAGTGCGCGTCGATGATGCCGGGCGTTATGTATTTGCCCTTGGCGTCGATCACCGTGTAGCCCTCAGGAACCGAAACGCTCGCGTCAACGGCTTCGATCTTGCCGTCTTTCATCAACACGGTGCCGTTCTCGATCTTTTCGCCGGTGCCGGTGAAGATCGTCGCTCCGGTCAGCGCGGTCGGGGTCGACGGCAGGGCCTTATAGGTCGATGGGAATGGATTGGCGTCGGATTTGGGGTCGAGTTTCGGTCGCGTGACCTTCGGCCCTTCGGCTGCCGTCGTCGCGCAGCCGGTCACGAGCAAAGCGGCCGCCAGGCATGCGGCTAGAACGCGTGCGTTGATCAAGGATATGTCCCCCAAAGTCCCTTACTAACTATTGCACTTTCCAGCCCGCGTGAAAATCGGTTGAATCCACACACTATGGTGAAAGCAATTCCATGATTTACGTGGCATTGGGCGCGAATGTGCCGTCTGCGGCCGGACCGCCCCAAGCGACGCTCCGGCAAGCCCTGGAGGCGATGCCGCGGCATGGGATTCAAGTCCTGGCCGTGTCGCCGTTCTACCGGTCAGAGGCCTGGCCCAATCCCGCCGATCCGCCGTTCGTCAACGCGGTGGCCGAAGTTAAGACGCGTCTTCTGCCGGGCCAGTTGCTGAAGGCGCTTCTTGCGATCGAGAAGGCGTTCGGACGGGTGCGAAAGAGGCCGAACGAACCTCGGACGCTGGACCTCGATCTGATCGACTATGGAGGCCTGGTCAGCGATGCCGAGCAGTTGATGCTGCCGCATCCGCGTATGCATGAGCGGGCGTTCGTCTTAAGGCCGCTCGCCGACATTGCACCCGCGTGGCGACATCCTGACACGGGGGAGCCCATTGGCGTGCTGCTCGGAAATGTTGGGGAGGCGAGGCTCGAACGGCTTGGGGACGCCTGAAAACTGCGGTTTTGCCCTTGTTTTCGCAGGCGCAGCACGCTAATTTTATTTCTCACCCTCATGCGAAGGATGCTCGCGCCCGATGGCTCGCGTTACCGTTGAAGATTGCGTCGACAAGATCCCGAACCGGTTCGAGCTGGTTCTGCTGGCCGCACACCGCGCGCGTTCGATCACGTCAGGCTCGCAGCTGTTGGTCGATCGCGACAACGACAAGAACCCGGTCGTGTCGCTGCGCGAGATCGCGGCACAGAAGATCAAGCCCGAAGGCCTTCGCGAAGAGTTTTTGCTCAGCCTGCAACGCCACATCGAAACCGACGAGCCGGAAGCCGAACGCGCCGCCATGGCCGAGGCTGCCGATGCGCCGGAGTTTGCGAACATCTCGGAAGCCGAATATGCGCGCGGCATGCGCGCCGACTCGGATGTGAAGCGGCCAGAGGTGGTGGGAGAGGTTGACGAAGGGGACGTTTAAACCAGGCAAACTGGCCGTCCTTGTGCCGCCAAAGGGGCGGCTTTCCGTTCTCCAATACAAGCGCCGCGTCATGAGGAGTTCCGTCCCATGATGCGGCAGTTCGAGCTCGTCGAACGCGTCAAAGCCTACGCGCCGGATGCGGACGAGGATTTGCTGAACCGCGCTTATGTGTTCGGCGTCAAGGCGCACGGCAATCAGAAGCGCGATTCCGGCGATCCCTATTTTTCGCATCCGCTGGAAGTCGCCGGCATTTTGACGGACCTCAATCTCGACGAGGCGACGATCGTTACCGCGCTGTTGCACGACACGATCGAGGACACTCAAGCCTCCTACGAGGAAATCCATAGGCAGTTCGGCAAGGAGATTGCCGATCTCGTCAACGGCGTGACGAAGCTCTCGAAGCTGGAGCTGCAATCGGAAGAAACAAAGCAGGCGGAGAACTTCCGCAAGTTCATGTTGGCGATGAGCCACGACGTGCGCGTGCTGCTCGTCAAGCTCGCCGACCGGCTGCACAACATGCGTACGCTGCGTTCGATCAAGAAGGAAGACCGGCGCAAGCGTATCGCGACCGAAACGATGGAAATCTATGCACCGCTCGCCGGGCGCATGGGGATGCAGAATTTCCGCGACGAGCTCGAAGATCTCGCGTTCGAAGAAATCAATCCCGAGATGCGCTTGTCGGTGATGAAGCGCTTGGCCGAGTTCCGCAAAGCGACGAGCGCGGTGACCGAACGGCTGTCCCAGACGTTGAAGCGCAAGCTTTCGGAGTACGGCATTCAGGCCGAGGTTAGCGGCCGAGAAAAAAAGCCATACTCGATCTGGCGCAAGATGGAAGAGAAGGGGCTGACGTTCGATCAGCTGTCGGACATCTTTGCACTTCGGCTCGTCGTGAACACGGTCGAGGACTGTTATCGCGCGCTTGGGGTCATTCACAGTACGTGGCGGCATGTGCCGGGGCGGTTCAAGGATTACATCTCGCTGCCGAAGACGAACAGCTATCGCTCGCTGCATACCGAGATCGTGGGGCCCGAGAACCAGCGCGTCGAACTGCAGATCCGCACCGAAGAGATGCACCAAATCGCCGAGCGCGGGATCGCGGCGCATTGGAGCTACAAGGACAAGCTCAATAGCGGGCAGCCGCTCGCGAACATCGATGCTTACGAGTCGCTGCGTTCGTTGATCGAGTCGCTGAAGGTCGGCGACACGCCCGAAGAGTTTCTGCTGCACACGCGGCTCGAACTTTTCCAGGACCAGGTGTTCTGCTTCACGCCGAAGGGGCAGTTGATTGCGCTGCCGCGTGGGGCGACGCCGATCGACTTCGCCTACGCGGTGCACACCGATGTTGGCGACACTTGCGTGGGCGCCAAGATCGACGGGCGGCACGTGCCGCTGTCCACGAAGCTTCGAAACGGCAACAACGTCGAGATCATTCGTTCGCCGAAGCAGGGGCCGTCTGCCGTTTGGGAGCAGATGGTGGTGACGGGCAAGGCGCGTTCTGCGATCAAGCGGTATCTGAAGAACGCGGAAAAACTCGAGCATCAGCGGATGGGCCGGGCGATCCTGGAAAAAGCGTTCCGCGATGCCGGGCAGGAGTTCTCGGAGAAGTCGCTGACGGCGGCGTTGAAGAAGTTGAAGCTGGCGCGGGCCGACGACGTTTACACGCAATTGGCGGAAGGTCTCGTCGGTGCCGCCGATGTTGTGAGGGCGGTGTTCCCGGGGCTCAAAGAAGAGTCGCCGCTCACCAGCTGGACGAATTGGATTTCGCGCAAGCCGAAGCCGAACGCGATTCCGATCGAGGGCTTGGCGCCGGGACTTGGGTATCACTTGGCGCCGTGCTGTCAGCCGCTCTTCGGCGATCGTATCGTCGGCGTCATTACGCAGGGTCAAGGCGTCGTCGTGCACACGATCGATTGCGACCGGCTTGTCGATCAGCAGGATCAGCCGGATCGCTGGCTGGACCTGAAGTGGTCGCCGGATGCGGCGAACGAGGTGCAGGTCGGGCGGCTCAAAGTCGCGGTCAACAACGAAGCCGGCGCGCTTGCCAATATGTGCAACTCGATCGCGCAGCACGGCGGAAACATCACGAACCTCAAAATCGTCGGGCGCGCGCCCTTGGTGTTCGATATGCTTGTGGACGTCGAGGTGCGCGATGCGAAGCACCTCGCCGATATCGTCACGGGATTGCGCGCGTCGCCGTCGATCAACGGTGTCGATCGTCCACACGGGGAAAAGGAACTAACTGCTCATGACGCCTGAACAAGTGCTCGGTGAATTCCAGAAAGCGGGCGCGCTGCTCAAAGGACATTTTATCCTCTCGTCCGGCCGGCATTCCGATACGTTTCTGCAGAAGGCGTTGGTGTTTCAGTACCCGAAGCGCACCGCGAAACTGTGCAAGGCGCTCGCCGGCCTCATCAAGACGAAGGTGAAGAAGCGGGTCGATGCGATCGTCTCGCCCGCGGTCGGTGGGATTATCCCGGGTTACGAGACGGCGCGGCACTTGGGTCTGCCCGCGATGTTCGTCGAGCGGCAGGACGGCGTGTTTCAGCTGCGGCGGAACTTCCATCTCGACGAGACGATGAACGTGGTGATCGTCGAGGATGTCGTGTCCACCGGCCTGTCGTCGCGCGAGTGCATCGAAGCGGTGCAAAAGACGGGTGCGAAGGTGTTGGCGCTCGCGGCGCTGATCGACCGTTCCGGCGGGGCGGCGAAGTTCGATGTGCCGTTCATCCCGCTCGCGCGCATCAAGGTGGCATCCTGGGAGCCGGACAAGTTGCCGAAGCATTTGGCGGGAACACCAGCGGTGAAGCCGGGGAGTAGGGGTTTGAAATGAGCCGGCTTCTGCGCCTTGGCGTCAATATCGATCACGG
>CAYXQB010000099.1:0-10869 GCA_964466435.1 uncultured Flavobacteriaceae bacterium | reverse complement strand
CGCCTTCGACCGTGACCCGGGCGCCGCCCTAGCGGTGTTGTACGCCAAAGGCGGGGCCTTCTGCGCCGGCGCCGACCTAAAGGCGATCACCGAGAACAACGGCAATCGCACCGAAGCCCCCAAGCCCGGCTTGGATATTCTCAAAGACACGGGCCCCATGGGCCCCAGCCGCTTCCTCCTGTCGAAGCCTGTTATCGCCGCGATCGCGGGGCCTGCGGTGGCGGGCGGTCTCGAGCTTGCCCTGTGGTGCGACATGCGCGTCGCAGAAGAAGATGCGATCCTCGGCGTGTTTTGCCGCCGCTGGGGCGTACCGCTCATCGATGGCGGGACGGTACGCTTGCCGCGTCTCGTTGGCATGGGCCACGCGATGGATCTGATCTTGACCGGCCGTAGCGTGAGCGCAACCGAAGCGTTGGCCATCGGTCTGATCAACCGCGTGGTTGCGAAAGGCACCGCGCGCCAAGCCGCAGAAAAACTCGCCGCCGAGCTCGCAGCATTTCCGCAGACCTGCATGCGCCACGACCGTCTATCCGCCTATCAGCAATGGGACATGGACTACGCAGCAGCAATGGCGAACGAATTCGACCACGGCGTCGCATCGTTGATCGGGGGTGGCGCAGCCGCGGGCGCCGCACGCTTCGCCTCGGGCAAGGGCCGTGGCGGCTCGTTCTCGGACATCTGATGCGCGTGATCGCCGAAAGTCTGGCAGCATTTCGCGGCGAGCGGCTGATCTTTCGCCACGTGAGTTTCGAACTCGCCCCCGGCCAAGCGCTGATCCTTCACGGCCCCAACGGAAGCGGCAAGACGACGCTGTTGCGCGTGATTGCAGGTCTTCTCGGTTCGGTGGCCGGGCGTCTGCGCCTCTTGGGCGCGAACGAACAACCCCTGACGGACGAAGCGCGCGACCGCGCCTTTCACTTCGTCAGTCACGTTGGAATCGTACGCGCGCAAATGCGCGTACGCGAAACGTTGGAGTTCCACGCAGCAATCCTCGGTGCGCCGAAAGCGGGCGTCGACAACGCGCTGGACGACTGGGCACTGCGCCCCTTGGCCGACCACAGCGGCGGGATGCTGTCGGCCGGTCAGCGTCACCGCTTGGCGCTTGCGCGCCTGTCGTTGCAGAAGCGCGAGCTCTGGCTGCTCGATGAACCGCTTGTCGCTCTCGACATCGCATCGAAGACCCGCCTGAACGCGGCGGCAGAGAAGCATCTGGGAGAGGGTGGCATCATTATCGCCGCAAGCCACGAGCCCTTCCTTGGCGACCCCCGCACGATCCACCTGGGGCCACGCGCATGAGGACGTTTCGCGCGCTGCTCTGGCATGACGTTGTGCTGGGTTTCCGCTCCAGCGGCGGCGCGGCGCTTTCCGCGGCGTTCTTTGCGTTGATTATCGTGTTGACGCCGCTCGGATTAGGCCCCGAGTCGGCGAACCTCAAGATTTTGGCGCCGGGCCTGTTCTGGATCGCGGCGCTGCTGGCGACGCTCCTCGGTCTTGAGCGCGTCATTCAACCCGATGCGGAAGACGGAACCCTGGACTTGCTGCGTCTGTCGCCGCTGCCGATGGAATTGGTCGCGCTCGCGAAGATCTGCGCGCATTGGATCACGTCGGGGCTGATCATCAGTCTGCTCGCGCCGATCCTCGCCCCGATGTTGAATCTAAGCGCGGCCGCATTGCCGATGCTGGCGTTCTCCCTGCTCATCGGCACACTGGGCTTGAGTGCCCTTGGAACGGCAGCCGCCGCACTAGGCGCAAGCGTGCAGCGCGGCGGCATCGTCCTCGCGATCCTTGTATTGCCGTTGAACATCCCGTTCCTGATCTTCGGGGCCAGCACCGTATCCGCCGCTCAGGCCGGCACCGCGTCCGGTCAAGCGCTCATGTTCCTCACAGCCTGTTCGCTCGTTGCCTTGGTGGTCGGCCCGATCGCTGCCGCCGCGGCATTGCGTCTCAACGAAGACTAGCCGTGGCGACCGTAATCCTCGAACATTACACTGGACCGCATGCAAGCCTACGCAAACCCGCAACGCTTCGTCCGCCTCGCGCGGCGGCTGACGCCCTGGACCTTCGGTGTCGCAATTCTGCTCGCGATCGCCGGCCTCTATCTTGGCCTGTTCGTGGCGCCCCGCGACTATCAGCAAGGCGATGCCGCCCGCATCATGTACGTGCACGTGCCGGCCGCCTGGATGGCGATGGGCGTTTACGCATCGATGGCGATCGCAAGCGCCGTCGCCTTCATCTGGAAGCACCCGCTCGCCGACGTTGCCGCGAAAGCCTCGGCCCCGATCGGCGCGGTCTTCACGGCGCTCGCGCTCGTCACCGGTATGCTCTGGGGCCAGCCGATGTGGGGCACCTGGTGGGTTTGGGATGCCAGATTGACCTCGGTACTGATCCTCTTCTTCCTCTACCTCGGCTACATCGTTCTTTGGAGCGCGATCGAAGAGCCGACCCGCGCCGCCCGCGCGGCCCGGATCTTGGCGCTCGTCGGCGCGATCAACATCCCCATCATCAAGTTCTCCGTCGATTGGTGGAACACGCTCCATCAAAGCGCCTCGGTGCTTCGATCGAGCGGACCCGCGATGCCCGCCTCGATGCTGACGCCGTTGCTCGTCATGGGGCTAGCCTACGCGCTGCTCTACGTCGCCCTTCTGTTCGTGCGCATGCGCACGGAAATCTCACAACGCCGCCTGCGCACAATACGCATGGGCCTGGAGGCTGAGCCTGCATGAGCGGATTCTGGGAAATGGGCGGCTATGCCGCGTTCGTCTGGCCGGCCTACGGCATCAGCCTCGTCGCGCTCGTGTCGTTGAGCATCGTGAGTTGGCGCGCCATGAAGCGCGCCGAACGCCTCGCGCAACGCAGCGAGCGCACGGACAACGCGTGAGCATCTAGCGCTTCGCGCGCCGCTTCTTCTTGCCGTTCTGATCTTCGGCCAGAATTTCCGAGTGCTTCACGGCGAGCACTGTCAGGCACTTGATGAAATCCGCACGTGAGCGCGCAGGCAAAGCGTCCAGTAGTGCGGCATCTGCCTTAATCATCGCAGGCATCGACGCACGCAAGGCGCGCCGCCCGGTCGCTGTGATACGCACCGCGTTCGCGCGCCCGTCCTCCTCCGTGCGCTTGCGCAACAGAAGATCGCGCTTTTGCATGCGCATGATCATGTCGGCGAGCGTGGACCGGTCGACACCGGTGAACTTCACGAGATCCGTTTGGCTCATCCCGTCGTTCAAATCCACCGCGTGCAAAACCGCAAGTTGGCGTTGCGTCAATTCGTCGGCTTCGTCGTCGTAAAAATCGGTTGCGAGCTGGTTCGTGCGGCGAAGCAGATGGCTGGGCGACGTCGCCAGGTCGAAGCTCTTTGCCATTGCTGAGGTCCGGTGAAATAATCGCCTAAAGCGGCGCTCTCGGAATTCGTCCGTGTCCGTATCATATCCGCCGGGCACGCGGAAGTGACCGAACGGGCTCATGCACCGGCAAAATGGAATCTAACCTGATGCGCGAAAGATTGTCTCCGCCTCCCGCGCCAAGCACATGTTGCGAGTTCGTTCGCCGCGTCCCCGATGGCGACAACCTGGAGCGCGACGTCTGCGCGAAGTGTGGACACGTGCACTACGTGAATCCGAAAATCGTTGTCGGCGCCGTTTGTTCCTGGCACGGACGAATACTGCTATGCCGTCGCGCAATAGAGCCCCGCGGCGGCTATTGGACGATTCCCGCAGGTTACATGGAAGAACAGGAAACACCGGTCCAAGGCGCCATGCGCGAAGCCTGGGAAGAAGCGATGGCGAAGATTGAGATCGACCGTTTGCTCGCGGTTTACTCGGTCCCGCGCATTTCCCAGGTTCAGTTGATCTTCCGCGCGCAGCTCGCCAGCACCGACTTTGCACCGGGCACGGAAAGCCTTGAGACGAAGCTATTCGCGTGGGAGGAGATTCCGTGGGACGAACTTGCCTTCCCAAGTGTGCACTGGGCGCTGAAGCACAATCGTGAGGTGGAAGGCCGGCAGGACTTCGCGCCCTTCGACAACCCGCGCTAGCTGATTGGCTTAAGCGGAGGCTTGCCGGCAGCCTTTGCACAAGTGGCCAGCGCCGCCTCGTCGCTCCCGCCGGGCACCGCTTCCGCATGCGCCACAGTCATAACGTTGGACCCGTTCGCATAGAAATACACAAGCAGCGTGCAGTTCCCGCGCCCGCCGTACTGCCACATCTCGGCGCCCGCCTCCGTGCGCTTAAGCGAAGGCTCGCCCCAAGTCGCGCGAAGCGTCTCGCTCGCCATGCCGACAATCCCACTGCTCGCAACCGGATCTGCCGGCGTCTTTGGACCCGGGGTCACAGCCGGTTGCGCCTGTTCGGCAGCCGGCTCGCTGGGCGCGTCGCTGCTGAGCCCCATGGTCTGGCAACCCGCAAGAGCAAGCGATACCGCAAAGAACGCAAGCTTGCGCATCTCAAGAACTCCGAACCAACTTGTTGAACTCGTGCGTCATCATCGCGGCCCCGAACAGTGGCACGAAGAAGTTCAGAATCGGGATCATGGCGAGGAACGAAATCAGTGCCCCGCCCAAAAACAGTCTGACGCGGTGCTTCCGCCGAAGTGCCCGCGCATCGCGCGGCGCCATGTGGCGCAGCGCCGCCAGCTCGAAAAACGTGCGCCCTGTCAAATAGCCGTTCACGAACAACACGACCAGTGTCCCGATTCCGATCGCAACGAACTGCAACGGGATGGCGAGCAAATTGAGCACGAGACTGACGGCCGCAAAGCTAAGCCCCGCGAAAAGAAGCTCGCCCATAGAAGCGCCCGCGCGCGTCTTCGAATCGGGATAGTGCTTTGCCTCCACCGCATCGGCGACCCGGTCGATGAAGATGCCCGCAAACGCTTGCGCAACCGGAGCGCCCATGAACACGAAGGCAATCGTCAGCATCGCACCCGAGATGATGGCAACGGCATCCTGCATCCAGCTGAAGCCGAAAAAGGGCACGTACCGCACGGACCACTGAAGCACGAGCATCAGCCCCAAGAACAAAAGAATGGTGCAGCCAGCCCCGAGCCAGACCACGCCCTGGAACTTGCGGTCGAACATTTGTCCGAATGCGGCTGCGGCACTTGAAAGCATGCGTCGGGCGAATCCCGCGATTGTCGAAGCTGGGCCACTGCCTATACTGCCCGGCGCTTCAGGGTAAAGGGCAAGATCGATGCAGGACGCGAAGTACGACGTATTGGGCATAGGCAACGCCATTGTCGACGTTTTGGCGCATACAACCGACGCGTTCCTGACCGAGCATGGGATTGCCAAGGGTTCCATGACGCTTGTCGACGCCTTCCGCGCCGAAACGCTCGGCCGGACCATGAAAAACCCTATCGAAGCGTCCGGTGGCTCCGCCGCCAACACGATGGTCGGCATCGCCTCGTTCGGCGGCAAGGCGGCTTTCATCGGCAAGGTCAACGATGACCGCCTGGGTCAGGTGTTCAGCGAGGATATCCACAAGTCGGGCGTCGCGTTCGGCAGCGCGCCTTTGAAGGGTAAGGTCGCGACTGCCTCCTGCCATATCCTCATCACGCCCGACGGTCAGCGCAGCATGAACACCTTCCTGGGCTGTGCGGCCGCCATCACAGAATCGGACATGTCGGCGCAAAGCATCGCCGATGCTCGCGTCCTCTACATCGAAGGCTATCTCTGGGACGCACCCGAAACGAAGGCGGCCATCCGCACGGCGATCGCCCACGCCAAAGCGGCAAAGCGCAAGGTCGCTTTCACGCTGTCCGATCCGTTCTGCGTCGGCCGTTGGCGCGACGAGTTCAAGGCGTTGCTCGCAAACGACATCGACATTCTGTTCGCAAACGAAGCTGAAGCCAAAGCGCTCTACGAAACCGAGCGCTTCAACGACGCATTCCAGGCGATCCGCAAGTGGGGCAGGACCGCGGCAATCACGCGCTCCGCTCATGGCGCAGTCGCTATGCACGATGGGCAAGTGCACATCCTGGACGCCGAACCCGTTGCCCAGGTCGCCGACACGACAGGCGCAGGCGACCAGTATGCGGCGGGCTTCCTCTACGGCCACGCTCGCGGCTTGCCTTTGGATGTCTGCGCCAGGCTGGGCGGCATCGCCGCCGCCGAGGTGATCTCGCATGTCGGCCCGCGCCCGCAAGCGTCGCTGAAGTCGCTCGCCGCCGAAGCCGGGTTGATCTAACGCACGATTCCCTTGCGCGCCGCCTTGTCGTCGAGCCCTGACCGCCCCTCGCGCGCTGTCAGCTCTGCGAATACGTCTTGTGGGTCGATCCCCGCCGCGACCCACAACACGCACAGGTGATAGAGCAGGTCCGCGGACTCCGCGACCCGTTCGTGCGGCGTACCGGCGAGCGCCGCAATGCCGACCTCAACCCCCTCTTCGCCGACCTTTTTGGCGCACTTGGCGATGCCCTCGTTCAACAGCTTCGCTGTGTACGAACGGGCGGGATCGGCGCCTTTACGCGCTAAGACCTGGGTGTAAAGCCGGTCCACGGGATGCTCACTCATCGTCACTCACTAGGGGCTGGAATCAGCCGTCGGCAAAGTTATCAGCCGGACGCCGCCTGTGGCAAAGGGCCCACACTGCATTGACAGCTGCGCGCCATTCCCGATTCAACATCGCCGCAATGATCGATCTCCTGGCAACCGGCGTCCTGGCCCGCCTCGCCCTCGCGGCGGGCGTGATCGCCGTGCTTTGGCTCGGCGTGATGTGGGCGATCTTGTAGTGCGCGGAGCCTCCATCACACTGACCGACGTGATCGTGACCTACCGCCGCGTACCGGCGGTGCACCACGTCAGCGGCGCGTTCGCCGCCGGATCGCTGACCGCAGTGGCGGGCCCGAACGGCGCCGGCAAGAGCACGCTGTTGAAGGCGATCATGGGTCTGCTTCCCGTAAGCGACGGCCGCATCGATCTGGGACACCTCAACACCCGCCAAATGGCCTACCTGCCGCAGTTGCCGGAGATCGACCGCAGCTTTCCGATCTCGGTGGAGCAAACTGTGCTGCTCGGCGCCTGGCCGCGCGCCGGCGCGTTTGGCACGCTCGGCAGGTCCGAACGCATCCGCGCCGCCGCCGCCATCGCGAAAGTCGGTTTGTCCGGCTACGCGCACGCTCCAATCGGAGGGCTCTCGGTTGGTCAATGGCACCGCGCTCTATTCGCGCGCCTCATCATGCAGGACGCAGCGGTCATTCTGCTCGACGAGCCGTTCGCAGCAGTCGACGAACGCACGACCGAAGATCTGATGGCACTCGTGCGCAGCTGGCATGACGAAGGCCGTACCGTGGTCGCCGTTCTGCACGATATGAATTTCATCCGCCGCCACTTCCCGCAAGCGCTGCTGCTCGCGCGCGAAGTCGTAGCCTGGGGCGCCGCCGCCGAAGCGCTTTCGCAAGAGAACATCGAGCGCGCCGGCGCCATGACAGACCGCTGGGCTCGCGATCCGTGCTCTCACCCTCACGCCCACACGGGTACCTGAGATGTACGACCTCATCATCGCGCCCTTCGCCGACTATGAGTTCATGCGTCGCGCGCTCGTTGCGTGTCTCGCACTCGCTCTCGGCGCAGGCCCTCTCGGCGTCTTCCTGGTACTGCGCCGCATGAGCCTGATGGGCGACGCAATCGGCCACGCCGTACTGCCCGGCGTCGCGATCGGCTTCATGGTCTCGGGCCTCTCGCTGGGCGCGATGACCATCGGCGGGGTCATCGCCGGGCTGCTCGTCGCCTTGCTGGCAGGTCTGACGGCGCGCGCGACCGGATTGAAGGAAGACGCAAGCCTCGCCGGGTTCTACCTCACAAGCCTCGCTCTCGGCGTCATGCTCGTCTCGCTGCGCGGCTCGCCCGTCGACCTGCTTCACATTCTCTTCGGCTCGATCCTCGCCGTCGACGATCAGGGCCTGCTCTTCGTCGCGGGCGTCGCAAGTTTCAGCACGCTGATCATGTGCCTGATCTATCGCCCCCTCGTCGTCGAATGCTTCGATCCCGTCTTTGCACGCACTGTCGGTGCACACGGGGGTTGGGCGCACGCAGTCTTCCTAGGTCTCGTGGTCCTGAACCTGGTCGCCGCCTTCCAAGCGCTTGGTACGCTGATGGCGGTCGGCCTCATGATGTTGCCAGCACTCGCCGCGCGCTTTTGGTCCGAAGACGTCTCCCACATCGCCATCGTCGCGACCGCGCTCGCGATCCTGTCGAGCTTCGTTGGGCTCCTCGTCTCCTACCACGCCGAAGTCGCGTCAGGCCCAGCCGTTGTTTTGACGGCGGCCGCACTCTATCTCACGTCGATCATCGCAGGTTCCCGCTCGGGCCTCCTCGCACGCTGGTTACGGCGCCCGCATTTCCACGATCCGCACGAGGCCAAACGATGAGCCTTCGTGGCGCTGCCTACGTGCTCCTGCTCGTGTTCGCGGCAGTGCCGGCCGCGGCCAGCGAACGGCTCAAAGTCGTCGCGACGTTTTCGATCTTAGGCGACATCGCCAGCCGCGTCGGCGGCGACAAGATTGACCTGGAGACGCTCGTCGGTCCGGATGGCGATGCCCACGTCTATCAACCAACCGCCGCCGACGCCCGCACTGTCGCCCAAGCACGCGTCGTGATCGTGAACGGTCTAGCATTCGACGATTGGGCTTACAGGCTGCTGCGCGCTTCCGGTTCGAAGGCCGATATCGTCGTCGCCTCGAAGGGCTTGAAGCCGCTCGACGGGCACGGCGTTCACGACCATGATGAACACGCTGATCCGCACACCTGGCAGGATGTGCGCAACGTCATCGCTTATGTCCGCACGATCGAAAGCGCGCTCGCCGCCGCCGATCCGGCGAACGCCTCCGCCTACCAAGTGAACGCCGCCGCCTACCGCTCTGAACTGCAACGCCTGAACGCCGAAATCCGCGCGGCGCTTGTCGTCATTCCGCTGCAGCGCCGCCACGCGGTTACGACGCACGGCTCGTTTGCCTATTTCGCGGCAGCCTACGACATGACGTTCACCGCGCCGCTCGGCACGACGACCGACGAGCAAGCCTCTGCAAAGTCGCTCGCGCGCCTGATCACGAGCATCCGCCAAACCGGCATCAAGGCGCTCTTCCTCGAGAACGCCGCCGACCCGCGGCTGATGCGGCAAGTTGCCCGCGAAACGGGCATCGTTTTGGGCGGGACGCTTTACGCCGACGCCCTCTCGACAAAGGATGGCCCCGCGCCCACCTACATCGCTCTGATGCGCCATAACCTAAGGCTCTTGACTGGAGCGATGGCGCGCGGTTTTTGAGCGCCTCTCATCGGAGCCTTCCATGTCCCAAGTCCCCGTCACCGTGCTGACCGGCTATCTCGGCGCGGGCAAGACCACGCTGTTGAACCGCATCCTGACCGAACACCACGGCAAGAAATACGCCGTCATCGTCAACGAGTTCGGCGAAATCGGTATCGACAACGACCTCGTCGTCGACACGGACGAAGAAGTGTTCGAGATGAACAACGGCTGCATCTGCTGCACCGTCCGCGGCGACCTGATCCGTATCTTGGGCGGCCTGATGAAGCGCAAGGACAAGTTCGACGCCATACTGGTCGAAACCACCGGCCTCGCCGATCCCTCGCCCGTCGTGCAGACGTTCTTCGTCGACGATGACGTGAAAGAGCGCACGAAGCTCGACTCGATCACGACCGTGGTCGATGCCAAGCACGTCCTCGATCGCCTGAAAGACACGCACGAAGCCGCCGAGCAAATCGCCTTCGCCGACCAGATCATCCTGAACAAGACCGACCTCGTCTCGCAAGACGATCTGAAACGCGTCGAGCGCAAGATCCGCGAGTTGAACCCGCTCGCGCCCATCCACCGCACCGAGCGCTGCGCCATCGCGCTCGACAAGGTTCTGGGTCGCGGCGCCTTCGACCTGCAGCGCCTGCTCGACCTCGAGCCGGAGTTGCTGAACCCCGAACACGACGACCACGAACATTCGAGCGACATCGCAAGCGTTTCGCTCTCGACGAAGAAGCCTCTCGACGGCGACAAAATCACGAAGTGGCTGCAGACGTTACTGGCCGAACGCGGCCAAGACATCCTTCGCGCCAAGGGCATCCTCGACATCAAGGACAAGGACGAGCGTCTGGTCTTCCAAGCCGTGCACATGGTCATGGACGGAGACTTTGGCAAACAATGGAAAGACGGTGAGAAGCGCTTCAGCCGCATCGTCTTCATCGGCCGCAACCTCGACGAAGCCGAGCTTGAGCGCGGCTTCAACGCCTGCGTCGCCTAATGCCAAAGCCCAAGGTCACCGCCGGCCAGCAATGGCACTTCGATGCACCCGTCGTCGCGATCGCGTTCGATGCGGAAGGGCAGGTCGCCTTCGCCCTCGGCGATGGCACATTGCGCACGTTCACACCCGGCGACGCCGAAACTCAAACGGTCGAAGCGCATCAAGGCGCCGCGCTCGCGCTGATCGCGCACCCCGAAGGCGGCTTCCTCTCCGGCGGCGACGATGGCCGCCTGATGCGCATCACGCCAGGCGAAAGCCCAAGCGAACTTCTCAAAGTCAAAGGCCGTTGGATCGAAAACATCGCGGCCACCGACGAGACCGGTCTTATCGCCTGCACGGCGGGCAAGAACGTGCACCTGCTCGACGGTGAAAAGGTCGTCGTGTTTGCGCACCCCACGACCGCGGCAGGCGTCGCGTTCGACCCGAAGGGCCGCAGGCTCGCCGTCGCGCATTACAACGGCGCCTCGCTCTGGTGGACGAAATCGGCCGATCAGCAGCCGAAACTGTTCGAATGGAAGGGTTCGCACATCGCCGTGACGTGGAGCCCCGACGGCCGCTTCCTCGTCACCTCGATGTAGGAAAGCGCGCTGCATGGCTGGCGCATCGAAGACGGCGCGAACATGCGCATGT
>CAYXQB010000098.1:0-10961 GCA_964466435.1 uncultured Flavobacteriaceae bacterium | reverse complement strand
CGCCGTAGCTGACGAGCGGCAACGGAATACCCACCACGGGAATGAGCCCCATCGACATCGATGTATTGATGAGAATGTAGAGCAGAAAATTGAGGCACACCCCCATTGCGACGAGCCGTCCGAACTGACTTCGCGTGTCGAGCGCAATCTGAACCCCGTTCCAGAGGATGGCCGTGTAAAGCCCCATCAAAATCAAAAGTCCGAAGAGTCCGAACTCCTCGCCCAACACGGTGAAGATGAAGTCCGTCTGCTTCTCGGGCAGGAAGTTGAGCCGGCTTTGCGTGCCCTCCCCGAACCCCTTGCCGAAGAGGCCGCCGGATCCGAGCGCGATCTTCGACTGGGTGATGTTGTACCCCGCCCCCAGCGGATCGCTCTCAGGGTCGAGGAAGGTGTAAACGCGCTGCTTCTGATAGTCCTTAAGCACGAACTCCCAACCGACAGGAACGGCCGCCGCGATCAGCGCCACGACCGGCAGAATGATCTTCCAACTCAAGCCCGCAAGAAAGATGAGCCCGCAGCCGCCGACGATCAGGATCATCGCCGTACCCAAATTCGGCTGAATGAGCACGAGCCCGGCTGGGACCGCGATCAGCGTCAGGGCTGCCAAAAGGCGAGTCGGCCGCGACACGTCGTCGACCAGAACGCCGTGCAAGAACCGCGACAGCGCGAGGATCAGCGCGATCTTCATCAACTCCGACGGCTGCAACTGCAGCGGGCCGATGTCGATCCACCGCTCGGCGCCCTTGCCCATGCGCCCCATGAACTCGACGGCAACCAGCAGCAGAAGCGAAACGCCGTAGATCGGATAGGCCAGCTGGAACCAGATGCGCACGTCGATCACCGCGATGGCGATCATCGCCGCGAAGCCGATGCCGAAGCGCACAATCTGCCGGTCCGCCCATGGCTCGATGTTCATGCCCGCGACCGAATAAAGCAGCGCAAACCCGATGCAACAAACCGCCGTGACCAGCCCGACCAGCGTCCAGTTCAGCGACCTGAGCTTTCCCATGAGCCGCGTGTCGCGGCCGGTCGGCCCATATGCAGCGTTCAGAGGCATCGCATCACGCTTTCGACACCGGGCCCGCGGCGGTGCGCACCGGCGGCACGAAGTATTTCTGCCGCGCTGGATCGCGCTGGGCGACCAGCGTCATCACGTCTTTGGCGATCGGCGCCGCCGCGCGCGAGCCGCCGCCGCCGTGCTCCACAATGACCGAGATCGCATAGCGCGGCTCTTTCACGGGCGCGAACGCGATGAAGAGGCCATGGTCGCGGAATTTCCACGGAATAGACATCGGATCGCGCCCGCGCAGGGCCGCAGTTAGCTTGCGCACCTGCGCCGTTCCGGTCTTGCCCGCCATATCGAAACCTTCGATGTCGATGCGCGACCGCGCGCCCGTGCCGCCCTGGTTCGTCACCGCATCCATGCCGCTATGCACGATCGCGACATGCTCGGGATCGAGCCCCATGTCCTCCGGCGTCGGTCGAACGCGATCGACGCCGCCGAACGAGCGGATCACATGCGGTATCACCGCCTTGCCGCCGTTCGCCAGCCTCGCCGTCATCACGCACAGCTGCAGCGGCGTCGTCAGCACCGCGCCCTGCCCGATGCCCACATTGAACGTATCGCCGTCCCGCCAGCTGTCGTTGCGCGCGCGCCGCTTCCACTCGGGATCGGGCATGAGGCCGCTTTTTTCGCCCGGAATCTCGAGCCCATAGGTCACGCCCAGCCCGAACTTGCGCGACATCGCCGCAATCGCTTCGATCCCTGTGCGCCGCGCGCATTCGTAGAAATAGACGTCGCACGACTGCTTGATCGCTTGATGCATGTCGACCGAGCCATGCCCGCCGCGCTTCCAGCAATGGAAGAAGTGGCTGCCGAGCGCACGCCCGCCCGAGCAATGGACGCGGTGCTTCGGCAACATCGCGCCGGACGCCAGTGCCGCAAGCGCCACGATCGGCTTGTACGTCGACCCCGGCGGATACATGCCGGTGATGGCCTTGTTGAGAAGCGGCCGGTGCTCGTCTTCGTTGAGTTGCTTCCAAATCGCGGACGACACCGTGCCCGTGAACGCGTTCGGATCGAACCCGGGCGCCGAGACGATGGAAACGATCTCGCCCGAATTCACGTCCATCACGACGACCGAACCGCTCTGCCCGGCGAGTTTCTCCTGCGCGAGCTTCTGCACCTCCATGTCGAGCGACAGCACGACATCCTGCCCCGCCGACCCTTCGCGCCGGCCGAGTTCGCGGATCACGCGCCCATGAGCGTTCACTTCGACCTGCTGCGCGCCCGGCTTGCCGCGCAACGCATCGTCGGCAGCCTTCTCGACACCGGACCGCCCGATGCGAAAGCCCGGCAACGACAACAGCTCCGGCTCCCTCTCGATGTCCTTGTCCGTGACGCCGGCGACGTAGCCCAGAACGTGACTGAGCCAAGGCCCGAACGGGTAGGAACGCAACTCCCCGACGTCGGTCTCGACGCCGGGCAAATCCGGCGCGTTGATATTGACTTTGGCGAAGTGCTCCCAGTTCAGCCCTTCGGCAACCAGAACCGGGTTAAACGCCTTGCTGCGCAGCGCATCGCGCAAGATGCGCTCGATACGCTGCGGCGACAGCGGAATCAGTTGCGCAAGCTGTTCGAGAACGGCGCGCACGTCCTTTGCCTGCTCGGGCACCAACAGTATGCGGAAGTTCTGCGTCGTATTCGCAAGCTCGACGCCCGTACGATCATAGACGCGCCCGCGCCGCGGCGCGATCAGCTGCAGGTTGATGCGATTGTCTTCGGCCAGCATCGCGAACTGCTCGCGCTGCAGAACCGACAGCTGAAACATGCGCCCGGTTAGAAGCCCGAAGAGACCAAGCGTCCCCGCCGACAAGATCGCCGTCCTTCGGGAGAAGGCGCGGTAGCGTACACTTTCACGTCCGTCGCTCATGCCCTCACAACGCCTCCCGCGCCGTCGTCAAGAACCCGCGCACGAAGAAGAACGCTTTGGCGACCAGTGGGAACACGGCAACCGACACTACCGCCTGCAGCAGGATGGGTCCGAGCGGCAACCAGCGCATGAAGTAGGTCGACCCGGCGATCCACGTTACGAAAGCCGTCACGAACGCCACAACGACGAACCCCAGCCAAACGCCCCTCACGGTTCGCCCGAAGAAGAACACGCGCTGCGACAACGAGAAACCGTAGGCCAGAAGATAGATCAACGCCCAGAACCCGATCGGCGCGCCGGTCGCAAAGTCCTGCGTCAGTCCAAGCACGAACACGGCCCATGCCGGCAAGAACTGAGGACCGAAGATCGCCCAAAAGAACACCGCGGCCAGCACGATGTCCGGCGCCGGCGCGTAGCCCTGAAACAGATTGAGTGGCGCCATCGCAAGCAAGATCGCAACGAGCGTCAACACAAGGGGCAGCGAGTACCACACCTGCCGTGCGGCCCAGAGGATCGCGATCTGCAAATACTCGAGCATCGCTTTACCCCGGCATCAGCGCGGCGACGGGTGTCGTCTTGGGCTTGCTTGGTGCGCGCGCTGCCGGTTGCGAAGGAGGGCCGGTCGTCGCGGCCGGCGCGCTTCCTTCTTTGGATGGCGCCGCTCCAGGCAGCGGTTCCGGTGCCGCATTGTCGACATCGACCGATGGCGCGTAGTTCAAAATACGCACGAAATCCGCACGCGCTTCGCCGGTGAAAAGGTCGACTCGCGGCGTCTTCGCCGCGGCGACGGTGCCGACCGCAATACCCGGCGGGAACACGCCGCCATCCGGCGTCGTTACGATCCGCGCCCCTGCCGTGATGCGCGATCCGGGCGGCAGATACTCCAACGTCGGCTGTCCGGAATTGTCGCCGACCATAATCGCTTTCAAATTGGACCCTTCGACCAGAACCGGAATGCGGCTGTTCAGGTCGGTGAGCAGAAGTACGCGTGCCGATCGTTGCCCGGCGGTGATGACGCGGCCCAGCAGACCGCGCTCGTCGACGACCGCCTGCCCCTTTGTAAGCCCCTGCTCGCGCCCCGCGTTGACCAGAACCGTGCGCACGAACGGCCCGGTTGCGTCCGCGATCACGCGCGCCGCGACAAACGTAATCTTGTCGTCTGGACGTACCTTCAAGAGCTCTTCGTAGCGGCGCGTTTTGCGTTGCAGCTCGGCAAGCTCGGTGAGGTTCGACCGAAGCCGCGCGTTCTCCTCGCGCAAGCGCTGGTTCTCGTCGTAGACCGAGAAGAACGAACCGACGCCCTCACTCCAGCGTTTGAACTCGGCGGCGGGCGCGGCGACAACTTCCATCGCCGGCGCGGCGGCATCGGTCACGGTTTCGCGCACGTCCTCGAAAATGCCGTCCTGGGCTCGCGCCACAACCAGCGCAACGAAGGCAACGACGGTCAAAAACGCAAGCGACAGATTCTGAGCGATGAACCCGAAAGGGCCCGACTCAAAACCTCTCCGGCGCTTCCGGTCCCACGCCATACCCAAAACAAACCCTTCGCTTCATCCGACGCAGGACTGATCCCACGAATCCGCGCCGCCCATCACAATAGGTCTAGTAGTAGACCGACGAAAGCACCTGTTTGTGCGTGTTGATGTGCTCCAACACCTTGCCAGTGCCCAAAGCCACGCAAGACAGCGGCTCGTCTGCAATCGAGACGGGAAGCCCCGTTTCGTCCCGCAACACTTGGTCGAGGTTGGTCAGCAGTGCGCCACCGCCGGTCAACACAATGCCTTTGTCCACAATATCGGCCGCAAGTTCGGGCGGCGTCGCTTCCAACGCAACTTTCACCGCCTCGATGATCTGGCTGACAGGCTCCTGCAATGCATCGGCAATCTGCGCCTGGCTCAGCGTGATTTCCTTCGGCACGCCGTTCAGCAGGTCGCGGCCCTTGATCGTGATCCGCGTTTCCTGTGCCTTCTCAGGCGCACGAGCGCACCCGACTTCCTTCTTGATCCGTTCCGCCGATGCTTCGCCGACGAGCAGGTTATGGTGGCGGCGGATGTAGGAGATAATCGCGTCGTCCATCTTGTCGCCGCCCACACGCACCGATCGCGCATAAACGATGCCGCCAAGCGAGAGCACGGCCACTTCGGTCGTGCCGCCACCGATGTCGACGACCATCGAACCCGTCGCTTCCGTCACCGGCAAGTCCGCACCGATCGCGGCCGCCATCGGCTCTTCGATCAGATAGACGCGCCGCGCACCGGCCGAGAGTGCCGACTCTTGAATCGCGCGCCGTTCGACGGCCGTCGCGCCGGAGGGCACACAGATGATGATCATGGGATTCGCGAACGAGCGGCGATTGTGCACTTTGCGGATGAAGTGCTTGATCATTTCTTCGGCCACTTCGAAATCGGCGATGACGCCGTCGCGCATCGGACGGATCGCTTCGATGTTGCCGGGCGTGCGGCCCAGCATCATCTTCGCCGCATTGCCGACCTCGAGCACCTGCTTCTTGCCGCCCTTGTTCATGATGGCGACGACCGACGGCTCGTTCAGGACGATTCCGCGCCCCTTCACATAGACAAGCGTGTTCGCCGTACCCAGGTCGATCGCCATATCGGACGACAACATTCCAAACAAACTCGAGAACATCGACTTACCTCTCTCCGCCGTATTTGACGGACACCCGTCAGGTGTCCGCTTCTTGTTGTTGTTCCTTACACGCCCCGCAACGCGAGCATCGGCTCGGGCGCCGATTTCGTCCGCTTCACGAGAAGCTTATTCAATGCATGCACGTAAGCCTTCGCCGCCGCGACCAGCGTATCGGTGTCGGCGCCGCGTCCGGTGACGCTTCGGCCTTCTTCGCCAAGCCGCACGGTGACGCCGGCCTGCGCGTCCGTACCCTCGGTGACGGCGTGCACTTCGAAGATCATCAGCCGCGCCTCATGCGGGAACAGCATCTTGATCGCATTGAAGATCGCGTCCACCGGACCGTCGCCGCGCGCCACGCCAAGCTTGGTCTCGCCGTCGACCGACAATTCAAGCTCCGCGCTCTGCGGCCCAAAAGTGCCTGCGACCACGCGCATGTTCACGAACTGAATGCGGTCCTGCCCGCGTGCGATCTCGTCGTCCACAAGCGCCGCGATATCCTCGTCGAACACGTGCTTCTTCTTGTCGGCAAGATCCTTGAACTTCCGGAACGCATCTTCCAGCGCATTGGCCCCGAGCTCGTAGCCCATCGCCTCGAGCTTGTCCTTGAACGCGTGCCGGCCCGAGAGCTTACCCAGCACCAGCGACGTCTTCGAAACACCCACCGACTCCGGCGTCATGATCTCGTAGGTCTGCGTGTGCTTCAGCATCCCATCCTGGTGAATGCCCGACTCGTGCGCGAAGGCGTTCTTGCCAACAATCGCCTTGTTGAACTGGATCGGGAAGCCTGTAACGTTTGACACCATCTTCGAAGCGCGCGAGATCGACACGCTGTCGATGCCGGCCGAAAACGGCAGAATGTCGGCACGCACTTTGAGCGCCATGACGATCTCTTCGAGCGCGGCGTTGCCCGCCCGCTCGCCGATCCCGTTGACCGTGCATTCGACCTGCCGCGCGCCTGCCGCTACCCCGGCGAGCGAGTTCGCAACCGCCAAACCCAAATCGTTGTGGCAATGCGTGGAGAAATTGACCTTCTCCGCCCCCGGCACCTTCTCGATCAGTGCCCGGAAAAGCGCGCCGTACTCCGACGGGATGGCATAGCCGACCGTGTCGGGGATGTTGATCGTGGTCGCACCCGCCTTGATCGCGGCTTCGACGCACCGGCACAAGAACTCGAACTCCGTCCGCGTCGCGTCTTCCGCCGACCACTCCACGTCGTCGACATGGTTGCGCGCCCGCGTGACGCTCCCAATCACCGCTTCCAGCACCTGATGCGGCTCCATCTGAAGCTTATGCTTCATGTGGACTGGGCTGGTCGAAATGAACGTGTGGATGCGCGCCCGCTTCGCAGGCTTCAATGCCTCAGCCGCGCGGTCGATATCCTTCACGCCGGCGCGCGCGAGGCCACAGATCACCGATTTCTTCGCACGCTTGGCGATCTCGTTCACAGCCTCAAAGTCGCCGTTCGACGAAATCGGAAACCCTGCTTCGATGATGTCCACACCAAGCTCTTCGAGCATGTCGGCAATCTTCAGTTTCTCGTCGAGATTCATCGCCGCGCCCGGAGACTGCTCTCCGTCGCGCAATGTTGTATCGAATATCAAGACGCGGTTCGAACTTGGCATTGTCTTCTATCTCTAAAGCCCGCCATTGGCGGTTTCGGTCCTCGCCCGGTCTCGTCACTCGCTTCCTCTAAGCACCGACCGCATCGCCTTGGGCTTTGATGCGCGTCGCTGTCGTGCCTAGAGGCCGCTAAGTAGAAGCAGTCCGAGGTCGTTCCGAAGAGACAGCTGAGACGGCGCGAGCGCGCGCGAACGAGTGCAGAGAGCGAACGCTCCCGCAACCCCATTCGATCCACGCACTGCACGCATACTTGTCTTGCCTCACACGCCGGCGAGCTTTGGCCGGCATTCACCATACGTAGGTGCCGTTAAGACCCCGTGAAATTCACAAGCCAAAACCCGCACCGTCGTTGGAGAATCAATAGGCCGAATCACAACCGGGGGCAACGACAAACCTCGCGATTTTGCTACATTCTGCGCCGCCTTCGACCGAAAGGACTCAGGTGCCCCACGCGCTCCAAACGGACGGCTTTTCGATCACCGGACGCGTGCTGGACGCCGTTCAAGTCGACCGCCTACGCAGGACCGCAGGCCAAGGAACGCCCTTGAACCGTGGTGCAGCGCCTACGGCGGACGCAACCTCCTCGCCATCCCGGAGGTAAGGAATTTGGCCGCGGAGCGCGCAATACGAGCGCTTATCGACCCCATTGTCGGCTCGACCGCGATACCAGTGCGCGCCCTCTTCTTCGACAAGACGCCGGAGGCCAACTGGCCCGTGCTTTGGCACCAGGACCTGACGGTCGCCGTTGCCGAACGTCACGACCTGGCGGGCTGGGGCCCCTGGTCGATCAAGGCGCGCATCCCCCACGTTGAGCCGCCGGCAAGCCTGCTGGCCTCTATGCTGACGATCCGTCTGCACCTTGACGACTGCCACGCCGACAACGGCCCCTTGCGCGTCATTCCGGGAAGCCACGCGCTGGGGCGGCTGAGCCGCGAGCGCATCCAGGCCATCAGACAATCGAGCGAAGAGACGGCCTGCCTCGCACCGGAAGGCTCAGCGCTGCTGATGCGCCCACTCCTGCTTCACGCCTCATCGCCCGCGAACACGCCGGCGCACCGGCGCGTTCTGCACATCGAGTTCGCGCCCGAAGACGCGTTACCCGCTCCACTGAAATGGGCATTCGCTCAGGAACCCGCGTCGCCGGACGAAGGCGCCTTGGCGCCAGGAGCCGGATAGACACTGGCGTAAAGCACCCAAAACCGCTGCCCGTCGCGGCGCACGAGCCAAGCGCTGCCGAAAATCGAAATAAGCGCCACGGCCACGGTCAGCCACTCGAGTGCCGCAGTCGGCAGCAGCTGCAGCGCCACGACGACACAGAGAGCGAGGCTCACCGACACGACGATGACAAGCTCCTTCAAGTCGTGCCTGAGCCATGCGGCGAAAGACTCGCCCACGGGCTTCAGCTCCGGCGAATAGTCCTCGATCGTGACAAACCGCGCCGCCTGCCAAATCGTGGCCGCCCCCATGATCGCACTCGCGGTGTAGGCAAAGTACCAAAGCTCCCACGGCGCCACGCCGTTGGCGCGCGGCGACAGACACGCGAAACTGACGAACTGCGCGAGGCCCATCAGCATCAGCGGCCAAACATCGCTGACCCCGCCGCGCGGCGTGGCGAGCGGCAGATAAAGCTGCCGCTCGAACGCAAGCACCGCGAACACGAAAGCCGCGAGCCACAGCAGCAACAAGATCGGCACGTCGCGCTGCGCGTAAAGAATGTCGATCAGCACGATCGCCGCCAGCGCCAGCACGCCGCTTTGCACGAGACTCGACGCGATCTGGAACACGACGACGTTGTAGTCGCGCAATCGCGCTCGCAGCGTCTCGCGGTCGAAGATGTGTGCGCCGGGTTCGTCGATCACGATTGCGCCGCGACGGGCTTGACCGACCCGGCGGCCTTCTTCGCGCGCGCGCGCGCCTCATCGACATTGTCCGCCCGCGCGAGCGCAACGCCCATGCGCCGTTTCTTGAACGCCTCCGGCTTGCCGAACAGACGCACTTCGCTGCCCGGCACGGAAAGTGCCGCCGCCACGCCCTCGAACGCGATGCCCTTGGCCTCCATGCCGCCGTAGATTACCGCGCTCGCCCCCGGCACCCGCAGCGACGTGTCCACGGGCAACCCCAAGATCGCCCGCGCGTGCAGCGCGAACTCGCTCTGATATTGCGACACCAGCGTGACCAGCCCCGTATCGTGCGGCCGCGGACTGACCTCCGAAAACCACACGTCGTCGCCCTTGATGAAAAGTTCGACACCGAAGATACCGGCCCCGCCCAGCTTGTCGGTGATTGCCTTCGCCATCGCGCGCGACGTCTCGAGCGCCGCCTTCGTCATCGGCTGCGCCTGCCACGACTCGACGTAGTCGCCGTCGACCTGCACGTGCCCGATCGGCTCGCAGAACGACGTCCCGCCGGCATGACGGACCGTGAGCAACGTGATCTCGAAGTCGAACTTGATCTCGCTCTCGACGATGACGCGCGCCTGCTTTACGCGCCCAGCCGCCATCGCGTAGTCCCACGCTTTCGCAACCTGGTCCGGTTCCTTGATCTTCGACTGCCCCTTGCCGGACGACGACATCACGGGCTTCACGAAGCACGGATACCCGATCCCGCCGTCGATCGCCTTCTGCAGCTCCTCAAGCGACGAACAGAACGCATACTTCGAGGTCGCAAGCCCGCACTCCTCAGCGGCAAGCCGCCGAATACGTTCCCGGTTCATCGTGATGTGCGCCGCAGTGGCGGTCGGAATAACCCGCGCCAAGCCCTCGGCTTCGATCCGCACCAGCTCGTCCGTCGCAATAGCCTCGATCTCCGGAACGATCAGATGCGGCCGCTCCTTCAGAACCAACTCGCGTACCGCCTTCGCGTCCGTCATGTCGATCACATGCGCCCGGTGCGCCACCTGATGCCCCGGCGCGTTCGCATAGCGGTCGACGGCGATCACCTCGACGCCCAGCCGCTGCAGCTCGATCACAACCTCTTTGCCGAGCTCGCCCGCCCCCAGCATCATGACCTTCACGGCCGAAGGCGACAGCGGCGTCCCAATGCGCATGGCGTTCACTCCCATTCGTCTTCATTGCGAATGGCGCGGTAATACCCCCACCCCGCCCAAGCCGCAAAGCCAAGCGCCGCCACCATCAGCACAATCCAGAAACCCTGCACGACGATCTTGGGGATAGCGAACGCCTGCTCGGCCCACGCGACCGAAAGGCCGAGCGCCACCGCAACGAGCGCCAGCGCGGCCCACCGGAGGCCCTTCAAGAACTCAGGTTGGATAAACACGATTGAACGCGTCGATCAGGATCTGCCGGTTCGCCGGCTGCCCCTCAATCACGAGAGCGTCGTCTTGGAACGTGACGCCGGGCGAGGCCACCTCCGTCCAGATGTGCGAGGTCGGAACCGCCCACGACGGATCGTCGAGCGTACCTGCCGCGACGAACACGAACTCCGTGCCCGTCAGCGGCTCATGCCAGAGCCTGACCCCGCAGGTCGCGCAACGCACGATGTCGATCTCGCGCCCAGAATCCGCCCGCCGACGATATCTCTGCACCGGCCCTTCGTGCGCGAACGCCTCCCGCATCGCAAGCAGCATAAGCAGGTTCGTCGCCCCGGTAAGCTTCTTGCACGCGTTGCAGTGACAGGCATTCACCGCCAGCGGCCGCGCGTTCAACTGATAACGCACGGCCCCGCACATGCACCCGCCCTTGTACGGGGCGGCAGGTATCGGCGGACGCTGCACTAGTTCTTGCTCTGATCCACGAGCTTGTT
>CAYXQB010000097.1:0-11012 GCA_964466435.1 uncultured Flavobacteriaceae bacterium | reverse complement strand
AATACTCCATTGCAACCCGCGCGCAGCCACCACCGCGGCGGTCGTTTCTACCGCGATGGGCTGAATGAGGGTGGAAGCGATTGCGGTCATGACTTGAGAAATCTAATTGCGTTGCGGGGTACGAATCGTCGGCTTCTTGAGCATGAACGCGTCGGACGCGCCGCCGTTTCATGATCTCGGCAACATTTCGGCGATCGGGGTGGCGGCGGCCTTCGTATTGTCGTTCAGTCTGACGCCGGCATTGCTACAGATTTTCAGTGTTCCGGCCGACGCAAAGACGAGCGTCACGCACATCGCGCTAAAGGAAGCGGCGAAGTTCGTGAATGCAAAGCCCGGCAAATTGTTGGTCACCATGGCGACCGTCGTTCTCGTGCTCGCGGTCGGCATTTTGCATATGCGCCAATCCGAGAACTGGGTCGAATACTTTGATGAGACGTTCCAGTTCCGTCGCGACACCGATGCGATTCTCGCGAAACTGACCGGCTTCGACGTTCTCGAATTCTCGGTTTCGGCGAAGGCTCACGGCGGCGTCGAGAGCCCCGCTTACATGGACAAGCTGCACGAATTCACGACATGGTTGCGCAAGCAGCCCGAAGTTCTGAACGTCGTGGCGGTCAGCGATATCGTCAAGCGCGTGAATCGCAACGTACATGGCGATGATCCAGCGTATGACCAGTTGCCGAGGGCGCGCGACGAGATCGCCCAATATCTGCTGCTGTATGAAATGTCGCTGCCGCACGGCTTGAGTCTGACCGATCGTATCACCGCCTCGCGTGACGCCACGCGGGTGACGATCGTCGTCGGAAAAGACGGCAAGAATCTGCCGTCGGATTTGCTGATCCCGCTGTCGGAACGCTTCGAGCATTGGCTGAAGGTTCACGGCGGGCCGAGCATGGCGACCGAGGGCACGGGCCTGTCGCTGATGTTCGCGCATTTGTCGGAGCGCAATATTTCGCTGATGATCGGCGGTACGTCGATCGCGGTGTTCTTGGTGTCGCTCATCCTGATTATTGGCCTGCGCAGTTTCAAACTTGCTTTGGTCTCTCTCGTCGGCGACTTCGTGCCTGCTATCATGGCACTGGGTCTGTGGGGTTTTCTCGTGGCCGAAATGAACGTCGCCGTGTCGATCGTTGCGGCGATGACGTTCGGTATCGTGGTCGACGATACGATTCACTATCTATCGCGCTACGCCCGTGCCCGACGCGTTCTGGGTATGACACCCGATCAGGCGGTTGAGTATGCGTTCACATCAACCGGCAAAGCGATGATCTTCACGATGACGGTGATGTGCTTCGGCTTCACGGTTCTGAGCTTCTCGTCGTTCGGCGTGAATGCCACGCTGGGCGCGCTCACAGTCATCACGTTCGGCTTCGCTCTCGTCTCGGATTTCTTGATCTTGGCGCCTTTGCTTTTGATCTGCGACCGCGAATTCAAGATGTTCGCGTGGCATCCCGTGCGTCGCATCTCGGGGGTGACCGAGAACGAGCCGCTACGCGAGAGGGTGGACGCCTATTTCACGCGCATGGTCAATGACGACGGTCATTTGGTGGCCGGGGGTGCGCCGGGACCGGGCGCGGTGCAGCTTTGGAGCAACGACTACTTAGGTCTCGGCGGTCACCTCGAGATCGTGAAGGCGCAGGCGGACGTGTTGCGAAGCCACGCTGAAGGCGTCTTTATGTCGGCGGTGTTTTTGAACGACACCAGTTTGCAGCGTCAATTCGAGCGTGAGATGGCGACGTTCTTGGCTGCGGACGCGACCGTCCTATGCCAATCGGGGTGGAGTGCAAACACCGGGCTCGTGCAGGCGCTGGCAGATCATCGAACGCCGATCTACCTGGACCAGTACGCGCACGCGTCGCTCTGGGATGGCGCGCGCATGGCGCGGGCTAAGGCTCGTCCGTTCCGCCACAACGAGCCGGCCCACTTGGAGCGTATGATCAAGCGTTACGGGCCGGGTCTCATTCTTGTCGACTCGGTCTATTCAGCGTTCGGCACGATTTGCCCACTGGCGGAGCTTGTGGAGGTTGCGGAGCGGGAGGGGTGTACTCTCGTGGTCGACGAGTCGCATGCCGTCGGCGTGTATGGCACGCAGGGTGAAGGATTGGTCCATGCGCTTGGCCTGGCCGATCGCGTTCACTATCGCACGTTTAGCTTGTCGAAAGCGTTTGCGACGCGAGCAGGCATGGTGGCAGGCCCCTCGCGCGTGATGAATTATTTTCCCTATGAAGCGAAGCCGGCAATTTTCTCGTCGGCCGTGCTGCTACACGAAATCGCCGGTCTTTCCGCCACGTTGCGCGTCGTTAAGAGCGAGGGGTGGCGGCGCAGTCAACTTTGGCACAACACGGCGTATCTGCGGCGAGAGCTCAAGCGGCTTGGCTATGCCGTCGATCAAAGCGAAACGCAAATCATCGCGCTGCAGTCCGGAACGGATGCCCAGACGCGCGCTTTGCGCGACGCGTTGGAGCAACGTGGTGTGTTTGGCGCGGTGTTTTGTTCGCCCGCGACACCGAAGAACCACGGCATCATTCGTCTGTCGGTCAACGCTCGTTTGAATAAGCAGGAACTCGACCGTGTCATCGCGGCTTGCGAGCAGATCGCGAGGACGAAGCCGATCACGCCATGGCCCGAAGACCTGCTGGCGCCACAGTTTGTACAGTCGTCGCGACACGAAGCGGGGTCGGCCGCTTGGGCGCCGGCGTTCGGGATGCCCCTGCCTTCGGCGGGATCGTGAGGAGAAAAGTCATGCTTAGAAAAAACGTTTTGAGCGTTTCGGCACTGATGGTGGCGGCGTCCGTTTTGTCGGCCGATGCCGCGCCGCAGCTGTCCGGCGATGCAAAGGCCAAGGGGCGCGAGATCACGGCCGAGTCGATACGCCGCGATGCGGGCTTTTCTGATACGCGCTCGGAGATGACCATGTCGTTGATGAGCGACGGCAAGGAGGTCAGCCGGCGGACGTTGCGCATGAGCGTTCTGGAAGGACCGAGTAACGAAGTCGGCGACAAGTCAGTCATCTTCTTCGAAACGCCCAAGGACGTGCAGGGCACCGTCCTTTTGACGCACACGAAGATTTTGACCCCCGACGATCAGTGGATTTTCATCCCGGCTATTTCGCGTGTGAAGCGCATAGCCTCGGCGAACAAGTCTGGGCCATTTTTGGGCAGCGAGTTCGCTTACGAGGACCTGACCGCGCAGGAACTCGGCAAGTACGATTATCTTTGGTTGCGCGACGAAGCGTGCCCGGAGTCCGGCCGGCAATGTCACGTCGTGCAGCGCAGGCCGGTTTATGACAACTCGGGCTACAAGCGGCAGGTCGCTTGGCTGGATACCACGGATTATCAGTTCCGCAAGATCGAGTTCTACAATCAGGAAGACCGCCTTTTGAAGACGCTGACGCTGTCCAATTACCGGCAGTACGAAGGGCGTTTCTGGCGGCCGCACCTGCTGACGATGGTCAATCACCAGACCGGTCGCTCGACCAAGCTCGACGTGAACTCACTCAAGTTTAGGACGGGATTAACCGAGACCGACTTTACTGAGCAAGCGATGGATCGCTTGAGGTAAGAATTCGTTTACGTGTTGGGGCGGGGAAGAAAGAGAACACTTACACTTCTCCCGCTTCTGACAGTGGTGGCGGGCGCGTTGCCTGCTGCCGCCGACAGCGGCACGCTCACCATTCGCGGGAGTTTGGGAGTCGAGGTCCGCACGTTCACAATGCGGCCCGCGTATGCTCTGCAGGATCGGGATCCCGTTCAAGGTTCGTTTGTCGCCAGCGCCAAAGCGTCCTGGGCATCTGCCGGCAACGACGTCGTCATCGATGTTGCGCCGTTCTTGCGGCTAGATACGATCGACGACGAGCGCACGCATTGGGACATGCGCGAGGCGGCGGTGAACGTCTATTCCGACCATTTGGACGTCCGCTTGGGCGTCAGCAAGGTTTACTGGGGCGTGACGGAGTCGCGCAAACTCGTCGATATCGTCAATCAAACCGACCTGGTCGAAGAGCCGGACGGCGACGAAAAGCTGGGTCAGCCGATGCTGATGCTGCGTGGGCATGTCACGGACTTTGAGGCGGCGGTGCTCATTCTTCCAGCCTTTCGTCCGCGCACGTTTCCGGGGCCTGAAGGGCGTCTGCGGCCCGGCGTTCCGATCAACGAGGATAAGGCGACTTACGAGTCCGGCGAGCGGACGGGCAGGGTGGATTTCGCGGGACGGCTGAAGGGGCGAATAGACGATATCGACATGGGTCTGTCCTACTTTAGCGGGACTAGCCGCGAGCCGCGCTTTGTCTTCGATGGGACGGCGCTGGTGCCCGCTTATGACGTCATCGACCAGGTTGGCCTCGACGTTCAAGCGACGCTGGACGCCACGTTGCTCAAACTCGAAGCCATCACGCGCGACGGCCACCAAGCTCCTGGCGGGCGCCGCTTCTCCGCAGTCGTGCTTGGCCTTGAGCACACATTCTCGCAGGTGGCCGGAACGAATTGGGACGTCGGCGCCGTCCTTGAGTTCAACTGGGACGACAGACCTCCCTCCGCGCCTCCTACGATCTACGACAAGGACTTCTTCGTCGGGGCCAGGTTTGCTTTCAACGACGACGCCGACAGTTCGGCGTTGCTCGGCGCTCTTGTCGATGCCGAGAAAGGATCCGTTTACGCCACAATCGAAGCGTCGACGAGGCTTTACGAGTCGTTACGCCTGGAGATCGAGGGTGCCTTGGTTTTGCGAGCTGACGATCGGGATGTGGTGTTGCGGCAGTTTCGCAACGACTCCTTCGTTAGCGTTCGCTTAATGCACCATCTCTAGCGGCCGATTAGGGGTGATTTAAGGTCGTAACCCTAGTATCCGGCTTGGGGATGGGGTCGCGATGAGCAACCAAGATACCGCACAGCGCGAGAGTTTTGCGTCCGCCGGGAGCCCCGGCGGAGAGGCGTCGCTCTTTGCGCGGTGGTGTGCGGCGGAACGGTCATCGCTGGATCGCTCTTACAAAGGCTTCGAACCCATCATCTTCGCCGTGGCCGCCTTCGGCGTTTGCGGCATGCCGCTCTACTATGTCGTGTGGCAATTCTTCTTTCCGCAGCCGTTCGAGAGTTTGGAGCTGCGTCTGATCGGAAGCGCACTGTGCGGAGCGACGTGCGCAACCGGGCTATTGCCGAAGCGCCATCGCGACGTTTACGGACCGGTGCTCTGGTTCACTACGGTCATGTACTGCCTGCCGTTCTTTTTTACGTTTATGCTGCTGATGAACGGTGGGGCGCCAGTCTGGCTTGTCACGTGGCTGCTGGGGCTCGCGCTGCTCGCTCTTGTGGTCGAGTTCGGCGGCTTCATGTTGCTGCTGTCGGCGGGTGTCTTGGCCGCGACCGGTGCATTCTTCATCGGTGGCGGGTCGCTTTCGTCGTTGTCGGGTTTAGTCGAGCAGACGCCAGTCGTCCTGTTCACGATTATCGCCGCGACCGTTGCGATCTACCGCCAGCACGCCGCGCGGCAGACATTGTTGCGCGCCCGCGATGCGGCGGAGGCTGCCAACCGCGCGAAGTCGGAATTCCTGGCGATGATGAGCCATGAAATTCGCACGCCTATGAACGGCGTTCTCGGCATGACGGGCGTCTTGCTCGATACGGGTTTGACGGGTGAGCAGCGTCGCTTCGTCAACACCATCAAAGAGTCGGGCGAGGGTCTCTTACACATCATCAACGACGTGCTCGACTTTTCCAAACTTGAGGCGGATTCGGTCGAGCTTGAGGACGTGCCGTTCGATTTGCACGCGCTCCTTTCCTATACGATGGATATCGTCACGCCGCGGGCAAACGCCAAGGCGCTGCGTCTCGATCTGTCGATCGATCACGACATACCGCGCTTCATTAGAGCCGATGCCGGCCGGGTTCGCCAGATCGTACTCAACCTGATCGGCAACGGCGTGAAGTTCACCGAGCACGGCTGTGTGCGCCTTGTGGCGAAAGTGGTCGAGGGTGTTCGGCTGCGTATCGAGGTGCAGGACACGGGCATAGGCATTGCGCCCGAGAACCTGCGAAAGCTGTTCCATAGCTTCACGCAAGCCGATGCTTCGATCTCGCGGCGCTTTGGCGGTTCGGGGCTCGGGCTTGCGATTGCGAAGAAGCTGGTGATCCGGATGGGCGGGTCAATCGGCGTCGAGAGCACGGTCGGCACGGGTTCGACCTTCTGGTTCGAGATACCGCTTCAGTCGGCGTCCGATCTCGAAGTCGAGAACCACGCGGCCGGCGCCGTCGACGAAGCGTTTCTCAACGGTCAGCGCGTGCTCAAGGCTTTGGGCCGCCCGATCCGCGTCTTAGTGGCTGAAGACAATGCCACCAACCAAGTCGTCGTAAAGGCCGTTCTGGCGAAGTTCGAGATCGTACCCGACATGGTCGAGAACGGCGCGGCGGCGGTCGATGCGGTGCGGCGCAAGCTCTACGACGTCGTCTTGATGGATGTGCATATGCCGGAGATGGACGGCCTTGAGGCCGCGCGCGTCATCCGCTCGCTCAAGGGCGAGGTCGCGCGTACGCCGATCATCGCTCTGACCGCGAATGCGCTTTCGAGCGACTCGAACGAATGCCGTTCTGCCGGTATGAACGGTTACGTGGCGAAGCCGTTCAGAGCGGAGGACTTGGTCATAGCGATCGCAAATGCCGTCAGGGGGGCAGTTCCCATGCGTCATGAGGTTGCGGCCGCGCACTCCGGCGGCGACGCTCCGGTCAACTGGACGACGCTTGAGAACTTCAAACAAGTCACGTCTGATGAAGCGTTTCGCGAACTACTGGATACGTATTTGACGGACACGGCGGCCAAGCTGGACGAGCTCAAGCAGCTTGCGGCGCTGGCACCGACGTCGCGCGATGTCGTTCGGATTGTGCACTCGTTCAAGAGTTCAAGTGCCATGGCGGGTGCGGAAGCGTTGGCAAAGGTGGCGGCCGCTCTTGAGCAGCAGCTCAAAGCGGGTGCCGGCGAGTTTGGCCCGGCCGACGTGCAGCGCATGCGCGAGATGTTCATGCGCTATCGCGAGGCGATCGTCGAACGCGGGCTTGCGAGCTGAGGGTTACGGCGCGGTCCACCTGCGCGCGATCGCGGCGTTCTCGTCATCTGCGCCCAGGGTGGCTTTGACGCCCAGTCTGGCGAGCGCAGCTTCAATTACCGGATTACGTGCGGTGCCGGCGGTTTCGTAGGTGGCGGCGAGTTCTTCGGCCGGAACGTTTGCAAGAGCTTCCACGAACCAAGTGTCGGCGAAGGCGTTGCGGCAAGCGATAACGCGTGCCGCCATGTCGGATTCGCGAATGTGAAGCTCGCGGCAAGGGCGGCCATCGTTTGCGACAAAGCTCACGACTGGGCGGATGCGCAAATCGCCGACGGTCACGAGTTTGCCCGAGGGGGCCTTCATCGCGGCAGCAGCGAGCGGTCCTTCGATCGCGACACCGTCGTTCGTGTTCTTGAGCCAGTTTGAATGACCCGATAGGAGCTGCGCACCCAGCATCCAAATCGCGAAGCCTGCGGCGATCGCGGCGCCTGCCGGCACCCAAACGCGCCGGCGCAGAGGCACCACGGTTGCTGCCGGCTTCAATAGATTCGCGAAGCGGTCAGGTATCTGCGAGCCGGGCGCTATCGCCGCGCGCAAGAGGCCGTCGACCTCGCGAAGCCTTTCGAGGCGCTCGCCCAATTCTGCATCATGTTCCAACGCTTCGCGTACCAGAGCGGCTTCGGCTGCATTCAGCTCGCCGTCGGCGAAGGCCATCAAAGTTTGATCGTCGATTCTTGTCATTTTTGGATCGCCACCGTTGTTGGGGTCTTTTCGTCTTCCATCATCTTGCGCAACGCTTCACGCCCCCGCGATAGGCGGCTCATCAGCGTGCCGATCGGGATGTCGAGTTGTTCGGCCGCATCACGGTAGGACTGGCCGTCCAGTACGACGAGCGCCAGTGCGAGTCGCTGGTCGTCAGGCAGGCGCTGGAAGCAATCCCGCGTCTTTCCCAGCATCAGCATGCTCTCCGCGATGCTCGATCCGTCCACTGTGTCTTCTGCTGCCGCACTGTTCAGCGCCTGCTTCCGTTCGTCCGTTTTTCGTCGGCGCAACTCGTCGCGCCAGGTATTCTGCATGATCTTGAAGATCCAGCTTTCGAGACTTGTCCCCTGCTGCCACTGGTCCGATTTGACCAGGACCTTCTCAATCGCCGCTTGTACGATGTCGTCCCCTTGCTCGACCGATCCCGCCAAGGCGATCCCGAATCGGCGTAGGCGCGGCAAAAGTGCCGCGATTTCCCGCCTAAGGCCGTCGTCCTGACTGGTCATACTCGCGTGCTACATACAAAACGTACGGGATGGGTGGCTTATTCCCGGAACACTGCGGAATTTTGTGCGAGACAGGCCTTTGGGATCAACCTAGAATTCCCGGTGTCACTAAGGGGACAGGATGTTTAACGCTGTCAGTCGCTGGAGAGGCGCAGTTTTGTGCCTTTTTTTGAGCCTTATGATCGGGTTTCTGACGCCCGCGGCTTGGGCCGCGAGCGGCCATGGCGGCGGCGATGATGATGACGACCGCGACTCAGGCGGCTCTGACGGCGGCGAAGGTGGTGAAGGCGGCTCCGGCGACGGCGGTGAGGCCGATGACGGCGGCGACGGCGGTGAGGCCGATGACGGCGGCGAGTCCGGCGGGGCGGACGACGGCGGTGAATCCGGCAGCGACGGCCCTGACGACTCCGGCTCGGGTGGTGAAGGCGGTGAGGGCGGCGGCTCAGGATCGGGCGGCGAGGGTGGCGAAGGCGGCGACGACAAATCCGGGCCGTCGGCGAATTCGGGCCGTAGCCTTGACGACGACGACTTGGTGTCCGTGTCGCGCAACGACGCAGGCGAGAGTATTCGCGAAGGCGAGGCGATCGTACTGACCGGCAAGGCCGATTTCGCAAATCGTTTATCCGCAAAGGGTTTCCGGCTGGTCGAGAGTTTCCGCGTTGAGACGATCGGCGCGTCTGCGTTGCGCATCGCGGTGCCTGGCAGCATGAGCGAGCGAGATGCGCTCGATGCACTTCAGAAGCTCGATCCCAAGGGCATTGTGACGTTCAACCATGTCTATAATCCGGCCGGCGCCGCGCCGGCGCTGGGCGCAGGTGTGCGTTCGGCCACCCCTAAGAAGCGCGTGGGGGCAAAGGTAGGTCTTGTCGATGCGGCTGTGGACACCAAGCATCCGATGCTGAAAGAGGTGGTGGTGAACGCACGGTCGTTCGACCCGGCGGCGAAACCCTTGCCCGATTCACACGGCACGGCGGTTGCTTCGCTGATCGCTGAAGCGGCTCCTGGAGCCACGGTTTTTGCCGCGAATGTTTTCACGTTCTCGACGGATGGCCGGGAAATCGCCACGGCAGACGCGATTGTGCGCGGGTTGGATTGGCTTGGGAATATGCATGTCGCGGTCATCAATTTAAGCCTGACCGGGCCCGCCAATCCGATTTTGGAGGCGATGATCCAAAGGCTTAGCGCGAAGGGGCACTTGCTCGTCGCGGCAGTCGGCAACGAGGGGCCGCGCGGCGCTCCGCAATTCCCGGCGGCTTACGACAACGTCGTGGGCGTGACTGCGGTGGACGGCAATAACCGAGTGTATCTCTACGCCAATCACGGCGACTATGTGGACTTTGCTGCACCGGGTGTTGATCGGCGCGTCGCGCACAACGAGGGCACGACTGAAACGGTGTCGGGTACCTCTTACGCTTCGCCGATCGTCGCCGCGAGACTCGCGGCGACGTTAGACACGCCCGATGTGGCGCGCGCGAAGCTGGCTGTCGAGACACTGGCGGCTGAGGCGCGAGATCTTGGTGCGCCAGGGCGCGATCCGGTGTTCGGTCATGGCTTGATCGGCGACTAAGATCGTCACGCGTCGCGCGTCGCCTTCACCAACTTGTCGAAGTCGACGTGGGCAATGGGCTCAAGTTCCTTGACCAAGCGCGCCGCTTGTTCGGACGCTTCTATCAGGAAGTCAAAGCCGCCGTCGCGCAGGCGCAACTGTTGCGCCAGCTTTCCATCAAGATGTTCGCGCCGGGCGGCGGGCATGTCAGGGTCGGTCTGGAACGCGGCCTGGATTTCGGTGGCGTCTGCCGCCGATTCCAGGGCACCTTCGACGCCCATCATGGTGCGGAGCAGCGTCGTGTGAATGCGTGCACGTAGCGCGGGATCGCGCAGCTCGAACAGGCGCTCGCGATTGCGGTCATACACATCGAGCTCGCGCCGGATCATGCGCAAGATGCGCATGGTCACCGGACCGAAAGGGTCGCCGATTGCGCGGGCGCGCTTGGCCGTGTCCACTGTTACGCCCAGAAGCGACATGATCTCGCCGAAGAAGAGCGCGGCCTGCCGCTCGCGACGGCGCGTGTCGACCCGGTGTTCGATCTGCGTGGCGATGAAGCCGCCGGCCGTCGCCAGAACGGCGCCGGCGACCACGGCGGTCAATGTGTCGAGATTGGAGATAAAGTCGAACTGTTCGGCGCGGACGGGCATCGGGGGGTCTCTCAGGTTGCCTATTTGTAGAGTGCCGCCGCCCTTGCGCGAAGGCTTGCGGCGGCGCCCCGACGGGTTTATGAAAGCGCCCCGCCATTGGGGGATCGTCTAATGGTAGGACTGCAGACTCTGACTCTGCCTGTCTAGGTTCGAATCCTAGTCCCCCAACCAGCACAGCTTCGCCAAAAACCCGGGCTTGAGAGCGCCAAACGTCCCGACCGTGGATCGGGACGTTCGTATGCGTTTTAGGCTCTCTCAGACGAACGCGAAGTCGTCCGCGCCCATGGAGGCGAGGGTGGTGTTCGCAAGGATGATGTCGGTGTTGGCGAAGTCGATGAGGACGTCGGCGCCAGATTGGGTCATGACGGCTTGGACACCCGCGAAGTCGGTGATGCCCGTGATCGAAAGCTGGATCGTGTCGTCGCCGAAATCGTCGAAATCGAAGATCGTGTCCGCGCCGCCGTTGTCACCAAAGACGAAGATGTCGTTGTCGTTGCCGCCGGTGAGCTGGTCGTTGC
>CAYXQB010000096.1:0-11137 GCA_964466435.1 uncultured Flavobacteriaceae bacterium | reverse complement strand
CCCTGCGCTACGAGTAGGCGGTTAGTACCGCAGGCTCAGTACGAGCCGGACATCGCGGCCTGGCATGACCACGTCATCTTTGTTGAAGGCGACATGGTTGCGGATTTCCTCATCCGTCAGGTTTCGCCCGACCAAGCTGACGTTGACCCCGCCGCCGTCTTCGTGTCGAGCGGCGTGCCAGGTGAGCCCGGCATCGAGACGCGTATAGCCGTTTGTCGGTGTCTCACTCGCGGCAACGTCGTCTTGGTCAAAGGCGTGCGTCAGTCGCGCATAGGCGTCGATAACTGGCCCCTCGAACCGCAATCCGCCGCCGAGGCGAACGGGCGGAATACGGGGAACGTTTCCACCCCCGTCGAACTCAGCCCTGACCACATCCGCCATCAAATCGAGGCTGATCTCGCCGCCCGCCGCTGAACCAAGCAGCACCGCGGCCTGGAATTCGCCGCCGATAAAGGTGGCATCGCGCTGAACGTAGAGCAGCTCATTGAGTTCGCCCAGCGGATCCGGCACGCCGAACTCGTCCACCGTCACACCCGTCAAGTCACCGAAGACGAAGCCTTCGAAGGCGGTGCGGAAGACAGTCAGCTCCGCCGTCAGGCGGGGCAGCGTCAGCCGCGCATTTGCTTCGAGGTTCAGCGCCCTCTCAGTGTCAAAGGCCGGATTGCCGATTTCGAATGTGCCCGTCGCTTCGTGCGGGCCGCGTGCATAGAGTTCAACTTGGTTCGGAGCGCGTTCGGAGTAGGCTGCGCTGAAGCCGAACTTCAGATCCTCCGTCGCTTCGAACAAGAGTCCGGCGCTTGCGCTGACCGGCTCGAACTCCCGAATCGTGAATACGTTCGATATCGGCGTTCCCTCGACTTGCGTGCTTTCGTAGCGCGCGCCGAACTCAAGGGTCACCTTGTCCCCGAGCGGGACCTCGGCAACGCCAAAGATGCCGAGCGAGTCCGTGACGGAGGGGAGCAAGAAGTCCTCGGCTTCGCCGAGCCCCTGGAACTCGCGGTTTTGAACTTGCACGCCGATCGCCGCAGCGGAGAAGGGCCCGAAAGCGCCCGCCACCAACTCGGAACGGATTTCGTACTGCTTGTCGATAAAGGTCGAAGCAGGGCCTAAGCCCGGAATGACCTCGTCATGCTTGTAGTCCGAGACGCCGGCGTTGACGCGGAACGCGGTGAAGCCGGCAATTGGATTGCGCCATTCGGCGGCAAAGAGGCCCTTGTCTTGCTCCATGTCAATGAACGCGTCTTCGGCTGGGATGCCGTACTCGCTCTCGAAGCGCACATAGGCGCCGCCGATGTGGCCCGAAGAGCCGACGAACGACCCACCGGCCGAGTAGCCCAGACCATCGGCCTGCGAGTTCGCAAGCGTTCCTGGCGCTATGGGAATGTCGTACGCGTCGCGATCCTGCTTCACGCCATCCAAATGCCAGGCAAAGTTACCGAAATGCCCATCCGACAGACCGGTAATTTCTGAGGATCCATCGACTGAGCCGACTGCGAAATGAAGGTCGCCGCGGATCGGCCTGTCGGTCAGCGTCGTCGGTATGCGGCCGTTCAGAGCGTTCACGACGCCGCCGATCGCCTGGCTGCCATAACGCAGAGTTGCCGGCCCGCGTACGATTTCAACGCGCTGAAGGGCGAGCGGGTCGATCGGCACGCCGTGGTCGGGGCTGAGGTCCGAGACGTCGAAACTCCCAAGTCCGTTCTCGAGAACCCGCACGCGCGACGCGTCGAATCCGCGAATAATGGGCCGTCCCGCGCCGGCCGCAAAGCCGGTCGTGTTCACGCCTGGAATGTGCGTCAGCGAGTCGGCGACGTTCAGCCCGCCCTCGCGTGTGAGCTCGTCGCGGTCGGCGACGCCGACAAGGGTCGCAAACTGATCGCGCGACTTTGCAATAGGCGACCCGGTGACGACAATTTTCTCTATGGGCGCTTCGGCCTCAGGCTTCGCGTCCTGGGCGGCCACCGGAAATGCGGCGAAGGCAGCGGTCGCTGCTAGGCCGCGAATGTAGCGATATGACATTGGATACTCCGACACTAACGAAAACATGGCCAACGACCCGGGCATGCACGCTCGCGCTGCACCGGTGGCGTTAGCCGCTAAGGCCTCGTGTCAGAGAAAGGGTGGTGCGCGGCTTCGCCATGCGGCGGCGAAGCGTTCGGGCGCTGTTGCTCGTTCATCGAGCCGTGCTCTGCTCGCGGACGATAGTAGTCCAATGTCAAAGCCGGCAACGGGGATTAGGCCTGTTCCGCAAACCGACGAAGCATGCCAAAGCGGGCAGTCTTTTTCGCTGTGAATTGGGCTTGGCGTCCCGCCGCCGTTCGTGTCGGCGGCCAGTTCGTGCGCTACGCCCTGGGAACTTCCCACATGGATGTGGCCGCGTAGGACAGTTGTCTGAAAGACGAAGGACGCGAGGAGCAGAACGAGCCAAACGTGCATGCGGCCGCTGCGCCGCATGTCATCTCGCAAGGATTTTAGTCCGCTCCCCGTCATGGGGATAAACTACACACGGCCACCCTGTGTCGCAACCAACCCGGCGCGTGGCGCTAAAAACGCTTGGCCGGTGGTGCAGGCGGCGCAGGCGGGGCGGGAGGGGCAGCCGGTTGCGGTGCTTGTGGCGCGACCTGGCTCAACGCCTTGAACTCACCGGAGCCCGCGACATCTTGGTTAAGTGTCCCAGAGTACGAGCCGACCGTCACGTTGCCGGAGCCGTAGATTTCGACGCTTGGATTGACCGCGTGACCTTTGAAAACAACATCGCCAGAGCCCGCGATTTCGACGGAAAACGACGGGGCGTTGCCGCCCTCGATCAGGAGGTCGCCAGAACCAGCGATTTCAACGTCGATCGGACCGTTCACCTGCGCGACGCGAATGTCGCCTGAGCCGGCCACCTCAGCGCGCAAGCCGCCCGCTAAGGGTCCCAGCACGACGTTGCCGCCGCCAGCGATTTCAATTTCAGCCGACTGTGCGGAGGCCGCGGAGATATTGCCGGAGCCAGCAACTTCGATGCTCAGCGTTTCCTTGACGGCGCCTACGTCAATTCGGCCCGACCCGCCGATTCCGATTTTCGCGGTTTGCACGCGACCGAAGCGGGCTTGCACGGCGTGCCCTTCGAGCCGCAAGGGTGCGTCGAGGTTGCCAGCGTTGACGATGCCGACCATGCCGTCGATGTCGTACGGCGTGCCCACCGGCGCTGTGATTCGCACACGCAGATCCTGCGCCTTGCGATCGCGCGACCACATGTTGAACAAGTTCCAGGGGAACCATGCTTCTTCTGCGTCACTGTCGAGGCGAAGGATGACTTCGTCGCCGATCGTGCGAACGTGGAACTCCTTCATTGTGTCGGGGTGGCCGCTGGCCTGCACGCGCACGGGGCCCGGCTGCGGCACGGTGACGAGTTCCACCTGGGCGACGAGGTCGTCCAAGCGCACGCGACGCACCGTGTAGCTTTGATCGATAGGGCCGCCCTTTCCGGTAACGGACGGACCGGTTGCCAAGAGATTGGTCAAGCCTGCGAGCGCCGGCACCTGGATGCCGCCATGAACCTGGTTCAGGGTCGCGAGACTACCGACGCCGACAGCAACGCTGACGACGCCCAATTTGACAAGAAAGCTCATGAATTATCGTCCTGTGAAGGGAAGCGACCGCGCGCTGCTGCTCAACGGCTGGGTCTGCAACGTGGGTGCCTTAAGGTCGGCAAAAATAATCATCCCAGAGAGCCCGATGAGTCCGGCGCCCGAAGCCACTGCCAGGGCGATAGCCAACGCGAACTTCACGATTAAGCTGGTCATAGGTGCTCCCCATGAGTAATCAGATCATAGTGTGAAGTGTATAATAGGTCGTGCGCCGCGTTTCAAGTGGGTCTGACGGGGCTTTCGTCGGCTGTGGCGGTTTTGCCGCGTGTCAGGCGGCCAAGCTCGGCCACTCGGGCGGAATCCAGGTATTCCTCCAGCCGGGTGATCCGGCCGTCCTTGACCTCCACAACGATGCAGGCTGGCATCGCGAACGGGCCGGCGGCGGTCGTGACTTCGAGCATGTGCTGCTGGAGGAAGCCGCCTGGGATCGCAATCCGTCGATGAATGCGGTAGCGGCGGCTAGGAAGAGCGCGGGCCATCCAGCTCAACACGCGCAAGTTCTCCTCGACCGTCTGTTCCTTCAGATCGTGGCTATGCCAGATGCGTGCGTCGGGCGCGTAAATCGCCTTCACCGCTTCGACGTCGCCGCGTTCGATCGCGCTGAAAAAACGTTCGGCGAGATCGAGCGCGTCGTCTGTCACGGCACGAGGCGATAGCCGCCGCTTTCAGTGACAAGCAATTTCGCGTGTGTCGGATCGTTCTCGATCTTCTGGCGCAAACGGTAGATGTGCGTCTCAAGCGTGTGCGTCGTTACCGCCGGATTGTAGCCCCACACTTCGTGCAGCAGCACTTCGCGGCCAACGACCTTGTCACCGGCGCGGTAGAGGAACTTTAGGATCGAAGTTTCCTTTTCGGTCAGCCGGACCTTCGTATTGTTCGGTCCGGTCAGCAGTTTCGCCGAGGGGCGGAACGAATACTGGCCGATCTTGAACACAGCATCTTCGCTTTGCGCATGGCTGCGCAGGTGCGCACGGATGCGGGCCAAAAGGATCGCGAATTTGAAGGGTTTCGTCACGTAGTCGTTTGCGCCCGCTTCGAGGCCGAAAACTTCGTCGGACTCGGCAACGTGGCCGGTAAGCATAATCACAGGGCAGCGGACCCCTGCTTTGCGCATCAGACGGCAGACTTCGCGGCCGTCGAGATCGGGCAAGCCTACGTCCAGAATCACGAGATCAGGCAGCTCTACCTTGGCCTTTTCAAGCGCGGCAGCGCCGGTTGCCGCATCGGAAACGATGAATTCCGACAGCAAATCCAGCTGTTCCTTTAGGGATTCGCGGAGGGCGTTATCGTCGTCCACGAGGAGGACGCGGCGGGGCGTGGTCATAGGTCCAGATAGCCGGTGATTTGCGAGGGTCTCTGTCTAAGCTATAGCAGGTCCGAGTTGGAGAGCGGGAGAGGCATGAAATCGATAGCGCGCAAAAGGCCAAAGACGCGCGCTCGCGGAACTGTGAACGCGAAGGCCACCCTGGCCGAGCGGTTGCTTGGGGCGGCCGTTGCAATCGATCGTGCCAGCGCCGAGCTGAGGCGAGGTTTGCCGGTGCTGATCCGGCCGCTCAAGGGCGAGTTGTCCCTTGTGGTCGCGGCGGAACTAGCGAGCCCTGCCGTTCTTGAAGCTCTCGCCCATTGGTCGGGGACACAGCCTCGCATCCTGCTTACCCACCATCGCGCTGCGACGCTGAAGATTCGGCTCTATACGGAGGATGCTGTGGCCGTGACACTGCCGCGGGACGGTGCGGCGCGCGCGGCGCAGGTCCTCGCGGACCCCACACGCGACATGCGCGACCCAATGATGGGGCCGTGGCAAGCTTTGCGCTCGCCGCTTCCGGCGGGCGCAAAGGCGGCGGTCAAACTTGCGAAGATTTCGGGGCTGCTTCCAGCGGTTGTCGAGGTGCCGATCAAGGTTGCGGCGGCGAAGCGCCTCGTTGCGCAAGAGGCGATCCCCGAAGCGGGTGTCGCTGCAATCGAGCGATACGAGGCGCCGGTCGCGTTCACGGTTGCGGCCCGCGCACGACTGCCGCTTCAAGGGGCCGCGGATACGCGCGTCCTCGCGTTCCGGCCTACAAACGGAGCGCGGGAGCATCTGGCCTTGATTGTCGGATCGCCGGAGCCACCCGGGCCGGTGCTCGTTCGGCTGCATTCGGAGTGTTTGACGGGCGATCTGTTGGGGTCGCTCAAGTGCGATTGTGGGGATCAGCTGCGCGGTGCGATCGCTGCGATCGGTGACGCGGGGAGTGGGATTCTGCTTTATCTCGCGCAGGAGGGGCGCGGGATTGGGCTTATCAACAAGCTCAAGGCGTACGAGTTGCAGGACCAAGGTTTCGATACGATCGAGGCCAATCAGCGCCTTGGTTTTGAAGCAGACGAACGCGAGTTCGCGGCGGCGTCCGAGATGCTGAAGTACTTGGGCTTCGCTTCAGTGCGGCTGCTCACCAACAATCCGGACAAGGTGGCGGCACTCTCGCGGTTTGGTATCGATGTCGTGGAACGGGTGGCGCACAGCTTCCCGACGAACCCGCACAACGAAGCCTATCTTGCAACCAAGAAGGCGAAGGCAGGGCATCTCACTTAAGTGCGGCTGCCGAAGATCGCCGTGCCGACGCGCACGTATGTTGCGCCGAATCCGATCGCGGTTTCGTAGTCGCCGCTCATGCCCATGCTGAGCTCGCGCAGGCCCGCGTCGCGCGCGAGCTTTAGCAGAAGCGCAAAATGCGGCGCGGGCTCTTCGTCAGCGGGCGGTATGCACATCAGCCCCGAGATTGCGAGGCCGTGGGCGGCGCGGCATTTGTCGATGAATGCGAGCGTTTCGCGGGGCGCGACACCCGCCTTTTGCGGCTCCTCGCCGGTGTTTACTTGGACGAAGAGTTTGACCCTGCGATCCGCACGCTTCAGTTCGACGCTGAGCGCTTCAGCCAGGCTGTCGCGATCGAGCGTGTGTATGGCGTCGAACAGCGCCACGGCATCGCGCGCCTTGTTCGATTGCAGCGGGCCGATCAAATGGAGGTCGATCTTGGGATGCCGAGATTTCAACGGCGGGTACTTCGCCTTCGCTTCTTGGACACGGTTTTCGCCGAACGTTGCGTGACCGGCGGTGATCGCTGCATCGACCGCGGCTGCCTCATGCGTCTTGGTTACCGCAATCAGGGTGACGTCTTGCGCCTTGCGTCCCGCCGCGCCCGCAGCCTTTTCGATGCGGGCATGTACGTCGCGGAGGTTCGCGGCAATCGTGTCGGCTGATAAGGTCGCGGTCATGCAGGTTTCGATGAACGAGGGCCAAGCCAAACTCGCACGCCAGGCGCGCGCGCTCAACATGCGCCACGCGCGCGGGCCGGCACTGCCCGCCATCGTTCTCATGACCGACGACAGGCGCGATGCGGATTGGGCAGCTGCGGTGTCGACCTTGCCACGCGGGAGCGCCGTCATCGTACGTCATCGCGATGCGGCTGCGCGCGAGGCGCTGGCGCGAAAGCTACGCCCGGTTTGCCGAGCGCGGCGCGTCGCTTTGCTGATCGCGGAAGATGCGGCGTTGGCGCAACGCATCGGCGCCGATGGCGTCCACTTGCCCGAGCGGCAGGCCACCAGACTGCCCGGGGTGCGCAGGCGCAATTCGCGTTGGCTGGTCACGTGCTCCGCACACGGCGCCGCAGCGGTTCGCCGCGCGCACGCGCTGCAAGCGGACGCCGTGTTCGTTTCGCCCGTGTTTACGACCGCGAGCCATCCGGAGCGCGCGGCGCTTGGTGCGGTCCAGTTTGCGGCGCGGGCGGGCAACGCAAAAGCGGTCTATGCGCTTGGCGGCGTCGAAACGAAAACGATCCGGCGGCTTGCGGCACACCGGATCGTTGGAATTGGTCTGATCGGCGGGTGGATCAGAAGCTGAAAGAGGTCTCGATGTAGCCAACGTTTGCGTCGAGCTTATCGCACCCAAACCCGAAGTCGTCGCAAAAGCCACCGGACTGTGTATCGAATTCGTAGCGTTGGTAGCCACCAGTCACGCGGAAGTACTCGTTGATCGAGTAGCCGAGTGCGAATTGGAGGCCCGAGCCTTCCTGCACATCGGAGCTGAAGCCGCCGAGATCCTCTGTCATCATGATGTAGTTCACACTCGCCGCCCAAGGGCCGGACTCGTACATTAGGCCGAAGCTCCAAACGTCCGTAAAGTCGTCCTCAAAGACGTTAGCCAGGAAGGAGTGTTGGATCACCGGACCGCCGCCGGCTACGTTCGTTTGCCTGTAGGCGACGCCGGCCGTCCACTCGCGATAACCGAGCTTGATCGCCGCGCCGAAGTCTTCGAGGTCGTCAGTGTCAAACGAAGGATTGACGAGGTTGCCCATCACGTAGCCGATGCTGAGCCCAAGATCGACCTCGCCGAGCGTGCCTGAATAGCTCGCTGCAACGTCAACGATGTCAGTTTGCTCGTTGTCCTCGTCTGGACCGAACAGGTCGTCGAGATCGCGCGAACCATCGGGCGTGTACGAGATCGCGATGCGGATGCCGTCGAAGACGGGCGTCACATACATGATCTTCAAAAAGTTGTCCGAGCCGTGCACGTCTGAGCGCAGCTGCATGCCGTTCGGGTTGAACAGCGACCCCGGGTTACCCGGGTCCGACGAGCAGAAGACCGACTTCAGGCAAGGGAATGCCAGCAGATAGATCTCGGGATTATCAACCCGGATCGACGAGCTCACAGAAGGGACGGTTAGGCCGAGCACGTCGGCGGCACCATCCATGAGACCCATCTGGACGCGACCGTAGCGACCTTCCCAATACAGCCAAAGTTCTTCGAGGATGTCGGAGCGGCCTGCATCGTTCAGGAACGTGTCGACGTGCGTCGAGTAGTCGAGGTCGAGCGCGATGCGCGCGCCGATTTCTCCGCCGCCATCGAGCGGAAGGATGGCCGAGCCGAAGATGCCCGTGTCGACCGCGCCGACCAGTTCGTCAAGGTCGCCCATTTCCGATTGATCGACGACAGCGCCGACGCCGGTGACATGGCCGTTCAGCTTGAGAATCAGACGATCGAAGTCGTCGGCTTTGGCGGCAACGGCGGTCAGCGTGAGGGCCGCAACGACGGTGCTCAACAAACGAGACATGGCAAACCCCTTACGCGACGCAAGGCCGGGAACCTAACCCCGAATCGTCCCCGCGCCCAAGTCGCAATCGTACCGACACGGCATAAAGCGCCGCGGTCAATCTTAGGTAAATGGCCGCAGCGCCTCGATTTTTCGCCTAGAACGTGATCGCCGTCTCGAAATAACCGAGATCGGCTTCTAGCGTGTCGCAGGCTGGCGGACCTGCCACGCACGCGCCCGCCGGACCATCGAAGTTGTAATGCTGATAGCCCAGGCCCATCCGGAGGTTCTCGTCGAACTCGTAGCCGACGCTGCCGCTCCAGCCTTCGGCTTCTTGCGACAAGTTGTGGGTCACGGGACCAGGTGTCGTGAACGTCGGCAGCTCTTCGTCGAGCGTGACGTAGTTGACCCCAAAGCGCCACGGACCCGTTTCGTAGGTAATGCCTGCACCCCAAATCTCCGTCCGCGCGTCCGGCAAGACGCAGCCCGCGATTTGGGTGCAACCATCGACCACGCCGCCAAGCTTGCGATCGATCAGACCTGCGCCACCCGCGATGTTTGTCGAACGGTAGGAACCGCCGATTCGGAAACCCTCGTAGGCCACCTGCGCGCCAGCACCCCACTCTTCAAGATCGTCCGGGATGAACGCGTTGCTTGGAAAGATTCCGATCGGGCCGCCGATCGTGGCAACGACCGGCAACACTACCGCAAGAGAATCGTCGTTCGAGCCGGTAACGTATCCGGCGTAGAAGCCGACGTCGAAGCTCGATAGCGAGCCTTGGTAGTTCAAGCCCACTTCCCAAATGTCGGACTGGCGGTTCACGGATGTCTTGTCGTCGAACAGCTCGTCGAGGCCGCGGCGGAGATCGGGCGTGTAGGAGCCGCTCAACTGAACGCCGATCAGGCGCGGCGAGGTATAGATGATTTTGAGCGCGTCGCCCGAGGCGTTCAGGTCGGTGCGCAGATGCGCGCCGTTCGGCGAGAATGCGGTGTACTCGGGCGAGAGCGGATCTTGCAGGATGAAAGCGCGCGGATCGTCGATGCGGTTGATATTGGAGACGGTCGGCGAATACATGCCGGCACTGTCGGCCGCGCCGTCTTCGAGACCAATCTTCACACCGCCGAAACCGGTTTGAACGAAGGCCCAAACTTCGTCGACGAATTCGGGTGCGCCGCGGATGAAGTCGTTTGAGAATTCGTGTTCGCTCGACTGGAAGCGAAGCTGTGCGCGCACGCCGTATTCGATCGCGCTATCGGTGAGGACGCGGACGCGGCCCCAAACCTTGCCTTCGGCTGCGAAGCCGAAGTCGTTCACATCACCCGTGGCGATGTCGTCTTGATCGACGCCGTAGGCCGAGAAGTTGCCCTCCCCGCCCCAATCGAACGTCGTGTCGGCCGATGCCTGGCCGCAAAGCACGAGGAAGGATGCTGCCGTAATGGCACGCCACGACCGCTTCATGAAGTAAACCTTTCACTACGCCCAGAGTGTCCGAATTCGCCTGCACTTCCCCCCGATCAGGACTCATGCGGTGTTTTGCACAAACGGGTCAAGCGCTTAGCTTTCCTAACGGAGATTCGGTTTCGCAAGTGTTGCCGGTCCGCCTGCAACTCAGCGTTTCCCTGGCGGACGGACACGTGTGTCTTTGACCATAGAAGGCGCACAAAATTGCGGCCTGGCGGCTTCGACAATGCCCGTGACGATTGCCGGACGTACGGACGTTCGCGTATAAAGCGGCCCGCTCCAACTTTTGGTCTCGAGTGCGCCCCATGATGTCGAAGTACCTGAGTGCCGCCTGCGTCGCCGTTTTGTTGACCGCTTGCGGCTCCGACCCAGAGAAGCCCGTGGCCACGACCATCGAGGCGCCGCCCGCGGCAACGAAGGCGGCCGACAGCAGCGGCGGCTGGTTCGGCGGCGGAGCGCCCGTCAAGAAAGGTGTCGGCGTCAACGAGCATCTGTGGCGCGCAAGCCTGGACGCCTTGTCGTTCATGCCGATGGAACAGACGGACCCGTTCGGCGGCACCATCAAGACCGGCTGGTACACGGCGGCATCTGCTCCGAACGAGCGCCTGCGCGTGGCGGTCTTCATTCTGGACTCCCGACTTAGGGCTGACGCCCTTCGTCTGTCCGTGTTCAAAGAGGTCAAGGGTTCGTCCGGAAACTGGGCCGAAGCGACTGTCGATCCAGAGACGATTACGAAGCTTGAGAACCTCATCTTGAACAAGGCGCGTGCGCTCAAGATCCAAGCCGGCGACTAGTTCTTCTCAAAGTCATTGCCGAATTGGCGACAAGGGCGCGGCCGGATGCCGCTAGCTCGGTTTCCGGCGTGCGCTGGTAGTCTTCTTGCAAACTCCAGCTTGACGGAACGCTTCTTATGTCGCGCTACAATGCCCGCGAGGTCGAGCCCAAGTACCTGTCCTTCGTCTACCGGGACACCGTTCCGC
>CAYXQB010000095.1:0-11331 GCA_964466435.1 uncultured Flavobacteriaceae bacterium | reverse complement strand
TGGTCGGCAGTTACCTGCAGTGCGCGCTGCGCAATCCGTCGGCCGCGGCCGGCCAGCAGACGTACCTGCTCCTCGGCTTCGCGCTTTGCGAAGCGACGGGCCTGTTCGGTCTCGTCGTCGCGTTCATTCTGATGTTCGGCTTCTAATCAGCCAACGTAAGGACTTCGAGCGATGGCGGGCTCAACCGCAAACGCGTTTCAAGTGGCCGACGTGGCGCCGGAACCCGAGCACGGGGATCCGGCGGCTGAGCACGGGGATCCCACGGCTGAGCCGTTGGTCACGGATGAACTGCACACGTCGACAGAGGCCGACGGTCACGGCGCGAAGCCTGGCCTACCGCAGCTCGATACGACGACGTTTGCGAGCCAGTTGTTCTGGCTGCTCATCTCGTTCGCCGTCCTTTACTTCGTGATCTCGCGGATCGCGGCGCCGAAGATCGGCGGCGTGATCGCCGATCGCGCGAACCGCATCAAAACCGATCTCGATACGGCCGCGCAGGCCAAGCGCGACAGCGAAGCGGCGATGGCGGGCTACGACAAGGCGCTCGCCGACGCACGGGCGAAAGCGCTGAAGTCGAGCGACGAGATGCGCAACGCCGTGCAAGCCGAAATCAACGCCAAGAACGATGCGGCTTCGAAGCAGCTGGCGGCGGACACGGCGAAGGCGGAAGCGCGTATCGGCGAGATGCGCAAGAGTGCCATGGCGCGCGTCGGCGATGTCGCCAAAGAGACGGCGGCGGAAGTCGTCGCGAAACTCACCGGTCAGGCTGCAAACCCGGCCGACTTGGAAGCGGCGGTTTCGGCCGCGCTGAAGCGGGGTTAGGAGAGAAGCGATGACCGGTTTGTTGGGAGATCCGACCTTCTGGGTTGCCGTGGGAACGGTGCTGTTCATCGCCCTCGTCGTCTGGCAGGGCGTGCCGAAGATGGTGGGCAAGATGCTCGACGATCGGGCGGCCGCGATCAAAAGCGAACTCGACGAAGCCACCCGCCTGCGCGCGGAAGCCGAGACGCTGTTGAAAGAGTACAAGGCGAAGACCGCAAACGCGGCGCAGGAAGCGCAGGCGATTGTGGATGCGGCGAAGGTGTCCGCCGAACGCATGGCAACGGATGCGCGTGCGCAGCTTGCGGTGCAGATCGAGCGTCGGGCCAAAATGGCCGAGCAGAAGATCGCCCAGGCTGAGGCCGAAGCGATCGCCGAGGTTCGCGCCGCCGCGACGTCGGTTGCGACGGCTGCAGCAGGTGCGGTGATCGGCAAGCAGATGACGGAAGCCAAGGGCGACACGCTGATCGATGGCGCGATTCGCGATTTGCGCGCGAAGCTGCACTAGTTCAATTCGTTCTGTGGGATTGTCGATGGCCGGGGCTCGCCCCGGCCATTTTCGTTTGAGCGGTTACAGATCGATCCGCCACCGCAGCGAGTCGCCGCCGCCATAGGCTGCCGCCTTCTGTTCGCGCCGGAGGAGCGTGCCGCCGTTTGACGTGATCACCTTCTGCGAGGGGATGTTGTCGGGGTCGGTTGTCAGTTCGACGTAGGTTAGGCCACGCGCGCGGGCTTCCGGCAGAAGAAGGCGCAGCGCTTCGGTCGCGTAGCCCCTGCCCCGCTTCCACTCCACCACTGTGTAGCCGATATGGCCGAGTACGTGCGGCGGTAGCTCCGATGTGCCTTTCTGCCAGCGGAACCCGATCATGCCGCAGAATGTGCCATCCCAGATCCAGCGGACGAAGCCCGGCAGCCGCTTCGACATCGTGCCGTCGGGCATCTTGTAGTCTGGCCCCTTCGCGTCTTCGTCGTCGAGGGTCGCGAGGAAGGCGGCGGCGTCCTCACTAATACGGCTCAAGTGATCGGCGGCGCCGGCGCGGCCGCGCACGTTGTCCGGGTTCCAGCCGCGCTCGAGCGCTTCGATGTAGGCCGGCAGCATGCCGGCCGACGGCTTCAGGATTCTTACGGGTTCGGTCATTGGCGCGTGCTCGCGTGGCGAGCCTCATGATCGATCAACCAGCGCTTTCGCTCAAGTCCGCCGCCGTAATGGACGAGGCCTCCATTCGCGCCGACAAGGCGGTGGCAGGGAACGACGATCGAGATCGGGTTGAAGCCGTTCGCGGCGCCGACGGCGCGGGACGCGCTCGGGCGGCCGATGATGGTGGCCTGCTCGCCATAGCTGCGGATCGTCCCGGGCGCTATACGGCGGAGCGCTTTCCAGCATTGCTTCTGGAAGTCCGTGCCGAAGTCGAGAACGGAAAGCTTATCGATCGCACGGATGTCGCCGTCGAAGTAACGCGTAAGGGCGGCGGCGAAGAACGTGGGTTTGGCTGCACGCTTTATCTGCGCGTTCGGAAAGTCGCGCGCGAGTTCGCGGGCACGGCGGTCTTCGCGATCCGCGAAGGCGATATTCGCCAGGCGCTTACCGTCATGGGTGATGAGAAGCGATCCGATCGGCGTTTTGATGCGTTCGACGAAAAGCTGCATGTCAGTCCGAGAGACTCGCCCACAAATGCATCGTGGCGTAGGCGCGGTAGGGGCGCCAGCGCTCGGCTTGGCGCAGCACCTCCTTGTCGCTTGTCGTGTTCAGCGCCTTGCGTACACCGAGATCAGAGGCCGGGAATGCATCCGTATGCCCTAAGCGCATCGCCATGTAGTGGGCGGTCCAAGGGCCCAAGCCCGGCAGGTCGGCGATGCGTTCGACAAACGTGTCGAGCGGCTGACCGGCGTCGAGCAACGTCGCGTCGTCCCAGACCGCGCGGGCGAAGTTCGTGACTGTCGCCGTGCGGCGGGTGGTGAGACCGATGCCGTCCAAGTTTGCGTTCGCCAGATCTTCGGGGGTTGGGAACAGGCGGGTCAGTGTGGCGTGGCCCTTCGCGGCGGTCTTCCCGAATCTTGTTGCGATGCGGCCGGCAAGCGTGGACGCGGCGGCGACGCTGACCTGTTGGCCCAGGATCGCACGGACGCCGAGTTCGAACGGATCCCACACACCGGGAACGCGCAGACCGGGGCGCTTGCTTAGCGAGGGCTTCAGGGTTTCGTCGCGGCGAAGGTGCGCGGCGATTTTCTTGCCGGGCGCGTCGAGGTCGAACAGGCGGCGGAGTTTCGCGATCACCTCTAATTTCTTGCGATCAGCGCATTCGGCGATCAATTCGCCGCCTTCTTGTGCGACGGACAGGCGACCTTCGGTGCGGCCGAGTACGAATGTCCGCCGGTAGGTCTGGCCTTCCACCTCATCGACGCCGGGGATAGCTCGCGCCGCGAAGAACTTGAGCAGGGCGGACCAGTCGTAGGGCCGTTGATAGTCGAGACGTAAGGCCAGCGTCAGTCCCCCGCAATCAGCGTCTGCATCACCCACTTGCCTTTGCGCTTTTCGAAGATCGCGCGGTACTCGACGGGGCTGCGGACGTCGCCCGACGGCACATAGCCGCGCACACCGGCGGTGGTTTTGACTTCTTCCCAGTCGTTGGGTCCTGCCTCGTGCTGCATCTTGCCGGTAGCATTCACGACCTCGAGGATATCGTGGTCGAGCTTGCGGACTACGCGTGCGTTGGCGTTCGGCTTTTCGCGCATCAGGGCTTGAGGGTTTGTGACCACGACGTGCTCGAAGGCGTCGAGATCTTCGGGAAACGCAGCGTACACGTAGGGTGCCGCAAAGCCGTTGGGCGCGATGAACTTGCCGCCGCCGTCGAGGATCAGCGTGAGTACGCTCCAGACCTTTGTGTCTTTGTCGAACGGTTTCCACATTTTGTGGAACGCCGGGCCGCCGTAGTCGCCGCCGAAACTCAGATGGATATCGGAGGCGAGGTAGTGGAACAGCTTCGCCGCGTCCTTGCGGGCTACCACCGCCTTCAACTCGTTGCGGAACTGGATGAACGATTGGTCTCTCGCTGCTTCGTCCACGGGCGCGAGGCGCATGGGCGCAGGCGGCTCGGATGCCTGTGCGGCGGCTACGAGCGCGATCAAAGCAATGCTCAACCAGCGGACGATCATGCGGCATCCTCGGGTGCGAAACGAACGGACGGCCAGTCTTGCATGTAGCGCTTTGCCTTGACCAGATATTGCGGGCGCGGTGCGCCTTGCCAGAGCGGATTTGGGCGGATGACGCGGTCGAGGACGTCGTCGAGGCCCAGCGGGGCGAAGACATCGATGCCGCCGCCGTTCGGGCGAACGCCGACCATGCAGGCGGGCATGAGGAACTGCCTGATGCCGTCGCACGAACAGTGAAGTTGCGGATAGGCGATGCCGAACTTCTCGGGATACCAAAGGTGCACGCGCGCTTGGTTTCGCAACTGCACTTCGCGATCGGCGAAAGCGAAGTGTCCGCCCGCGCGTTTTATCCAGCGATCTTCCGCTTCCTCGGACGTGTCGGGATCGAAATAGAAAAGGTCGTAGTCCAGGATGCCGTGGCCGCGAGGCTTGTCCTCGAGGACATTCCAGATGCTTTGGAACAGCACGCCGCTGACGAGCCAGAGGTCGGGTGCGTCGAATGTGCGCATCGCTGCGAGAAGTGCAGCGATGGTGGGATCGGATTCGATAATCCGGGTGAATTCTAGCTGTCGCGTCACGCGATGCGTATGGCGTCGTGCAGGCCTTTGCGGCGATTGCGGCTCAAGCGCAATTCGGTGCCGTCCGCAAGGCGCACGAGGCCGTCACCGTTCGCGAGCGGCGCGATCTCACGAACGCGGGCGGCCGCGACGAGCACGCGGCGGTGGATGCGGACGAATTGTTGCGGATCGAGTTTGGCCTCGAACGCGGCCAGCGTCTCGCGCAGGAGGTGCGTCTTTTGACCTTCGTGGAGCGCGATATAATTGCCTTGGGTTTCGATCCAATCGATCGACGCCAGGTCGATCGTCGCGACATGCCCGCGTGTGGCGATGACGACGTTCTTGAGGTGCTGCGTACCGGTGGCGGCCGCGGCTTCCGGCGCTAGGGTCCGCAGTTGGGTCTGATAGCGGACCGCGTGCGCGAAACCCACCATTGCCATCAGGCTGAAGCCAAGCGGCAACCAGTTCGCTGCGACGTGGTGGGGTAGCGCGACCAGGAACGGCCGTGTGTCGCCGATCCCGAACATCGGCGCGAGAATGCACGAGAGAGCGACCAAGGCGAAGGCGATCCCCATTGCGCTTGTCGTGTGGAGCGCGGCGCGCCGCCACAGTTGGCCCGCCTCGACCGGATACCGGCGCACGAGGCCCATTACGATGGGGGTCACGAGGCCACCGAGCGTGGCAGCGCCGAGGATTCGCGCGGCTTCCAGATGCCAGTGGAGGGTCACGCCGCTCGCTGCGGCGCGCGCCAGATTGCCGGGCTCAAGGGCCAGGAGGAACAGGAGCCAATAGCCGGTTCCGAGCGCGATCTCGCGGTAGCCGCCGGCGAGGAGGGTCTGTGTTCGTGTCATACGGTAATAGTGAGGCGCGTGCGGCTTGCCTGTCCAGTCGCGAACGGTGCACGGATTTGTGACGAAACGCGCCCGCTAAGGGACGAACCGGGGTGTCTCAGGCTCCCGTTTTCCGCGGCGGGCGCTCACATTATCGGTTATCAATCGAGGTTGATCATGGCGTGGCTTCTTCGCATCGCAGGTTTGTTCGCATTCGCGGCTGTGGCCGCGGCCGCTGATCCGGTTCCGGTGGACGGCGGGCTTGTCGCGGGGGTCCGCGACGCCGATGTCCTTGCCTACAGGGGCGTGCCGTTTGCGGCGCCGCCGGTTGGGCCGTTGCGGTGGCGCGCGCCAGTGGCGGTGCAGCCCTGGAGCGGCGTCAGGCCTGCGACCGCGTTTGCGCCGGCTTGCCTTCAGAACGGCGTCTCTATGCCGGGCGAAGTGCCGCCGCAGACGAGCGAGGACTGCCTTTACTTGAACGTGTGGACGCCGTCTGCGGGCGGCGGCGCGAAGCTGCCCGTGCTGGTTTGGATTCACGGGGGCGGGTTTACGAACGGGTCGGCGTCGATGCCGCTCTATTGGGGCGACCGGCTGGCGCGGCGCGGGATCGTCGTCGTGACCGTTTCCTACCGGCTCGGCGCTTTCGGCTTCCTGGCGCATCCGGAACTGAGTGCGGAGACGGCGCAGAAGAGTTCGGGCAACTATGGATTCTTGGATCAAGTCGCCGCGCTGCAGTGGGTACAGCGCAACATCGGCGCGTTCGGCGGCGACCCTGACCGCGTGACGATCGCCGGGCAGTCGGCGGGGGCGATGTCGGTCAACATCTTGATGGCTTCGCCGCTCGCCAAGGGCTTGTTCCATCGCGCGATCGGGCAGAGCGGCGGGTTCTTCGAGCCGGTGCAGATTGCGCCGCGATATCTACTCGCGAACGCTGAGAAAGACGGCCTGGCGTTCGCCACTTCGCTGGGTGCAACCTCTCTCGACGCTCTTCGGCGTCTGCCATCCGAGGCGTTGTTGAAGGGGAATGGCGGGCGGCTCTCGCACCCGGTCATCGATCGCCACGTCCTGCCGCAGACACCATTCGAGGTGTTTTCAGAACGGCGCCAGGCGCCGGTGCCGCTGCTCGCCGGGGTCAATGCGGAGGAAGCGCGGTCGCTGAGCAACGTGTCGAAGGTCACAGCCAGCTCGTTCGCCGCCGATATCACGAAGACGTTCGGGCCGTTGCCGCCCCCGCTGCTCGCCGCCTATCCGTTCAAGAGCGACGACGAAGCGCGGGCTGCGCGCATCGCGTTCGAAACCGACTTGCGCTTCGGATGGAACATGTGGACGTGGGCGCGGCTTCATGCGGCTGCGGGCGCACCGGTGTTCTCCTACCGCTTCGCGCAGAATCCACCGTTCCCGCAGAACTCACCCTACGCCGATTGGGGGCCTGCTCACTTTGCGGAACTTTGGTACATGTTCGATCATCTCGATCAGGCGCCGTGGTCCTGGCGCACGGAAGACCGGCGCTTGGCCCAGACGATGGCCGCGTACTGGGTCAACTTCGTGAAGACGGGAACCCCCAATGGCTCGGGCTTGCCGGCATGGCCTGGCTTCGCCGAACCCGCGGGGCCAGTTCTGGTGCTCACCGATAAGCCAACGGCGGGCACGCCGGATCGTCCGAATGCCCTGGCCGTGTTCGATGGCGTGTACACGCAGCTGCGCGGCGCGCCGCTGCGCTAGGTGGCCTCAAGGTTGCGTCAGGAGCTCCGCGAACGCGAGCCAAGCCGGACTTGTAAACGCCCAGGTGACGGCGACGTGAGTCCCCGCGAGAATGCCTGCTGCGTACCAATACGCAGGATGAATGCGCTTGTTGTGTGTGTAGTCATACGCCATGGCGACCGCGAGCAGCAGGTCAGTCACGATGAGCGAGCCCTGCGCTCCCCATGACGCAAATCCAAGCGGGATGAGGATGCGGCCGGTGCCGGGCCCTGTGACCGAGAACATGGCGGCGAGCATCAGCCGCTTGTGCCAGTCGCTGTGGCTCCGGTTCCAAAGCGCCATCGCCACCAGCAGAAGCGAGGTCGCCATGCCGATCAGAGGTAGCGCCATGAATGCGAGTGGCGGTCCCGAGTCGGGCGGCGCGTGACCCAGTTGGCCCGCGGTGATCGCCGTCCAGAAACCCAGCATCGCCATCAGACCGAATAGCAACGCTCCCATGATTCCCATTTGGCGGTGCAATGCCGGCCGGCCGCTTGAGATGAACGCCGCCTGCGCGACGAACAACGCCATCCAGAGCGTGCCCACGATGCCGTGAGCGATCGACAGCATCGACAACGGCGGCGGGGCTTGGATGATCGGCTTTAGGTAGAACGACGGCGCGAACCCGAGGAACAGGATCGCGACCGAAACGATCGACATAATCAGAAAGAAGCGTGATTCCGATTGGAAACGGCTCTTGCCTGCTTGAGCGTCCACCGTCGTCATGCGCCCTACTCCGCCGCTTGCGCTTTTGCGGGCGGCGTCCAGCGGAGCACCGGTTTGCGGGCGGCTGCGGTTTCGTCGAGGCGGCGGCGCGGGGCGAAGTGCGGGGCACCTTCGAAGCGGCGCTTGTCTTTGCCTTTCGCTTCCTTGGCGAGCGTCCCCAGAACGTGGATGAACTCGTCGAGGGCGTGCTTCGATTCCGTCTCGGTCGGTTCGATCAGCATGGCGCCGTGGACGACGAGCGGGAAATACATCGTCATCGGGTGATAGCCCTCGTCGATCAGCGCCTTGGAGATATCGAGCGTGGTGACACCGGTATCCTTCAGGAAGCTGTCGTCGAACAAAGCTTCGTGCATGCACGGACCCGAGTGCGCGAACGGCGCGGACATCGTGTCTTTGAGCGACGCGAGGATGTAGTTCGCGTTCAGCACCGCATCACCGGCAACCTGCGCGAGGCCGTCGGCGCCATGGCTGAGCATGTAGGCCATCGCACGGGTGAACATGCCCATCTGGCCGTGGAAGGCGGTCATGCGGCCGAAGGGTTTGGCGTCGTGTGCCTTTGCCGCGCCGTCGTCTTCGATCAACTCGAAGCCGTTCGGGCCGTGGAGGATGAGCGGCACCGGGGCGAAGGGCGCGAGCGCGGCCGACAGCACCACCGGGCCGGCACCCGGGCCGCCGCCGCCGTGCGGCGTCGAGAACGTCTTGTGCAGGTTGATGTGCATCGCATCGATGCCGAGGTCGCCGGGGCGCACGCGACCGACGATCGCGTTGAAGTTCGCGCCGTCGCAGTAGAAGTAGGCGCCTGCCTTGTGCACGGCGTCGGCGATTTCGATCATGTCGTTTTCGAACAGCCCGCAGGTGTTCGGGTTCGTGAGCATGATCGCGGCGACGTTGGGGCCGAGCTTCGCTTTCAAAGCGGCAACATCGACGCGGCCGCGTTCGTTCGCCGGAACCTCTTCGACCGTGTAGCCGACGAGAGCGGCGGTCGCCGGGTTCGTGCCGTGCGCGGACTCGGGAACCAGCACGACCGTGCGGTGCGCTTCACCCTTCGCGTGGTGCGCGGCGCGGATCGTCATCAGGCCGCAAGTTTCGCCGTGGGCGCCGGCCTTCGGGCTCATCGCGACGGCGGGCATGTTGGTGAGCAGCTTCAGCCAATGCGCGAGGCGGTCGATGAGGCTGAGCGCGCCTTGGATCGTCGAGACCGGCTGCAGCGGATGGATGTCGGCGAAGCCCGGCAGCCGCGCCATCTTCTCGTTCAGGCGCGGGTTGTGCTTCATCGTGCACGAGCCCAGCGGATAGAGGCCGTAGTCGATCGCGTAGTTCTTGCGCGACAGGCGCACGAAGTGGCGGACGACTTCAGGTTCGGAAAGACCCGGCAGACCGATCGCGCCGCGGCGGCGTAGGCCACCCAGGCGGTCGTGCTTCAGTTCGGGCTCCGGCAGGTCGACGCCGCAGGCGCCGGGACGGCCGGTTTCGAAGATCAGCTTCACTTCGCGGTCGAGGCCGCGGTGACCGGAGATCGTGGCGAGCTCGCCGCCATTCGTTGCCGTGCCCGTCGTCGGGCGGCCTTGCTTGTTCATCATGAGAGCGCCTTCGAGAGGCCAGCGACGAGCGCGTCGATGTCGGCGGGTGTGGTCGTTTCGGTGACGGCGACGAGGAGAAGGTTCTGGGTCGCCTTGTCGTGCGGCTTCAGGCGCGAAACGGGGACGCCGGCGATGATGCCGTCCTTCGCCAGCTGATCGACGACGGGGGCGGCCGGCTTGGCGAGCTTCAGCGTGAACTCGTTGAAGAATGTCGGCGTCATCAGTTCGACGCCTTTGACCTTCGCGAGCTTGTCGGCGGCTTGCACGGCACGATCGTGATTCAGCGCTGCGAGTTTGCGGAAACCGTCTTCGCCCAGGAGCGCCATGTGGATCGTGAAGGCGAGGCAGCACAGGCCTGAGTTCGTGCAGATGTTCGACGTCGCCTTTTCGCGGCGGATGTGCTGCTCGCGGGTCGAGAGCGTCAGCACAAAGCCGCGGTTGCCTTGCGCGTCTACCGTTTCGCCGCAGAGGCGGCCCGGCATTTGGCGGACGAATTTTTGGCGCGTGGCGAAGAGGCCGACATAGGGTCCGCCGAAGTTCAGTGGGTTGCCGATCGACTGGCCTTCGGCCACGACGATATCGGCGCCCATCTCGCCGGGTGGCGTGATCGCGCCAAGCGAGACGATCTCGGTCACCACGGCGACGAGCAGCGCGCCCTTCGCGTGGGCTGCATCCGACAGAGGGGTGATGTCGTGGATTGCGCCGGTGAAGTCCGGGTTCTGGGCGACGAAGCAGGCGGTCTTGTCGTCGAGCGCGGTTTCATTGCCTTCGACGATGGTGAGGCCTGCGGCCTCCGCGGTCGTGCGAACCGTTTCCGCGTAATGCGGATGCAGGTTTGGCGACAGCACGATGCGCTTCTTGTTCGTCACGCGCGCGGACATCAGCACGGCTTCGGCGGTCGCGGTCGAACCGTCGTACATGCTGGCGTTCGCGACGTCCATGCCGGTCAGCATCGCGACCTGGGTTTGGAACTCGAACAGGTATTGCAGCGTGCCTTGCGCGATCTCGGGTTGATACGGCGTGTAGGAGGTCAGGAACTCGGAGCGCTGGATCAGGTGATCGACCGTTGCGGGAACGTGGTGACGGTACGCGCCGGCGCCGCAGAAGAACGGCACGCTGCCGGCCGACACGTTGCGTGCGGCGAGCTTGCCCATCTGGCGTTCGACTTCGAGTTCGCCCGCGTGCATCGGCAGGTCGACGAGCGTCGTCAGATACGCCTCACGCGGGACGTCGCGGTAGAGGTCGTCGACCGACTTCGCGCCGACGACGCTCAGCATCGCTTTGCGGTCGGCAGTGGTGAGCGGCAGGTAACGCATCAGAGTCCCTTTACGTAGTCGTTGTACTCGGCTTCGCTCATGAGACCGTTCAATTCGCCGGCGCTTTTGACCTTGAGCTTCATGAACCAACCGGCACCCGTCGGTTCGGCGTTGACCTTTGCCGGCTCGTCGACAAGCGCGCTGTTCACTTCGACGACTTCGCCGGAGATCGGCGCGTAGACTTCGGAGGCCGCTTTCACGCTTTCGACGACAGCGGCGTCGCCGCCCTTCTCGACCGCTTTGCCGATGTCGGGGAGTTCGACGAAGACGACATCGCCCAGCTGTTCGGCCGCGTAGGCGGTGATGCCGACGGTCGCGACGTTGCCTTCAACGCGAACCCATTCGTGGTCTTTGGTGTATTTCGTGGTCATCGGTGATCTCAAGGTTTGTGGAAGCGTTTGGGAACGAAAGGCATCGGCACGACGCGGGCCGGGAGTTTTTGGCCGCGGACGATCAGGCCCAACTCCGTGCCATCGTTGGCGACGTCGGGTCTGACGTAGCCCATGGCGATGGGACCATCGACGCTGGGGCCGAAGCCGCCGGAGGTGATGCGGCCGGCGGGGGCGCCGGAGCTGTCGACGATCTCCGTGCCTTCGCGGGCGGGCGCGCGGCC
>CAYXQB010000094.1:0-11370 GCA_964466435.1 uncultured Flavobacteriaceae bacterium | reverse complement strand
GTCGTTCATCGTGCTCTGCGACAGCTTCAACATTCCGCTGATCTTTCTCGCCGACACCCCGGGCTTCCTCGTCGGCGCCGAGAGCGAGAAGAAGCGCCTACCGGGCAAGATCATGAACTTCATGGCGGCGCTCGAACTGTCGACCGTCCCGAAGATCGCGCTCGTCCTGCGCAAGTCCTACGGCCAAGCCTACCTCAACATGGGCGGCGGCCGCAGTGACGTCACGGCGAGCTGGTTCTCCGGCGATATCTCGTTCATGGATCCGGCCGTTGCCGTGAACGTCGTCTACGCCGTCAAACCCGGCAAAGACCCCGCGCGCTACGAGCAACTTCTCACGCAAGTCTCATCCGGCACGACCGCGTATGAACTCGCGGCACCCTTCATGGCGCAAATGGTGATCGATCCGAACGACACCAGACGCTTCCTTTCCGGCATGCTCGACGTGCTCACCCGCCGCATGACGAACGGTGTAAGTACGCACCGCCTCGCCGACTGGCCACCCGCTTTCTAACCGAACGAGTTCCCATGTCCCGCTCAACCGTCAAAACCGAAATCACCGGCAAGGTCTGGAAAGTCACCGCCACGAAGGGCCAGCGCCTCGCCGAAGACGACCCCATCGTCATCCTCGAAAGCATGAAGATGGAAATTCCGGTCCCCGCGCCGCTCGACTGCACAGTCGTCGATATCCTCGTGGCCGAGGGCGACAGCGTCACCGAAGGCGACATCATCGCCCATATCGAGAGCTAGTGCAGGAAGTCGTCGTTGTCCGCCGGCCCGCCGCGGTCGAGGTTCGGGAACGCCAAAATCCCGATCCCGATGGTAAGCCCAACCAGCGACCCCATGATCGCCGCACCCAGCATGTTGTCCGCGACCGCCGTAAACGCCGCCGCGCAAATCGCGGTGGGAACCCCTAGGATCCACCCCACGGGCTTGGGTCGGCGTCGACGCGGCGGTGCCATGTTCAAGCTCCAAACATCTGCTTCAAGTAGGAATTAAGCAGCTTCCCCTGCGGGTCAAGCCGGCGCCTGACCGCGTGATAGTCGCCCCAGCGCGGATAGAGCCGCTCAAGTTCGGCAAATTTAAGGCTGTGCAATTTGCCCCAATGTGGCCGTCCACCGTAGCGGCGGAAGATCGCCTCCGCGACACCGAACAGCGTCTCGAACGGCTGGCGATGATACTGGTGCACCGAAATCGTCACCGCGTCGCGCTTGTAGAACGGCGACAGCCAGATGTCGTCGGCCTTCACGAAACGGAACTCGAGCGGGAACACGCCCGCCACCTTGTTCTTGACGATCGCCTCGGCCACCTCGCGGATACAGTCGATGCCGTTCGCAGCCGGCACGGCGTACTCCATCTCGTTGAAGCGCACCGTACGCGGGCTCGGGAAGATTTCGTGGCTCCAACGCGCGCGCGATGAGGCCCCCATCGACGCATTCGTAAAGAACTGCTGCAACCGGCCGGAAAGTGCGGGAACAACGCGCGCTATCTCGCAGCCGATCTTGAACGCCCGCTGATCCGATGTCGTACGCTCGCCGCGCGCGAACATTTCCTCCGGCGTCCGCGGCGGCGCCACGTCTTCCGCCGTCTCGTCCAGCGACTTCGCAACCACCGATTCCGAATAGGGAAACCAGAAGAACTCGAAGTGCCGGTGCTGATCCTTCAGCTTCGAAACGTCCCGCCAGCACGACGCCGCCGGCATGACCCAGTTTTTCTCGCGCAGCTTGTAGGCCTTGCGCACGCCCATCGTGATCTCGCTCATGACGCCGAGCGTTCCCATCGACACGCGCCCCGCCTCGAACACCTCCGCGTTCGACGTCGCCGAGCAATCGAGCACCTCGCCCTTAGCCGTCACGAGCCGGAACCCTTTGACCTCCGCCGAGAGACTCCCAAGCGTTGGCCCGGTCCCGTGGGTTCCCGTGCCCACCGCGCCCGCGATCGCCTGCCGGTCGATGTCGCCCTGGTTCTTCAGCCCAAGACCGGCATCGAACAAGGGCCGCCCGAGGGCGTGGATCTTCGTCCCGGCGCGCACCGTCGCCGTCAGCCCGTTCGCATCGGCCGCGACGAGCCCGCTCATCGCATCGAGCGAGATCAGCGTCCCCGCCGTCTCGCCCAGCGCGGTGAACGAGTGCCCGCTCCCCACGACCCTGACCGGCGCCACCGCCTCCCGCAGCAGCGCCGCGAGCTCGCCTTCGTTAGCGGGCTTGGCGAAGCGTTCCGGCTTCGCCTCGACCCAGCCCGACCAATTCGACCACGTTGCCGCCATTAGAGCTTCAGCGGCCCCACCTCTGGCTTGAACGCGTCGGCACGCGCGCGCCCGTCGACCACCTGCGCAGCACTCAACCGCCGCTGCATGGCCTCCGCCGGCGTCGGCGCATTACGGTCGATTTTCAAGCTGTTGTTGTCGTACGGCACGCCGGTAAACCCGCCGCGCGCGGCCAGCACATAGAACTTGTAGGCCTCCACGTCGTCCTTCGCGACGCCGTCGCCCCGCTCCAGCATCGTTGCGTAGTTGTACTGTCCCTGTGCCAGTCCATAGCGTGCCGAGTGCCCATACCAGCGAGCCGCCTCGACGATGTTCTTATCGACACCCAGACCCGCCTCGTGAATGGAGCCCAAGTCGAACATCGACAGCGCATTGCCCGCGGCGGCCGCCTGCATGTGAAACTTGATCGCTCGTGCATAATCGCGCTGTGCCACGCCGGGCTTGCCGTCTTGATACTCGACGCCGAGCCGGTGCGCCGCCTGCGGATTGCCCTTTGCGGCCTCTTTTTCCCAATACGCAAGCGCCTCGGGATAGAGCCCGTTCCGGAACATCTTCTCGCCAGGGTCGTTCGGGTCCTTCGATTGCCCCATCGGCGTCGACATCGTGACGCTGGGCGCCGCCGCCACCACCGTGTCGGACCCCGCCGGCTTCGGCCACCAGACGAAAGCCGCCGCCCCGCCTGCCACCAAAACAACCGCCAACACCGCGATCAACTTATTCATTGCTGTCTCCAAGAGATTCCATGCCCCGCGACCTTAACCGAACGCCCAAAAACGCGCACACGCGCCGTTGCACCAGACCACAACCAAAACGTGCATCGGCGCGAACACAAATCATATCCGTTAGATGCGTTCGCACGGCGGATTTGCGCGGAATCATCCGTTAGAAATCCGTTTGATATCCGTAAGGTACCCGTCTGTGACATTCTGGGAGAAGCCCGTAAATCTGCCAATGACCCAAAAGCAGGCGCACAACCACAAGATGAGCGCCCAGCCGACGCTCGGCCCGGAACCAACCCCGCCTCAACGGGACGCGCCTGATCGCAAGTCGTTCGTCGAGCATATTCCCACTTATATCACTCAAAGTCCAGGTACTGCAACGCGGCACATCGGACGGCGACTGCAAGCCGATCCAGATACGGCTTGTTGATCCCCTCAGTCAGATTTGGCCGGAATCCCGGCGTTACCATCTCGCTCCGGAAGCAGACGCCTACCGCGGCTTCCTCGCGCAAGCGTTCGACGCGAACGCATGGCGGCGTACGAACAATGTCCCCGTATCATGGCGCGCCACCCGGCCGCCCAGCCCCAGGATCGGCACGACTTGCCAAACCGCGCGCAGCCGGTCACGCTGAGCGACTTTCGAGGGAACCGACCGATATGTCCGAGATCACCGGGCTTGAGCCGCTGCTGACGATGCCGCCGATTATCATCTTCGCGCTCTACACCGCCGCGAACGCAGCGCTGCTGCTGCTTCTGGCCGTGCTCACCACGCGGGCCAGGCGCGCAACGGGCACGTCGCTCGGCGACGGGGGCAATGCGCGGGTGACGCAGGCGGTTCGCGCGCACGGAAATGCGGCCGAGTACATTCCGATCGGGCTCATTCTGCTCTACACGCTAACGCTGGTACAGGCGCCGGCGTGGCTGCTGCATTTGCATGGCGCCATGCTGACGCTCGGGCGCGTGTTTCACGCACTCGGTCTCCATGCCAGCACGGGCGTGTCGACCGGCCGGTTCCTGGGTGTGATTTTGACATGGGCATCCATGCTGATCGCGATCGTCGGCGTGATTGCCTATGCGGAGAGGATGCCGCTGTAGTGACGGCTTGAGCCTGGCGGCGGGCGTTTGAGCTGAGGGGAATAGGTATCATGTCCCCGTATTACTCTTACGTCGTAGGTCCATTTCGTGACCGCGGCGGTGGCGGCGGGGGCGGTGTACTGCGTGAGGCGCAGCTACGCGCATGCGACAGCAAAAGATCTGAATATTCGGCAGGGAAAGGAGAAATCGGCTATAAGCTTCATGGTGAATTGGCGATTGTGTTCCGCCACGCGTGTCAAGCCCACATCGAACGGAATGACGAAATGGCCGAGGAAATCGAGAGTCCGCTGACGGAAAAAGAGGATGAAGAGGCTTGGAAGCAGTTCAAAGATGAAAATGGGCGTAAACTCAATAGGTTACTTGTCTTTGAGTTTATGTTGTTCGCCGTCGTTCTTGTCATAAGTGTTCTAGTAGCAGTCGAATTTAGTATAGTTGTTGGCGTGGCCTTATTTGTTCTCGTCGTGACGATCGCGAGGGCGGTGTTTTTTCGGTTGGAGCACCGTCTCATGTTTTGGGATGGGACCAGAGAGTACCGCAAGCAATATCGCAGGCGGCGATAATTACCGCGCCGCTTCGCTAACGCCTTCTTTGCATTGTCCATCAAGGTCACGGCGGATTCCAGTAACCCGTCGCTGGATCGAATTTCCATCCACCGTCTCTCAACATCTGCCTCTCTCGCCCCAACACAGTACCGAGAACGTCCGTTTCATCCAGCTGACCGTTGGGTTGGACATATGAGTCACGAATCGGCCGCCGGTGACTCATGATCTGCTTAAGGAAAACATCGTTGTTCTTGAGAGACCAGTGTTCTTTTGGAACGCTGATGATGAACTCTTTGCTTCTATTGATGTTGGGCGCGATAATACGGGGACATGATACCTATTCCCCGCACGTCCCCCAGCGCCTTACCGCAAAAAGAAGCGCCCGCGCTCCCGTCACCACCTATTCCGCCGCGACGGCCATCGGCGCCCCTTGCACGCCGCGCACCAGCCTGCCCGGCTTCGCCCCCGTCGACCTGCCGTCGCGGAACGTCTCCGTGCCCGCCACGAACGTGTGGCGGTAGCCGTGTGCCCGTTGGATCAACCGCCGGCCGCCCGCGGGCAGGTCGTAGACGATCTCCGGCGCATCGATGGTAAGGCGCTCGAGATCGATGACGTTGATGTCCGCCCGCTGGCCCGGCACCAACGTGCCGCGATCGTGCATCCCGTAGAGCCGTGCCGTGTCGTGGCATTGGCGCTTCACCGCTTGCTCCAGCGTGATGCGCTTGCCGCGACTGCGGTCGCGCACCCAGTGCGTCAACAGATAGGTCGGAAAACTTGCATCGCAGATCACGCCGCAATGCGCGCCGCCGTCGGAGAGCGACAGCACCGTGCGGTCCGACTGCAGCATCTCGTGGATGTGGTCGAAGTTGAAATCGGCATAGTTCAAAAGCGGCAGATAGACGTAACCGCGGCCGTCGTTCTCCATCAGCATGTCATAGACGATCGCACGCGGGTCCTTGCCCGTGCGTTTCGCTTCCGCCGCAACCGAGGCCTCCGGCGCAGGTTCATAGTCGAGCCCGTTCGCCGTCATCAGACGGAACATGCGGTCGAACCCTTGCGCGAGGATCATGCGCAGAATCGCAAGCTCGCCCTCGATCGGCGGCCGCTCGGCGATGATGCGCGCGCGCACGTCCGGGTCGCTCAGACGCTGCAGTCGCTCTTTCAGCGCCAGATGCGCGATCGCTTGATACGACGGCTGGAACGAGAACGGGTTCACCGTCGACTCCCACCCCAGCACCAGCCCCGTCGGGCGGATCGCGATCTGCGCAAAGACATTCGCGCCGCCGCCATTCGCTTGCGTCGCCATGTCCAGCATCTCGCGCCAACCGTTCGGATGCATTGGGCTTTGCAGCATCGCGAACGTGACCGGCACGCCGCTATCGCGCGACATGCGCCCCATCCAAGCGAACTCGTCCGCGGCGGGCGCCATGTCGGAGGCAAGTTCGAACACACCGTGGCCGGCCTTGCCCACGGCGGCGGCGATCGCTTCCAGCTCGCCCGCATCGGCCCACGTACCAGGCACCGGCACGCCGTCTTTCGCGCGGTGCAAGATCGTACGCGAGGTCGAGAAGCCGAGCGCGCCCGCGCGCATGCCCTCCTCCACGATCCCGGCCATCGCCGCGATGTCGGCCGGCGTCGCCGTGCGGTCGTTCGCGCGCTCGCCCATCACATAGGCGCGCACCGCGCCGTGCGGGATCTGCGCGGCGACGTCGACCGAACGGGGCATCTTCTCCAGCGCGTCGAGATACTCCGGAAAGCTCTCCCAGCCCCACGTCAGCCCTTCGGTAAGTGCGGAGCCCGGAATGTCCTCCACGCCTTCCATCAGCGCGATCAGCCAATCGTGCTTGTCGGGCTTCACCGGCGCGAATCCGACGCCGCAATTGCCCATGACGAGCGTGGTGACGCCGTGCCAGGCGGAGGGACCGAGCTCGTCGTCCCAGGTCACCTGACCGTCGTAGTGCGTGTGAATATCGACCCAGCCCGGCGCGACGACGAGGCCCGCCGCATCGACCTCGCGCGCGGCCTTCTCGGCGATTGCGGGAGCGACTTTGGCGACGCGGCCGTTCTTGACGGCAACGTCGGCAACACGGCGCTCGGCCCCGGTGCCGTCAACGACGATGCCGTTGCGGATGATGAGATCGTACATGGGCGGTTCCTTCGGTAACGAGTAACGAATGAACCAGAGCGTGTCAGGCGCGCCCGTTCAGCGCAAGCCGGGTCGCGCTTACGCGACGTCGAACCTCACCGCAGCGCTCCGCAGTTTCCGGCAAAGGTGAGCTCGGTCAGCCATGAACCGCGCACGAAGCCAAACGTGCCATAGAACGGACGCTCATAGTAAAGCTTCGTGCCGTCGCTGCCCCACCGCAACTTCGTCACCGTCGAGCCGCCGGGGCCGTCCTTCGCATGCGCGTGCCCTTTCTGATTGTAGAAGGTCAGCCGTTCGGTCCAGCTCCCGTCGGGCGTCGTGAGATAGAGGTCTGTACGCAGCTTCTTCTTGTCGTCCGCCGGGCGGAACGCGCAACACGACGATGACATGAACGCGACGAGCTTACCGTCGGGCGAAATTTCGCCGAACTCTTCCCACGCCTCGGCTGTCTTCGTCAGGTTGGCGCTCTGACCGGATTTGAGGTTGTGCACCCACAAATCCATACCGTGCGGCGAGGCAAGGTTGGCGTCGCTTGCAAACACGATGTGCGACCCGTCGCGCGACCAGCTTTGCGCCTCGTACCACGTGGCACCCGGCAACGTGATCGCCTTCAAGCCACCAAGCGACGGTGCACCGCTCGCGTCCGTCTTCACATCGGCAAGCCGCACGCGCCAGATGCCCCACGGTGCGCCGCCTGGGCTCGTGTTGCCCTCGCGATAAGCGGCTTGCGCGCGCGGGTCGTCGTCGAAAAGCTCGCCCCAAATCAGCTTCGTGCCGTCCGGCGAAGGTTCGGGAACAAGTGCGCCGAACGTGTCGGCACGACCGCTTGGATACTTCGTGAGATTCCACCACTTCGTTCCGTCAAGCGTCGCCATCCAAACGTCGTTGTACCAGCCGGCGCCCGGGCCGCCGACGAGACCTTCGAAGGAATGGTTCGCCATCTCGACCTGCATCACGAGCCGCTTGCCGTCGGGCATGAACGACGGCGCGCCCTTCTGCCGGTTCGCGCGCGGTCCGCCCGGCAGGTCGGCACAGGTCAAGCACCGCTCGCGTTTCGTGAGACGGTCGTAGACGAAGACTTGATGCTTGCCGCTAACCGGCCGCGCGAAGGCGATCGTATTCGGGTCGGTCGGCGAAACGGAGAAGCCCGCACTCGCCGGCACGATATTCGTAAGCGAGGCAATCTTGCACGCATCCGGCGCTTCGCTCGCGCTCGCGGCAGCAGCAGCAAAGACGCCGACGACGGCACCCAGCAACACGGCTCGCATGGCATCCCTCCAACGCAAACGTGAATAAAGGCGTCCCCCGAATGAACGCCGACTGAACCAAATCGCAACCTAAACGAGACCCGGACGCCACCCACCCGGACGCGTCGGTTTACGCGCTGACGACTTCAGCCAAAACTCCATAACCAAGCTCAGCGGAAAGGCCGTTCATGCGTTCGGACTCCAACGCCTCGCGCCGTTTCATCCTGAAGTCGGCCGCGGCCCTAGCGCTCGCGCCCGCCGTGCTTCGCACCGCACAAGCCGCCGACGTGTTCCCGGATCAGACGTTACGCGTCGATGGGCTCGCGCGACGCTACCGGCTCGTCGCTCCCGCTTCCACCGGCCCGAAGCCGCCGCTGATGATTGCGTTGCACGGCATGCTCATCGACTCGCCAAGTTTGATGCCGACCTATACCGGTCTCGACGACATGGCGCGCGCACGCGGCGCGGTGCTCGTCTATCCGAAGTCGTTCGAGTCGGGCTGGCCGCTCTCCTTCGGCCCAAAGTTGCAGCGCGAGCTGCGCTTCCTCGACGCGCTCGTCGGCGAAATGCAGCGCGCGCGCAACACCGACCCTCAGCGCATCTATCTGCTTGGCATGTCGAACGGTGGTTACTTCGCCGTCGTCGTCGCCTCACGCCGGTCGGAACACATCGCGGGCATCGCCGTACACTCGGGCACCTCCGGCGTGATGGGCTTCGGCTTCCAAACCAAGCGCAAGTTCCCCGTCTTCGTCGCGCATGGCGATGCCGATCCCATCATCAACATCCGCGACGGCCGCTATCTTGCCGACCTGTTCCGCCGCCAAAGCCACCCGACCGAGTTCGCTGCATATCCAGGCCTCGGTCACATTTGGGCCCGCGACCAAGGCGTCAACGACCGCATCTGGACCCACTGGAGCAAGAACGCGGTCTAACGCGCGTCAGCACACCCAATCCGCTGAATCACCCGCGCGTCGTTTCGCCCAGAAGATGTTCCGGCGGAAATCAGCCACACGCGCGAAAAACCGCACTCTTCTGCGCTCCGAACTCTCCCCACAGGCGAAAATTCCGCTGCAAGCGGGTCACACCTTCTGAATCTCGCGCCTGAGGGGTGGTGCGCACGTGGAAAAAGACGACGACCCGTCTCACAATTCTACCTGTCCGGGCAGCCGACCCATTCTTCCTGCTGTGGTTGATACCCAACACCCATGGCGCTCTCGGTTTCCAGGATGCGAGTGAGATCCCAGCTCACGAAAGCCCTGTTGAGGGATGGAGCCTCGACAGGGCTTTTGCGCGTTTGAGGGCCGTCTGACTCGCAACCGCATCAGCGTGCCTGGTCGCGGCGCCAGGCCGCCAAGCGTCCGCGCAGGACTGTGGCGGAGTTCCCAGTCACGACCGCCTTCATGTCCGCTCTCCCCTCAGCCCATTTGATCCGCCGTTCCAGCGCCTCGCGAGCGGGCGTATCGAGGTCGGGCCAAAGGATCACGGCAAGGTCGAACTGCACCGGCGTGAGCTTGCGCTCCGTCGGCGCAACCTGCAGCGCGAGCGACAGCGCGCGCGCCGCATCCGCCTCATGCTCGATGCGCTGCTCGGAAATCGCAAGCCGCGTCCACGCGTAGGCGTCCGACGGCGATGCAATCAATCCAAGCCGCAGATCGCGCCGCGCCGCGGTGAGCCGCGTCGTCGCGCGCAACGAGCCCAGACCCTCCTGCTGCGCCGTCAGCATCTGTACGAACGCAGCCCGGCTCAAATCCGCGCGCCACGGCGAGTCGCGCAACGCACGCGTGAGCGCGTCCAGTTCGTACACGCTGCCGACTTTGCCCTTGGTGACGGCGGCATAGCGCGGCTCGGCAGCCGCAAACGTCCACGCCGGCAGGCCGAACAACGCCGCGTAGACGATGAGATAAGCCGCGAAGCCGGCCATCAACAGGCCGACGACGACGGTCTCACTCTGAATAGTATTTCGCGTAACTGTTGCCATAACCGTATGACGTATAGCCGTAGCCGTAGATCGCATGACGGCGCAAGTCGGCCTGCGTCAGCACGGTGCCCGCGATATCCGCATTCGCGTCGCGCAACAGCTTGATCCCGCCGATCACCGCCTCGCGCGGTGTCGAATCCCACTTCACGACAAAGATCACCTTGTCGGCCAATCGGGCGAGCATCCGCGTGTCCGACACCGGCAGCACCGGTGCCGCATCGATGATGATCAAGTCGTAATGCTCGCGAAGCGCATGGATCAACGACCGCATCGCCTGAGACGCCAACAGGTCCGAAGGGTTCGCCGGCGGATGTGCAACCGGTACGAACTCAAGCGGCGAAATCGGATCGCGGTGCAAGACGCTTCCCAACTCAAGCCGCCCCGCCAGCACCTCCACCAAGCCCGCTTCGGGCGGCCGCGGCGAAAATTGCGCGCTGACGCTCGGATGGCGCAGATCGCCGTCGATCAACAGCACGCGCGCCCCGCCCTTGGACGCCAGCCGCCCGAGGCTGACCGCGAGCGAGGTCTTACCCTCGTTCGGCATCGACGACGTCACGACGACGACTTTGGGCGGCTTGTCGACGTTCGAAAGCTGCAAGCCCGCGTGTACGGACCGGATCGACTCCGCAAACACCGACAGCGGCTTTTGCACGATCCGGTCGGCGACCAGCTTGACGCCTTTGAGCATCGGAACGACGGCGAGGTTCGACAGCCGCGTCACCCGCTCGATTTCCGGGCCGATGCGAAAGCCGTTGTCGAGCCGCTCCAGCATCAACGCGATCAGCATACCCATCACGCCCGCGCCCAGCAGCGTCCCGCCCATGATGAGCGGCTTGTTCGGAAAGCTCGCGTCGAGCGGTACGGCAGCGGGTTGAATGACGCGCGCATCCGGCGACTGAATTTGGTCCTTGTCTTCGGTCGCCTTGAAGCGCGCCTGGAACGTATCGTAGAGCGTCCGGTTCGCCTGCGCCTCGCGCTCAAGCTCGCGCAGTTTGATCGACGCCTTACCCTGCACGTTCGTCGTGCCTTGAATCTCGCCGAGCGAGTCCTGCAGCGAACTGAGCCGCGCCTTCGCGACCGACACCTCGTTCGACAAGGTGCGGATGATGCGTTTCACCTCTTCCTCGATCTTCGCATCGAGGTTCTTCTTCTCGTCCTTCAGCGCGATCATCTGCGGATGCCGCTCGCCGTATTTCGTGGCAAGTTCGGCTTCCTTGCGCATCAACTCCGCCTGCTGCCCGCGCAATGTCGAAATCAACGGCGAGTTGATGACGGAAGCGATCGAATCCACGCCCCCGCCGGAACGATAGAGCGCACTGACTTGCTTGTACTTCGCTTCCTGCTCGGCAAGGTTCGAGCGCGCCAGCACGACCTGACCGT
>CAYXQB010000093.1:0-11371 GCA_964466435.1 uncultured Flavobacteriaceae bacterium | reverse complement strand
TCAAATCTGACTTCGGCGCCCAATACTCGAAGCGATAAGCAGGCTGGTCCTGTGTCGCCTTTCCGAAAATGATGAGCGCCGCCGGCCTGATAGCCCCATCAAAAAGCTGAAACCTCAAATCTGCGAAATTCACAACTCGACGTACGCGCGCTCTCTCAATCAACTTGTTGCGCGCCGCGACCGAGGTGTCGGCATGATTGTGCAAAAAACCCATTGCAGGAAGCAGGAATGCGATGATGCCGTCAGTGCGAAGGTGCTGAATGGACTTCCATGTAAATGCCCATGCATCTTCTTTGCCTGGCATCGGTAAATTTTGATCTGCGCACCATTGCGTGGAAGACCGGTTTGGACCGCGACGACTTGTCCAGGGCGGATTTCCAATCACGACATCAACGAGCGTCTTGTCCGGATCGACGGTGAAAAAGTCCTGGCACTTGAGTGTGCGCCCCCAAAGCTCTGGCAGCACTTTGCCGCGCTTGATCAGCAGGCGAATGTCCGGCGGACTTACCTGTTCAAGCAGTGCGATATAGAGCGAGAACACAGCAACCCGAACGGCACTGCCGTTCAAATCCCAACCGTAAAGGCGCGCCAGAATGTTCTTCAGACTGTCCCAGCGAATGGTGCGCGAGGCGTGCGTTTCACGCCAGTGCTCGCAGAGTCGCTGGAACGAGCGCACGAGAAAGACACCGGATCCACAAGCTGGATCGAGAAAGTCTCCCTTCTCCTTGGTGCTTGATGGCAATGCGTCCCAAACCTGAGAGACAACAGTGTCCGCGAGGAACATCGGCGTGTAGTAAGCGCCATGCTCCTTGCGCTCAGCTTCTCTCTCACCAAGGAAGCGATCATATACCGCGCTGATTAGCTCGACGGGGATATGCTTGAAATTATAGCCCCAGAAACGATGCTGACCGGCGGCCATCTCCTCTTGTCCAGCGCGAAAGCGTGCCAAGATCGAGAGGTGGCCCCCGCCGATCCGGGGCGGATTTGCACTCGATTCGAATGAGCACGGCGCAACAAAGAGGTCTCCATTAAAGTCCGCTCGCAGCGACGTGAAGAGTTGCTTCAACGCCGAGACGTTGCCGGACTGGAGCAGAGCCGAGAAACTCTGGGTGCGACCACTCGATGCGCCGCTGAAGTAGTCCCCGCCGATAATTTCCCTGTCCTCAAGATAGGCGATGAACATCGCCTGTATGAGCAACGCCTGAGCGGCGTCGGGTGAAAGCCCTGCCCTACAGAGCAAATCATGAGAGCTGGTTAGGTTCTCTAACAGAACCTGATCCACTCGCTCCTTCGGTTTGAAGAATTCGGCGTGTTCTTCCCAGAACCTCCCTGACTCAGCACCATATATGATGCTCTTAAGCGCTAGCGCATCGGTGGCGGCATGAAGCGTTTCTATCAGACAGCGGCCCTCAAACTCCGCGCCCGGATTTGAGGAAGGCGTGCGCGATAGAGAAAAAGCGCGCACGGTGTCATCGACCATAACCAGCAACAAACTGGCCAGCCCCTGGTTCCACAGGGCGGCATGCAGATTGACGACGAGGGCTCGCTCATACTGGTCGAGGCGAAGAATGACGATGGTCGGCACGCCTTGAACGCAGAACACCGCCGACGCGCCCAACCCCTCCAGCGTTGCGCGGATCGCGCCTGCGTGCGGGCTGTTTCGAACAGAATCAATACTCTCATAGAGCTCAGGCGCATCGCGATCAATGAGATCGAGACGTTTCTTCCATGACTCGCCGAGTGGGCGCGACTTGACCGTCGTCATTGTAATTGCAGCACCTCGTGCGAAGGGGCCAACGCGCAGATGTGGCCTGCGGTGTCTCGAAGCTGACCGGGCGTGTAATGCAAATTGCGCCAGCCTTCCTGGGTGTTGGCCCCACTCTATGAATCAGCGCTTCCCAAGGGTCAACAAAAAAGTTCGTTGTTTGTTCTCTTTGGAGGGGATAGTGCTAGCACCTTTCCAAGGCATGCTCGGTGAAACTCAAACCCCGGGGGAAACTCATGCGTTTGCAACCGTTCGCTGAAACTGCGTCCGGAGAGCCACCACATGCGGTGAACGCTTTGCTGACGCCGGCAAAGCGTTCCGCGAAACCGTCATTTCCCTACCTTCCCCGCCGCAACATCGGCGTCAGCACCGGCGTGGCGCCCGACTGAATCCGTCCGATCACCTCGAACCCGTGGCGTTCGTAGAACGGGATGTTGCGCGGGTTTGAGGATTCGAGATAGGCGGGCATCCGCTCGGCGTCGACGCGCGCGAGTGCGTGCTTCATCAAGATCGAGCCGAGGCCCCGGCCCTGCCGGCTGACGTCAACGCCCAGCACCGCCAGATACCAATGCGGTTCCTGCGGGTGATACTGCCCCATCTGTTCCGCAACGCCGGCAAGGTCGGCTTGGCGGTCGGCCGGCACCGTGCTTTCGATCAAGGCGCCCATCGCCTCCTCGTCGATGCCGACGCCCGGCGGCAGCCAAAACGAAGCGGCGGAAAAATCGTCGAGCACGTGGGCACTCTCGTGCGCAAGCGCCCGCCCGCCGAGCGCCATCTGCGCGGCACCCAGATGCTTCAGATAGGTGCTGCCGTCGGCGAAGATCCACCTGAGCATCGGATCGTCCACGAACGCCAACGTGAAAATGTCGAGCGCGCGGGACTTCTCTTCCGGCCTCACGGTTCGAGCGGCAGGCGGCAGCATGGCGGTTGATCCTTCTTTGAGCCCGCAATCCTAACGCGTCATGACCGGGCAGCGCGACACCGGCCTCTAAATCAACCGCCGCCCGGTTGTCGGCCGTGTCACCAAAATCTTGTCGATGCGGTTGCCGTCGAGGTCGACCACTTCGAAGCGCCAGCCGCCCGCCTCGAAATGCTCGCCCGTGCGCGGAATGCGCTGCAGCCGGTTCAGCACGAAGCCGGCTGCGGTGTGGAACTGCCGGTCTTGCGGCAACGCGATCGCAAGCAGGTCCGCCATCTCGTCCGCCGCCATCGCGCCCGCCAGCAGGAACGAGCCGTCGGCGCGCTCCGTCACCTTCACCTCGCCCTCGTCGTAGTGCGAGCGGAACGAACCCGCGATCGTCTCCAGCAAGTCGGCGGGCGTGACCATCCCTTCGAAACTGCCGTACGCGTCGTGCACCAGCGCGACCGGCACGTGCGCCGAGCGCAACTTCTCCAGCACGTCGAGCGCGTCCGACGTCGCCGGCACGACCAGTGCCTGGCGCACGTGCTTGCGCACGTCGAACGGCCGCCCGGCCAACGCATCGGCGAGCAACTCGCGCACCGGCACCACGCCGATCAGCGCGTCGATGCTGCCCTCGCCCACCGGCAAACGCGAGTGCGCCGTCTGGGCCAGCGCCGCCTTCAGCTCCGCCTCGCTCTCGTTGAGGTCGATCCACTGCACTTCGATGCGCGGCGTCATCACGCCGGTCACCGGCCGGTCGCCCAGGCGCAGCACGCCCGCGATCAGATTCTTCTCCGACCGCTCGATCGAGCCGGTACGCTCGGCCTCCGCGATCAGCGCCTTGACCTCTTCTTCCGAGACCTTCTCTTCCGGCTGCGCTTTGATGCCGACGAGCCAAAACACCCCGCGCGTCGTCGCCTGCAACAGCCAAACCGCGGGCCAGGCGGCTTGGCTCAAAGCCGACATGAACGGCGCCACGCGGCAGGCGATACGCTCCGGCTGCCGCAGCGCCAGCTGCTTCGGCAGCAACTCGCCGAACACGATCGAAAGAAACGTCACCGCCGCGACCACGAGGCCGAAGCCCAACGGCTCCGCCATCACCTGGCTCAAGCCCAGACCCTGAAACCAAACGCCAAGCCGCCCGCCCAAGGTGGCCCCCGAAAACGCACCCGCGACCACGCCCACCATCGTGATGCCGATCTGCACGGTCGAAAGGAACCGCCCGGGATCGGCAGCGAGCTGCAGCGCCCGCTTCGCCCCCCAAACGCCCGCATCCGCAAAGGCCCGCACCCTGGACCGCCGCGCGGAGACCACCGCCAGTTCGCTCAGTGCGAGCATGCCGTTCAACGCAATCAGGGAAAAAATGATGAGAATTTCGAACACGCGTTTTCGTTGTGCCTCTGCCGCTTCGGGCTGCAACTATAGCGGGCCGCGATCGCGATTGCCTGAACGAACAGCGTTTTGCGGAAATCCACCCCCGGTTTATCGACAAATCCCCCGCAACCCGCCCATAGTGGCCCCATGACGATTTGGGGCTGGTTGTTGCTGGGCGCGGGCAGTTGGGTGCTCGCCGTCGTGTTGAAGGTGTTGGCCGACGTCGTCGTGCAGCGCACGGCGACCGTCGCGTTCAAGGACTGGCTGGCCGCCCTCCTCTCCGGCATCTGGTCGTCGGTGTGCGAGATCGGCTTGTCCGCCTTCGCGTTCTGGTATTGGAGCGCAACGTTCGCCGACGCGCTCGTCATGGCGCTGGGCGCGGGCGCGGCGGAGATCTTGATCCTGCTGCCGGCCGCGCTCTCCACCAAACTCGACAAGAAGAAGACGGCCAAGGCGGCGGAGCGCGCGAACTGGAACGCGTTCTTCGCCGAACGAACCGTTGCGTTCTTGAGCCATCTCGCCGCCCGAGCGCTCGCCTGGCTCGGCATCGGCGGCCCCGGCGGTTTGGCCGCGTTGGGCTCGGCCTTCGGCCTGTTCGCGACCACCGAGGCGATCCAAGCCTACGGCCAAGCCAAGGAATGGGACTGGCTCAACAACCGCACGCTCTGGACGTTTCTGTTCTTCCAGCTTGCGCTTGTGATGGTCGAAGTCGCGCTGATCGTGCTGTGGTGGGGTTAACGCCCGCGAGACGTTGCACAGTTTGACAATGTATTAACGAGTCCGCCGCTACCGTGGGCGGGACACGTTCAGCAACAACAAGCGCCCCCCGCCCATGGACCGCAACACCATTTACGTCATCGCTGCCGCGACGATCGCGCTAACGCTGTTCGGCGGCATCTACTTCGCGCCCTCGAACAAGCCGGCAGCGGCCACCGTCGCCGAGCGCGCCTACGCGACCGAGGACGTCCGCTACAAGCTCCAGCAGGAGGCACTCAAAGAAGCGCGCAAGAAAAAGGGCAAGCGCCAACGCGCCGCCACGCCGCCGGACGAAGAGGCGTCTGAGGAAGTATCGGAACACGAGGAAGCGCCGATCGACGAATCCGCGGAAGCCCCGCCCATCGAATAGGGCGCTAACCGTCTTATCCGCCCCCTCCCCTTCAGGCCCGAAACGGCGTAGTCTCAACCCTCCTTGAGGGAACGAGACATGACGGCGACCAGTCCAGAGCGCATGACCGTGCGCCGCATGCGCTTTCCCTATCCCGAAAGCGCCAAGGCCCACTGGAACAAGGCACGGCCTGAGTTCAGTCACATCGTCAACGGCGGCTCGCTCGCGATGCCATATCTTGAGCCCTATCTCATCGAGACGATGAAGAAGGCGAAGGAACGCATCACCGACCCGGAACTGCTGAAAGACGTCGACCTCTACATCGGGCAAGAGGCAACGCACTTCCGCCAGCATCAACAGTGGAACAAGCGTCTGGCCGACATGGGCTATGCCTCGGTGCCCGCACACGAGAAGCAACTTAAGGAAGACTACGGCGCCTTCGCCGCCAACCGCTCCTTCGCGTTCAACCTCGCCTACGCCGAGGGGTTCGAGGCGATGGGCCTGACCGTCGGCCACATGCTGGTCGAAGACCGCGAGTACTTGCTCGGCAACGCCGACCCCGCGGTCGCCTCGATGATCCTCTGGCACTTCGTCGAAGAGATTGAACACAAGACCGTCACGTTCGACGTCTTCAAGGCGCTCGACGGCCGCTATTCGTGGCGCGTTTACGGCCTGCTCTACGCGACGGGCCACATCTTCTTCCGCAGCTGGCAGGCCTATCGCCAGATGCTGATCGAAGACGGCCGCTGGTACAATTTGCGCAACCGCCTCGCGCTCTACGGCCTGATCGCGCGCATGTTCGGCAAGCTCCTGCCGCGCCTCGCGCGCATCTTGAAGCCCAGCTACGACCCGCGCCAAGTCGAAGATCCTGCCTGGGTCAAACAGTGGTGGCGGCTGCATCGCGAAGGCGTTGGCGGCCTGGGCGAACTCGACACCACGCGCCTCGGCGCGCCCGTGCCCGTGCCGCTCCCCGTCCAGCACGCCGCCTAAAGGGGCCAAGATGACCCAGATGCCAGAGCGCCTGCGCGCGCTCCTCTTCCTGAACGGCATCGGCCTGTTCTGCTTTGCGGTGTTCGTCGGCTGGCACTGGTTCTTCGCGCTGCTGGGCCAAATCGTGCTGTGGCCGATCATTCCACCGATCGACGTGCAACTCCCCGACGACCACCGTGCCTGGCGCATGGTCCACATGGAAGCGATCACGCAAGGCCTGCTGCTGATGGCGCTCGGTCTTGGCGGAAGATTTCTCCACCTCTCGGCCCTCCATCACCGCATCTTCTTCTGGAGCGCTCTGATCACGACCTGGCTGTTCACCGTGCCGACCTACTTCCACGCGCTCTGGGGCACGCGCGGCCTCGCCATGGGCGGCGGCCCATTCAAACCCGGCCTCGCCAACGACGTGCTCTACTTGATCGGCTGGCCCCCGGTGATCGCGGTGCACGTGATGCTGGCGTTAGGCGTCATCGGCGTCTGGCGCTACGTACAGACTTTGCCACGGGCTTGACCCTTACCTATATTCCCGCAATGCCCATCAAGCCCAATCCAGGCCTCGCCGAAGCGCCGGCCGCTATGTTCGTGCCGCACAAGCCTGCGCGTCCGGAGAAGTCCGAGGGCGGCAAGCGCTTTAAGGTCGTCTCCGACATGACGCCGAAGGGCGATCAGCCGGCGGCGATCAAGGAACTCGTCAAGGGCATCAAGGCGAACGAGCGCGATCAGGTGCTGCTCGGCGTCACCGGCTCCGGCAAGACGTTCACGATGGCGCAAGTGATCGAGGCGACGCAGCGCCCGGCGCTGATCCTCGCGTCGAACAAGACTTCCGCCGCCGCTAGGACGCGATCGACGCGGAAGACTACGACGGCGAGAAGAGCGACCTAGACTTCGCCTACACCTGGAACTGGTTCCAACGCGTCCGCGCCCTCTTCCGCAAAGCCGCACAAGAAGGCCGCCACGTCCTCTTGAGTGCGGGCCAGTAAGCGCGCCAACCACCCGCATTTTGGCCGCAATTCCCCGCCATTCTCCAGTGCGGGATCTGATGATCATGCACCGTCTCGCCAGCATCGCCGTCGCCGCGACCGCTCTCCTTGCGCCCGCACACGCAAGCGCAGCAGAAACGCTCATCCCCGCAACCGCATGTCCGACCCAAGGGCCGCATCGCGCGTGCATCATGACCGACATCACCCCGCCCCGCGACGTGTGCTCAATGCAATCTGAGCCCTACAGCAAGACCTACACGGTGAATGGACGCTTGAACGGCGGGCCCCCACGTCGGTACCGCATCGATCTGACCGGCGCGGGATGGCGACCGGCCGCGTATCTGGGACAATCGACCGCGCGTCGCCCGCTGACGCTCACCAACCAAGGCGTCCTGGAAATCCTCGACGCGAAGTGGAGCCCAGGCAGTCCACCCACCTACATCGTCGACGAGCGAAGCTGGAAAATAAACGGCCGCTTCTTCCATGCCTCGGGCGAGCATCCGATCGTGACCTCCGCCAACGACATCGGCTACTGGGACGAGGATCGCAAACTCTGTATCTCGGCGCGCCTCGAGCCCGGCCGCAGGCTGCGCATCATCGAGAACGGTTGCACCGAGCGCCCGCGCGAACGCACCGATGAAGACCTTGCAAGAGAGCGTCGCGAGCGCGCCAAGCAAGACGTCCTCGACAAATTTCGCGATTTCGCACAGTGGTACAAGGCGACCGCGAACGGCGACATGTACATCCCTGACAGCCCAAGCGGCATCCCCTCGAACGAGCCCTACCGCCACTGGCTCGGCAACGTTGAGCCCGCTCCCGTCTCGCTCGCGCGCCTGCGCAAACTTCTCCCGAAAGAGGTGAACGACGACATGGGCTCCGACGATAGCGCGATCTCCGACCAATTCGGCGGCGGCGGCACCGGCATCCGCATCGTCCGCATCAAAGACTCGAAAACCATGATCGTGACCGTCTCCTACGACGGCGATGGCTGCTAGGCCTCTTTACCACAGCGCATTCACCACGAACCCCGTCGGCACAAAACCTGCACGCTCCTGATCGCGCGCCCGCGAGGAACAGCCGATGTTGGTTCAACTGTTTGCCTTTGTTTTCTGTTTCGCCGCGGTATCGGTCGCGCTGATGGTCAAACAACTACCGGACCACCGCAAACTCACATCCGACATGCGATCGGCCGAGACTGGCCTCCTTGTCCGCAGCGACCACTGGGACCACCACCGCGCCACACCGGTGGAATGGGATTACGAGGACGACCCGCCCCACGAAGAACCAGAGCTCGACTAGCCTGCAGATCCTCCGCATCAAAGGCACGCGCCATCTCTTGATCGTGTCGTACGACATCGTCAATTGCTGACATGCCCGGTCAAGATGTGATCCCCGTACTGGACATCACCACTGTCCAAGGCCGAAGCTCGGACCACTGCAGTTCGGGGGGACTTGCCGTGAGACGGACCGATGCGTTCGCGAGTTTGATGCACAAGGCCGCGCTGTGCATCGCTCTGATGCCTGTTATGACGCCGGTGGCGACGGCAGGCGACACGCCGAAACCCCCAAGCCAGTATTTAGTCGAGCTCACCTGTACCAGCGCGGGCGTCGCAACCCTCCGCACGCTCTCGTCGATGCAAATCCAACCGGCATGGCAAAGCCCAACCCTCGCGCGCAACGAACCCGTCTCCATGACACGCCAGGTCATGCGTATCCGGGACCATGGAGGTCCAAACCGCCCGTTCTGGGAGGCCGCATCTTTCGCGCACCGGATGGCGCGATGCCGCGCCGGAAAATCCGACGTGGTCGTTCGCATCGCCGAGGACATCCCGACCATTGGCTATCAGGACGACAGCATCAACGGCTACGCTCGGTTTTGGATCGACGGGAAGCCGTCCAGTTTGATGATCCTGTCCCTGGAGCGGTTGGACGCAGCGATCGACACGGCCAAGCAAACCGTCAGCGCATGCAGCGACCACGTACCGTTTGTCGTGAGCGAAGATGACGAAGCGCAGCCCAAAAGGCTCTGCGACTCGAAGCGCTTCGATCTCGGCGCCGCAGACGAGCTCGAGTTCGTGTCCACGCGCCTTGTCAAAGGTCCCAACCAAGACCTTGTCTTGACCGACGCGGCCGACGCAAAGCTCTGCGCTGACATCGGGCCCCATTTGGACGGCGGCCCGTTTCCAACCGGCTACACAGAACCGCCGACAGCAAAGGCGCCCGAGACATGGGAATACGCCAACGCCGCAAAGACCTATCGTGTCGATGCTGACAATGACGGCGAAATCGACGACGTAGCCATTCTCGAAGTCGATCAACACATCTACATGGGATCCGTGCTCGCCATGTTCGAGAAGGACACCGTGCTAACCGGCAAGATTGCGCCGCCCTGGTGGGCAGATCTGCTCGAGTCCTCGCGCGGAAAGCGGGGAGGACCATACATATCGAAGCCTCTCCCCGCGGAGTTCAACTGGGCAACGAACGCAAACGATCTAGGCGGCTACGAAGCGGGCTCGATCGAACTGTTCGTCCACGAAGGCGTGACCTACGTTCGCGTCAACGAGTGGCGCAGCACGCATCACCACGAAGAGTACTTAATCGATCCCCCGCCGCCGGCAGCGCTCGGCACGATCAGGGCCAAGAACTTCGAACAACGGATCGTAAAACTCACGCCCGACGAGCGCGCCGAGGCCCTCTGCACATTCGTGAGACGCGCGGAAACGACGTACTAAGACGCGCACTTTCCGGTAGCAGCCTGCCAGTCCGGCCGCTAGTCTTCCGGCATGCCTCCGAAAACCAAAAGCCCCGGCCTCGCCGAAGCGCCGGCCGCTATGTTCGTGCCGCACAAGCCTGCGCGTCCGGAGAAGTCCGAGGGCGGCAAGCGCTTTAAGGTCGTCTCCGACATGACGCCGAAGGGCGATCAGCCGGCGGCGATCAAGGAACTCGTCAAGGGCATCAAGGCGAACGAGCGCGATCAGGTGCTGCTCGGCGTCACCGGCTCCGGCAAGACGTTCACGATGGCGCAAGTGATCGAGGCGACGCAGCGCCCGGCGCTCATTCTCGCGCCGAACAAAACGCTGGCCGCTCAGCTCTACGGCGAGATGAAAAACTTCTTCCCCGAAAACGCGGTCGAATACTTCGTCTCCTACTACGACTACTACCAGCCCGAAGCCTACGTCCCCCGCACCGACACGTACATCGAGAAGGAATCGTCGATCAACGAACAGATCGACCGCATGCGCCACTCCGCGACGCGCGCGATCCTGGAGCGCGACGACGTCATCATCGTGGCGTCGGTCTCGTGCATCTATGGTATAGGCTCGGTCGAAACCTACACCGCCATGACGTTTGACGTGAAGGTCGGCAAGCGCATCTCGCGCAACGACCTGCTGGCAAACCTGGTCGCTCTGCAGTACCGCCGCAACGAGGCCGCCTTCGCCCGCGGCGCGTTCCGCGTGCGCGGCGACACCGTGGAACTCTTCCCCGCGCACTACGAAGACAGCGCCTGGCGCATCACGCTGTTCGGTGACGACGTCGAAGCGATCCACGAATTCGATCCGCTGACCGGCCAGAAAACCGAAGAACTCAACGAGATCAAGGTTTACGCGAATTCGCACTACGTGACCCCACGCCCGACGCTGCAGAAGGCGATGAAGGGCATCAAGGAAGAACTGCGCACCACGCTCGACGCATTCAACAAAGCCGGCAAGCTGCTCGAAGCCCAACGCATCGAACAGCGCACGCTGCTCGACCTCGAAATGATGGAAGCGACCGGCTCCTGCCCCGGCATCGAGAACTACTCGCGCTGGCTCACCGGCCGCAAACCGGGCGAGCCGCCGCCCACGATGTTCGAATATCTGCCCGACAACGCGATCGTCTTCGCCGACGAAAGCCACGTCACGGTTCCCCAGATCGGCGGCATGTACCGCGGCGACTTCCGCCGCAAATTCACGCTGCAGGAATACGGCTTCCGCCTCCCTTCGTGCATGGACAACCGCCCGCTGAAGTTCGAGGAATGGGACGCGATGCGCACGCAAACCGTGTGCGTCTCGGCGACGCCCGGCCCCTGGGAGATGGAACGCACCGGCGGCGTCTTCGTCGAGCAGGTCATCCGCCCGACCGGCCTGATCGATCCGCCGGTGATCATCCGCCCGATCGAACATCAAGTCGACGACCTCGTCGCCGAGTGCAAGGAGGTGGCCGCGAAGGGCTACCGCACGCTCGTCACGGTGCTGACGAAGAAGATGGCCGAAGAC
>CAYXQB010000092.1:0-11417 GCA_964466435.1 uncultured Flavobacteriaceae bacterium | reverse complement strand
GCCACGACGGCTCGATGGGCACACTGCACGCCAACACGCCGCGCGAAGCTCTTCAGCGTATCGAATCCATGATCACGATGGGCGGTTACAACCTGCCGTCCAAGACCATTCGCGAGATGGTCGTCGGCGCGATCGACGTAATCGTGCAGGCGGCGCGTCTGCGCGACGGTTCGCGCCGCATCACGCACATAACAGAAGTCATCGGGCTCGAAGGCGACGTGATCATCACGCAGGATCTCTTTCTCTACGAGATCATCGGCGAAGATGAGCACGGCAAGGTCAAGGGCCGGCATGCATCAACAGGTATTTCGCGGCCCGCGTTTTGGGATCGAGCGCGCTACTACAATCGCGAGCAGGAACTGCTCGAAGCGCTCGAGGCGGCCGCGTCCAAATAGGGAGGTGGGGCGAACAAGCTCCAAATGGCCGCGATGGATCAGAGCACATTGATGATCGGCGCAATCGCGCTGATGGCCGCACTTGCAGTTGGCGGGGTGGCGTTCGCGTTCCTCGGCGGCGTTGGTGAGGGAACAAACAAGCGCGTGGCGGCGGTTGCCAGGGGCACCGGGCGTGGCGCTGGGGCGGCAAAGGGCGGGGACACCGCCGGCGAGTCGACGGCCAAGCGCCGCAAGCAAGTGCAAGAGACGCTCAAAGAGATCGAGCGAAAGCAGGAGCAGAGCAAGTCAAAGCCGACGCTTGCCGCCATGCTGGAGCAGGCCGATTGGAACATCGATCCCAGGAAGTTCTACATTATCACCGCCTGTTTGGCGGCGGCGACGTTCGTCGGCTTGTTGGTCATGGGTTACACTTGGTACGTCGCGGTCGGTGCCGCATTCGTCATGGGTCTTGGTTTGCCGCGGTGGTATCTCGGCTACACGATCGGGCGGCGTAAGAAGCTGTTCGTCAGAGAATTTGCCAACGCCATCGACGTCATTGTGCGCGGCGTGAAGGCCGGTTTGCCACTCAACGAGTGCCTCAAGATCATTGCGCATGAGACGCCGGAGCCCGTCGGTCCGGAGTTTCGCCAGATCATCGAGGGCTTGAAGGTTGGTGTCACGCTCGAAGACGGCTTGAAGGGCATGTACGAGCGTATGCCCGTTCCGGAAGTGAACTTCTTCCAGATCGTGCTCACGATTCAGCAGAAGACGGGCGGCAACTTGTCGGAAGCGCTTGGCAATCTGTCCGGGGTGTTGCGCGACCGCAAACGTCTGCAGGGCAAGATTCAGGCGTTGTCGTCGGAAGCGAAAGCGTCGGCGGGCATCATCGGTTCGCTACCGGTCGTGGTTATGGGCCTGGTCTACGCAACGACACCCGACTACATCGCACTGCTGTTCACCGACAGGTTCGGCAACTTTCTTCTGCTGTGCTGCGGCACGTGGATGTCGATCGGCATCTTCGTGATGAAGAAGATGATCTCGTTCAAGTACTAAGCGGAGAGCGGCACCATGATGCAATTTATCGACCTGCTCTTCGATCGACAGTTCGTCGTCACGGCGCTGACAGCGGTGGCGACGTTCGCAACGATCTTGACCCTTGCCTATCCGCTTCTGGCGACCGACAAGCTTGGTTCGAGGTTGAAGGCGGTCGCCCAACGGCGCGAAGAGTTGCGGCGGATGCAACGCGAAGCGCTTGCCAAGAAGGGGCAGCTCAGGACGAACCCGGTCGGCTTCATGAAGCAGACCATCGAAAAGCTCAATCTGCGCAATATTCTGGAGTCGCCAAACACGAAGGAAAAACTGTCGCGCGCCGGCTATCGCGGACAAGCGTCTATCTACACGTTCATGTTCTTCCGGTTCGTGATGCCGTTTTTGGTGTTTTTTGCGGCCGTGGTCTACCTGTTCTTGATGTCGCAGTACAATCTGCCGCCATTGGGTAAGATTGCGATCGCGGTTGGCGGCGCGTTCGCAGGTTTCTATCTGCCCGATCTTTACGTGCAGAACGTCATCGACAAGCGCATGGGCTCGATCATGAAGGCGTTCCCAGACGCGCTTGACTTGATGCTGATCTGCGTCGAGTCGGGTATGTCCGTTGAATCGTCGTTCAACAAGGTGGCCTCCGAAATCGGCAGCCAGTCTGTCGAGCTTGCGGAAGAGTTCGCGTTGACAACCGCCGAGCTTTCATATTTGCCGGATCGTCGGCAGGCGTACGACAACCTGGGCAAGCGCTGCGCGCATCCAGGCGTGCGCGCCGTTTGTACGTCGCTCATTCAGGCCGAGCGTTATGGTACGCCGCTCGGCACGGCGTTGCGCGTTATGGCGCTAGAGAACCGCGAGATGCGCATGATGGAGGCCGAAAAGAAGGCCGCGTCACTGCCGGCGAAGCTTACCGTGCCGATGATCGTCTTCTTCCTTCCGGCGCTGTTCATCGTCATCTTGGGGCCGGCTTCGATCAAGATCATGAGCCTCTAGAAAGCCCGACGGCATTGCAAATAAAGAAGGCCGCGTTCCCTGGGGGAACGCGGCCTTTGCTTTTGGGGAATCTGCCGTGAGGCTAGTCGGCGATGTTGGCCACCGAGATCGGTGCCTGCGTGCCGTAAGACTTGCGCAGCATCGAGCTTTGCTTCTGGGCTGGTTGCGTAGCCGCCTTGTCTTGCGCGACCGGCTTGGCGATCGGCGGCGCAATTTCGGTCTTTTGTGTAGCCTTCGGCGTGATCGGCGTCGGGGTGGCAGGCGTCGATGGCGCCACGTCGTCCGCAATCGGCGTCATTTGGTACCGGGTTTCGGGTTTGGCGGGCGTCGCGGCCGACTCGACTGTTGCGGTGACGACCGGTGCCGTTTCGGACTCAGCGCTGACGGCGGGAGCCGGGGTCGGAACCGGTGCCTCAGTCTCGGCGGACTTCATTTCAGGCACTGGCAGGCTGGCCTCGGGCACTGGTGCGGCAACCTTTGCGTTGTCCGCGTCGAGTTGGCGCAGAACCGTAAGGTTGTTGTTGGCTTGGTCGGCGGTGAGGTCTTCGCGGGCAAGCTGCTCGGCCTCAACCGCGTTGCCCTTCAAACTGGCGATCATCGCCAGGTTTTGGCGCATTTGCGGCGTCGCGTCCGGTCGGGCGACCAGCCGGCGCAGAGTCGTTTCTGCCTGGTTCAATTGCCCCGTCAGGACGTAGGACATCGCGATGTTCGTCTCGATCACCGGATTGGCCGGGGACAGTTTCAGGGCGATCTCGTAGTTCCGGCGGGCTGTGTCGTGGTTTCCGGTCTGATCGAGCGCTACGCCGTAGGCCGAAAACGTCGACCAGTCGGTGCTGTCAATCTGGGTCGCCCGCGCCAAGAAGGGCAGGGCGTCTTGTGCTCGGCCCGTTGCCGTCAGGGTTTTTCCGTATTCCGAGATGACTGCGGCATCGTCCGGCGCCTTCATGACGACCTCCTTGAGCACCGCCAGAGCCTGGCGTGCTCCACCCATGAGGCGCAGGTTGCGGGCGAAGCTCAGTCCGGCCGGGATATCGCTGCGGTTGGCTTCATATTTGGCGCCCCAGTACGCGGCAGCTGCCACGTAGTCCCGGTTTTCCGGGTCTCCGTTCTCAAACGCCGCCGCAGCGGACGCGGCGGACGCGGCTTCGGCGGATTGGCTCGAGCCGAAGAGGCCCGCGCTGCCACAGCCGGTCAACAGTACCGCGGCGCCCGCGGCCAACGCGATTCTGCTCGCAGTGCGAAGCAGGTCGCGGCTCAGTTTGAAACCCATCGGGGATCCCCTCGCTAATAGTCGGCGCGGCCGCGCAAAACGCATCGCGAGGCCGCAGGTTGAAAACGACCTAATCTCGCTGCAAGCGGATAACAAAGGTTTAAGCATAATCGGGGGTTAACGCGCCTTCCCGGTATGGCGTACCAAGCGTATAAGGAACTTTGGAAAGGACGGCGTCCCGTGAAGCGAAACGCGCATCAGCCGACGAGACTGCTGATCGCGATCACGGCTGCCTTGACCGCCAGTGCGCTTACCGCGCAAGTGGCGCCTCCGGAAACGCGGCGCATCTCGTTTCAAATTGCAACCGGACCGGCTTCCAGTTCCTACTTGCCGGTGGGCGAAGGCATTGCGGGCATCATCAGCAATCCGCCAGGGCTCGGGCGGTGCGATATCGAGGGCGTTTGCGGCCCGCCGGGCCTTATCGCAACATCGCGATCGTCGAGCGGATCAATCGCTAACGCGATTTCAGTGAACGCCGGACGCGTCACGGCGGCGATCGTTCAAGGCGACGTGGCAAAGGCCGCGTTCGAAGGGTCGGGCCCTTTCAAGGAGACAGGGCCACTCCGCGAACTGCGCGCCGCGGCTCGTCTGCACGAGGAGACGCTGCACTTCGTCGTCGCCTCGCGCTCGGGCATTCGCAGACTGAGCGACTTGCGCGGTAAGCGTGTCGCGATCGACGGGCCGAAGTCTGCAACTAACTTCACCGTACGGCGCGTGCTCGCCGCAGCCGGGACCGGTACTGCGCGGATCAAGCTGTCGTTCGAAACGGCAGAGCGCGCCGCAGAGGCGTTGCGCAATGGGAAGCTGGACGCGTTCTTCGTGATGGGCGTCGCGCCGGTCAAAGCCGTCGATGGTCTCGTGCGGCGAGGTCAGGCGCGCGTGCTTGGCATCGACGCGCGTGCTATTGCGGCGTTGACCGCGGCCAATCCGCTGCTCAGCCGGTGGGTGTTACCCGCCGACATGTACCGATCCTCGAAAGCCGTGGCGACGATCAACATCCCTGCCGTGTGGGTCGTCAGAAAGTCGGTGCCGGATGACGTGGTGCGTTCTATCGTGCGCGCGCTTTGGAACCCCGCCAATCGTGGGGAGCTCAAGCGGCTCGGAAAACCCGCCGCGACTATGACGGCAACGAAGGCCGCCGAGAACCTGCCTTTGCCGCTGCATCCGGGCGCCGCTCAGTTCTATGCGGACGCCGGACGGTAGGGCCGGGGGAGACGTCAGCTGCGCCAACCTATTGGTACTTACTTGGCAATGTTGGTGCTGGGCTTTGCGCCGGTGGCGCTCGTCTTGCGCTACTACGACACTTTGCCGAACCGCACGGTAATCCGGTGGGACATGTTCGGTAACACAACGGTCATCGGCACACGACCTTCAACGGTCCTGATGGTTGCCGGGACAGGTGCTGCGATTGCCGCGTTGAGCATTGCTCTGGCGATGTTGTTGCGGAAGCCGCTCGCCGATCTAGGGCTTCGACGCGCCTATCTTGCCCTCAACTTTGCCCAGGTCGTCGTCATTGCTCTGACTTGCGGGATGATCGTGAGCGAGGCACTGGGGTTTCAGCTTGCGATCAAGCCGATGATCCCGCCGGCGATGGCGGTGCTCCTGGCTGCGGCTGCCGTGCTTTGTTGGCGCCTCGGCGGACCCAGGCCATCGGTCATCCGGTTTGTTTCGCTGGTGCTGGGATTGGGAGGGATCGCACTACTTGCGTTCAGTGCGATTGCGGTGAACGCCGTCGTTGGCTACTACGCTTCCCTGCTTGCTTTGCTAGTGATGGCCGCATTGGTGCTGCCTGAGCGTACGGGGTAGGAGTTCAACGATGATTGGCGATTTGTTCACCACCTCCACGAACGGTGCGCGGCCGCTTTATCTTGTCTCGCAAGCGGCGCTCGACGATGCGCTCGCCGGTCCGCTTGAAACGCACGCGCGCTGGCTGAAGGCAGCGGGGTTCGCGGCAGATGCAGGTAAGCTGCAACTCCTTCCGGGGGTGGATGGCAGTGTTGCGGGCGCGGTTCTCGGGCTTGGCGGAGGTGATGACTCTTTCGCCGTGGCGGCATTGCCAGGCGCGTTGCCGGCCGGAACTTACACGATCGCTCTGCGCCCGCCCGGTCTTGACGGCAATATGTTGGCGCTCGGCTGGGCCATCGGCGCCTACAAGTTCTCGCGTTACAAGTCGAAGGGGCGTGCCAATGCATGTCCGCAGTTGGTGTGGCCGGAAGATGCCGACCGCAGCCACACTGCGCGTGTGGCCCGCGGCTTGTTCCTGGCGCGCGATCTGGTGAACACACCGGCGAATGAGATGGGGCCCGCGGAACTTGCGCAAGCGGCCGCGGATCTGGCGGCCGACAATGGTGCGCGGTGTGCTGTGATCGAGGGGCGAGAGCTGATCGAACGCAACTACCCGATGATTTGGGCGGTAGGCGCGGGGTCTTCCCGTGCGCCGCGGCTGATCGACCTACAGTGGGGTGAGGCGCATCATCCTCGCGTGACGCTGGTCGGCAAGGGTGTTTGTTTCGACTCCGGCGGGCTCGATATCAAGCCGTCGTCGGCGATGCTGACGATGAAGAAGGACATGGGCGGTGCGGCTGCCGTGCTTGCGATCGCGCACATGGTGATGGATGCAAAGCTGCCCGTTTCGTTGCGCGTTTTGATCCCGGCAGTGGAGAATAGCATCTCGGGCGAGGCTTACCGGCCGGGCGATGTGCTGAGGAGTCGCAAGGGTCTGACGGTTGAGATCGGGAACACCGATGCGGAAGGCAGGCTTGTGCTCGCCGACGCGCTGAGCGAGGCCGACAGTGAGGTTCCCGATCTGCTGATCTGTATGGCGACGTTGACCGGCGCCGCGCGTGTTGCCACGGGGTTCGACTTGCCGCCGTTCTTTACGCATGACGACAAACTTGCGGCCGAGCTGACGGCGGCTTCCGAGCGCGAAGCGGACGCGCTGTGGCGGCTGCCGCTGTGGCGCGGCTATCGCGACTTGATCGACAGCAAGGTTGCGGACCTCAACAACAGTCCCGCAAGCCCCAATGGCGGCGCGATTACAGCCGCACTCTTCTTGTCGTGCTTTGTGGAGAAGGCAAAGTCTTTCGCGCATTTCGACATTGCAGCGTGGAACGACCGCGCGAGGCCCGGGCGTCCTATCGGCGGCGAGGCGCAGGCGGCGCGTGCAATCTATGCGATGTTGCGTGCCCGCTACCGGCGTCAGTAGCCGCGCGCGAAATCAACGAGGTTCTCGGGCGGTAAACCCTCGTCCATGCGGCGGATCGTGGATGCGACCTGGCGCATAAACGACTCGGGGTCCGTGAAAGCGGCCGAGTGCGCGGTCATCACGATGTTGGGATGCGACCAGAGCGGGCTCGTTGCCGGAAGCGGCTCGGCGCTGAAAACATCGAGCGTAGCACCGCGCAAGTGGCCGCTGTCGAGGGCGTGGATGAGGTCCTCTTCGACCACATGACCGCCGCGCGCTGCGTTGACGATGCAGGCCTCCTTTGGCAGTGCTGCGAACGTCTTAGCATTCAGAATTCCGCGCGTATCCGGCGTCAGCGGCAGCAAGCAGACCAGAATGTCACTTTCGGCGAGGAACGCGGGAAGCTCGTCCGTCCCGTGGAACGTCTTGACACCTTCGACGCGTTTCGGGGTCGCGGACCAACCGGCGAGTTGGTAGTTGAGCGCGCGCAGCGGTTTTGCCGCCGCTTGGCCGAGAACGCCGAATCCCAGGATTCCGACGCGTACCTGCGGTGCGCGCGGGGCCGGGAGCTGACGCCACTTCTTTTCTTGCTGCAGACCGATGAAGTCATGCAGGCGGCGATGCCAGTACAGCACACTAAGGACGACATATTCGCTCATCGCTTGTGCGAGCGTATCGTCCACGACGCGAACCAGCGGGATGTGGCGTGGGTAGGTGGAGTCGGCGACGATGCCGTCAACGCCCGCGCCCATCGAGAAAACGACCTTCAGATTTGGCAAGCTACGCAGAGCGCCGGGCGCTGGTTTCCAAGCGACGCAGTACGCGATATCGGCAGCCGTGTTGGCGTCCGCTGTTGCGCGGATGTCGAGATCGGGCAGGAATCTGCGCAAATGGTTGGTCCAACGCTCCTGCGGATAGCCGGGTAGGTCAAAGAGCAGAGCGCCCTGCGGCATGGGTTTGTTCCCGCAAAAAACAATCCGGCGCAGCTTGGTGCTGCGCCGGACAAGAAATCAATGCACGTGATGAGGGTTAGTGCCCGGGTGGTTTTGCGGGTGCGCCGGCAGGTGCTGCGGGCGGCGCCGTGGTTCCGGGTGCCGCCGGCGGAGCGGTTGCGGGAACCTCAGGCGCGCTTCCCGGTGGCGGCGCTTGAACTTCGCCCGCAGGCGGTTCAGCCGCACCGTCGGCAGGTGGTGTCGCCGGCGCTGCGGGTGGTGCAACTGGGTTCGGTGCCGGAACGGCGATCGGTGCATCCGAAAGGGTGCGCAGATGTGCGATCAGGTTGACGCGGTCTTGGCTCTTCGACAGACCCGCGAACGCCATCTTCGTGCCCGGAACGGCGCCCTTCGGGTTACGCACAAATTCGTAGAATTCGTCATAGCCCCAGGTCTTGTCGGCTAAGGCTTTCATCGCCGGCGAGTAGGTGAAGGTCGGCGTTTGGGCATGTTTGGCGCCCAAGATGCCGTAGAGATTCGGGCCGATCTTGTTCGGGCCACCCTTCGAGAAGTCGTGGCATTGCACGCAACGCCCGAGGATCTTTTCCCCGGCCGCAACGTCAGCGACCGGAATCACGGTGCCCCAATCGGGCGTCGTTTCGGCGACGGGCGTTTCGCCTCCGTTCGCCGGCGTCTCAGCAACCGCGACTTCCATGCCGGGTTTGCCCGATTGGTGCGGCGCCATCATCTTGCCGACGACGATGTTGAGCGTGGCCAGGATAAGAACGGTGCCGAGGACTGCGCCGAAAATCTTGTTCCACTCGAAGGAATCCATCAGTGCAATCCTTGACTGAACGGTGCGTAAAAGGAGGGTCGAATCTCGCCACGCCGACGGCGCTGCGTATGAAGGCGGCGAGACAATACCGGGGGCGACTTTCGGGTCATTGCGGCGGAACGTCGCATTTTGATGCGCTTGGGAAGCCTAGAACACACTGCGTCAATGAGCGAACCGCTGATCCTTATTCCCGCCCGCATGGCATCGACCCGGTTACCGGGGAAACCTTTGGCCGAAATTTGCGGTGCGCCGATGATCGTGCAGGTCTGGCGGCGTGCCATAGAGGCGAAGGCCGGACGCGTTGCCGTTGCGGCGGCCGAGCGCGAGATCGTCGATGCCGTTGTTGGGGCTGGCGGCGAAGCGGTGCTCACCGATCCCAATCATCCATCGGGGTCGGACCGCATTTATGAGGCGCTGGTACGGCTCGATGCGAACGCGTCGCATGACGTTGTCGTCAACGTGCAGGGAGACTTGCCGACGCTGGATCCGGCATTGGTGCGTGCCGTCATTGATGGGTTACGGAACTCGGGCGCTGATATGTCTACGCTCGCGACCGAGATTCGAGAACCGTCGGAGCGAACGAATCCGAATGTGGTGAAGGCTGTCGTTGCGCTTCCCGACGGAGCGCTTGAGGGGCGGGCGCTTTATTTCACGCGGGCGACGGCGCCATCGGGCGACGGGCCGCTTTATCACCACATCGGCATTTATGCTTACCGCAGGCAGGCCCTTGATCGGTTTGTGAAGATGCCGCCTTCTCCGCTTGAGAAGCGGGAGAAGTTGGAGCAGCTTCGCGCGCTCGAGAACGGGATGACGATTGCGGTTCGGATCGTGAATACGATGCCGCTCGGTGTGGACACGCCTGAAGATTTGGAACGCGCGCGGCAGATGCTGGCTAAGGAAAAAACATGAACGCCAAAGCCAACACGATCGCGTTTCAGGGTGAGGCGGGTGCGAACTCGCATCTGGCGTGCCGCGAGGTCTTTCCGCAGATGACCGCGTTGCCCTGCCAGACGTTCGAAGACGCGTTTGCGGCGGTGAAAGAAGGCAAGGCGCGCCTTGCGATGATTCCGATCGAGAACTCGCTGCACGGGCGGATCACCGACATTCACCACATTCTGCCGGAGTCGGGGCTCTACATCGTCGGCGAGCATTTTCTGCGCGTGCATCACCAGTTGATGGCGATCAAGGGGGCGACGCTCGAAGGGTTGAAGTCGGTGATGAGCCAGACGCCCGCGCTCGGCCAGTGCCGCAACATCATCCGGTCGCTCGGCTTGAACATGATCGTGGGTGCCGATACCGCGGGCTCCGCCCGGCAGGTGGCGGAAGGGGGCGATCCGACGGTGGCAGCTTTGGCTTCGTCGCTCGCGGCTGAGATTTACGGTCTGAATATCCTGAAGGCGAACGTCGAGGACGCGCCGCACAACACGACGCGGTTTCTCATCATGTCGGGTGAGCCGGACGACGCAGATGCGGGTTCGGGCGACGTCGTTACGACGTTCGTGTTTCGTGTGCGCAACGTGCCGGCGGCGCTTTACAAGGCGATGGGCGGCTTTGCGACGAACGGGGTCAACATGACGAAACTCGAGTCGTATCAGCTCGAAGGTTCGTTCAACGCGACGCAGTTCTACGCCGACATCGAAGGTCATCCCGAGGAGCGAAACGTGCGTCTCGCGCTTGAAGAACTTCAGTTCTTCACGACGCACTTGCGCATTCTGGGCGTTTATCCGGCGCATCCGTTCCGCAAGACGGTGGCGGCGCCGGGGTAGCGCGCTATTCGGTCTCGACCCAGGTTTTGACCAGCTGGTGCGCGATCGCGAGCGGCGGCGGCATGCGGAGTTCGGGCGAGCCCTTCTTCTCGATCGAGGCACGGATGTGGTCGCGCGTGAACCACTGCGCGTCGGAGAGTTCTTGCATGTCGAGCGTGATTTCGGTCGTGATCGCGTTCGCGAAGCAACCGATCATCAGCGACGACGGGTAGGGCCAGGGCTGCGTGGAATGGAACGCGACCTGGTCGATTTTGACGCCAGCCTCCTCCATCAGTTCGCGGGCGACGGCTTCTTCGATCGTTTCGCCGGGTTCGATGAAGCCTGCGAGGGCGGAATAGAAGCCTTGCGGCCACTTTGCTTGACGGCCGAGAAGGCATTTGTCGCCGTGTAGCGCCAGCATGATCACAACGGGGTCCGTGCGCGGGAAATGTTCCGTGTTGCAGGCTTCGCAGTACCGCTTGTAGCCGGCGTCGGCGAGCACGGTCGCCGCGCCGCAGTTCGCGCAGAAGCCGTGACGCTGGTGCCAATCGATCAGCGCCTTCGCTTGGGCGAGGATTGCAGCGTCGCCAGGGTCGATTTCTTCCGCGATGGTGCGCAGGTCGGCGAATTGTCCGAGGCCGGCAAGGGGACCGCTGCTCGCGGGGTCGGGCAGCGGCGAGATGTCGATTGCGAAATGGGCGACGCCGCCGTTCAGGCCCAAGAAGATCATCGGCGCGCCGGGTGTTTTCAGCGGCAGTGCGAGTTCGGAGGTGACCCACCCCGCTTCCCTGCGGCCTTCCCGGTTCTTGATCAGGAAGGGCATGAGCTTCCAGACTGGGATAAACAGCGAGCGCTTGTCCTGGAACGCAGCGCTAAGCCATTCCTGGTTTGTGCGATGATGGCCGGCGCGGTCGAGCGGCGAGTTTGCGAAAACGTTCGGGTTTTTGGGCAGAACCAGGCTTGTGCTCATGCGCCCTCAGCTATTGGCTTGGCGAAATCCACAGGAAAACGGCCGCGACCATGGCATGGGCGCGCAGGCCGCCGCA
>CAYXQB010000091.1:0-11454 GCA_964466435.1 uncultured Flavobacteriaceae bacterium | reverse complement strand
GACATGATCGAGCTGCACAATCCGGCCGACATGCCCGATGTCGTGCGCATCGAGAAGATCGAAGAGCCGTGGATTGCGGCCACGATCCTGGTGCCGGACGAGTATTTGGGTGCGGTGTTGAAGCTGTGCGAAGACCGGCGCGGGCGGCAGGTGGACCTTACCTATGCCGGCAACCGCGCGCTCGTGAAATATCATCTGCCGCTCAACGAGGTGGTGTTCGATTTCTACGACCGGCTGAAGTCGGTGAGCCGCGGGTATGCGAGCTTCGACTATCATATCGAAGGCTACGAGCAGGGCGAACTCGTCAAGTTGTCGATCCTGGTGAACGCCGAACCGGTGGACGCGCTCTCGATGATCGTGAACCGCGGCCGCGCGGAGATGCGCGGCCGGGCGATGTGCGAGAAGCTGAAGGATCTGATCCCGCAGCACCTCTTCCAAATCCCGATCCAAGCTGCGATCGGCGGCAAGGTGATCGCGCGCGAAACGATCAAAGCGATGCGCAAGGACGTGACCGCGAAGTGCTACGGCGGCGACATCAGCCGCAAGCGCAAGCTGCTGGACAAGCAGAAAGAAGGTAAGAAGAAGATGCGGGAGTACGGGTCGGTGGAGATCCCGCAGGAAGCGTTTATCGCGGCGCTGAAGATGGATGAGAATTGAGGCGTTCGAGCATCCCGTCCACTTTCATGGTCCGCGAAGGCGATACACCCGCGACTTTCCTTCGTACGACTTTTGTGAGGTTTGTGCCCAGACGCTAAGCCGCGAAGTGCTCGGCTCATTGCAAAGCCCACCAGAAGTCGTGGATTGTCCGCCTTCGCGAACCATGACAGCGTTTCTCCGACTGCGCGTGGTGCATACTTCGCGCGGCATTCGGTCAGGAGAGGGTTTCTGATGAAAAAAAGGAACCACCCGCCAGCCAATCGCGATTATGCGCGGCTCCAGGACAAGGTTTGCGTCGGTTTAGGCTATTGCGGCACCATGAAGAACGGCAAGCCGCTTCATGTCGATGACTTCATTCCGTCATCCGGCATGGTGACGGCCGAGCAATTTGCCGAGTGGGTGATATTGGCGGACGACTGCAATCCCAACCTTGCGCCATCGGAGCACAAGAAAATGATCCGCGCCGCCTTCATCGAGTGCATGGGCAGTGATGTTGTGGATGCGACGCGGCTGAGGTGGTTCATCGAGCCGGACACCGATGACGCAGCTCAACTGACATGACGGAAACCACCATCAAAGTCATCACCAACTCCGACGGCACGCGGCGCGTGCTGATTGTGAAGGTGTCCGATACCAGATTCAACTTTTGCGAAGAGTACTGGAGCGACGACCCGTTCGAGAGGTGCTGGCTCTCTGGTCGCCAACAGTTCGCAACGATCTGCAGCAGCGCCGAGGAAGCAGAGCGTGAAGCGCGTGGCCGCGTTGCTTGGCTGAAAGAAAGCTGAGCCGCCGCGAAATGCGCTTACTCGATCCGTACACCCGTTTCGCACGCTATCAGCGCCTTCGCGACGAGATCACGTAGGTAGGTCATGCTGGTCGGATACGAGAACTCCATCAAAGGCTCAACCAGGGACCGGTGCGCGCACAGTGCAGCTGCCTCGAAGATGGGTGCGATCACATCGCCGGTGTCAAGCGCCGCCAGAACGAATGGGAGTGCGATTGATGCGTCGCGCCTCGCTAGGCCACAAAGCGCCTCGGCGCGCACCATTTCGTCTTCGTCGGTCGCTGCGCGAAGGAGCGCGTCCCTGACCGCCGCTGTATCAACATCCGCTTGCGCAAGGATGAAAGTCGCCCAATCGCGGTTGGTTAAGTCGCGATCACGCGTCATTTGGATGAGTCGACGCAGATTGGCGTCAGCAAACTCGTTACCTGACAGCGGCACGTTACCGCCAGCAAAGTGCCTGAGGAATTCTGAGGTTGGTTCGTAAGAATCTTCCATTGGTGCCGGCACTTGGCTAGGGCGCGAATTTCGCGTGGCATTCGTCGAACGTCATTGTCTTGGCGCGGATGAGGCCCTGCCCGTCCGGTGCGGCGGTCGGGTCGACGAAGATCATGTTGTAGTCGTTGGCTTTGAGGCCGTAGGTGCGGGTCTTGGAGAGGTTCACGAGGCCGACGTCGAAGGTGAAGCTGCGGTCTTGCACGGCGATCAGCCAGTGGCCGTTCGTGCGGTCGTCGGACATGGTGATCATGCCGCCGGGTTCGAGCGTCTTGTCGAGGGCGGGTTTTAGCAGGACGGCGTTTTCGGCGGGCAAGTCTTGCACACGGTCGAACGTGCGGGCGTGGAAGCTTCCCGCCATCACCAAGTGCGAGGAGACCATGTTGTTGTGGACGTGCGGGATGATCGCGCCGCCTTTGCGCATGCCGAAGAAGCGTAGGAACCATGGGCGTTCGATGCCGGCGACGTTGATCGTCGCGGGAAACTTCGGGTCCTTCGTTTCGGCGAGGTTTGTGGGGAACGTCATCGCCTTCGTGAGGCGGTCGAAGTCGAGGTAGCGGGCGATCGCGGATAAGGCGATGCCGGTGTTCAGCACTTCGATCTGCTGTTGCCAGGCGACTGGCGACATGCGGCCTTGGGCGAGCGCGCGGTTGATGTCGGCGACGTCCTGCGCCCAGCGGTTCAGGTCGGCCGGGGGCGAGGCGAGCGCGCCCGACGCCAGGATCGCGTGCAGCGCGGCGGCCCCGGCGAACGCTTCGAAGAAATTGCGGCGGTTGAACTGGTTCATGGGCCGCAGTTCACCTTAGGCCGCGATGAAGCGCAATGCGGCGTGCGTCACGGAAATGCGGGCGACTTTCGTGTCTTTCAGGCCGGCTTTGCGCGCGAGGCCGATAATGTCGTCGCCGTTTGGGTTTGTGCCTTTGGTGTAGACGAGCCAGAGGGCTGTGCCTTTCGGCAGCACCTTTGCGGCGGCGGCGATTTGCTTGGCGGCCGTTTCGGGCGCGAGTGTGAGGAGGACGACGTTTGCTGCCTTCGCGTTCGCTGCGGTGAGTGTGGTTGCGTGATCGGCTTTGGCGGCGGCTTCGTCGATTTCCTTGATGCGTTCGCCCACGATGAGGACTTTGGTGTCGGCTTTCAGCCCCAGCTTGTCGGCCAGCGTGGGCGGGTTCAGGATCTTCTTCGCCCAGGCGGCCGCTTCCTTCGCACCGAGCGCGAGTTCGAATTTTTCCGTCTTGGTTTCGATCTTGAGCGCGTCGCCTTCGACCGTCGCTTTGCGCACGTCGGCCAGCGGGACCTTGAGCTTCTTGCCGCCGGTGAGTTTGAGCGCTTCGGAGTCGAGATGGGCGCGCACCTCGGCGCGGTCTTTGCCGGAGCGGTAGGCGGTCTTTGCTTCGCGGCCCATCGGCCCCTCTTTTCGAAAATGGCCGCCCAAGCGTAGCGGGCGAAATTCTTCCGTCAATCCTTGAGCTTAGCGCGCGTTGTTCAGACGGCGCTTTGGTCGTGGCGGCGGTCACGCCCGGGTCGGTTCTGGCCCTCAATCGCCGAGCGCCCGCGTTAGACTTCGAGCCAACGAATGATTCGCGTCCCGGCGCGAACACGGGATCAAGGGGGATGCCCATGCTGACCAAAGCTGCTTTGCGTACGATTTTTCCGCGCGCGCCGGAGATCGATCTCGACGCGTTCATCGCCTCGGGGATCGAGGCGCTGAAAGACGCGGGCATTTTGGAGATGGCGAACCGGTTGCAGTACTTCCTGGCGCAGCTGGGGCACGAGTCGAACGGGCTTACGCACAAGGAAGAGAATCTGAACTACTCGGCGCAGCGCATGACGGAGATTTGGCCGAGCCGGTTTCCGACGCTGGAGTCCGCCAAGCCCTATGCGTTCAATCCGGAGAAGCTTGCCAACAAGGTCTATGGCGGGCGGATGGGCAACACGGAGCCCGGCGACGGCTATCGCTATCGCGGGCGCGGGTACATTCAGCTGACCGGCCGGGAGACCTATCGCGAGATCGGCAAGATTGCGGGGCTGGACCTCGAAGGGCAGCCGGAGCTTGCGTCGAAGCCCGAAAACGCGGTGCGTATCGCGTGCGCGTTTTGGACGTGGAAGAAGATCAACAAGCAGTGCGATGCGGGCGACTTCACCGGCGTGACGCAGCGTATCAACGGCGGCACGAACGGCCTTTCCGACCGGCTCGATTGGCTTCGCAAGGTGAAGACGATCGTCACGGCAACGACGAACGGCGGTGTGGCGGCGGTAACGCCCTCGACCTCTACGCCGACAAAGCCCGCGACCACCACGACCAAGCCCACCACGACGACGACGCCGGCGAAGCCGAAGCCCGCGGAGACCGAGACGCTGGCCAACCCCGCGATCCTGGAGGCGCAGAAGAAGCTGACGCGGCTGGGCTATTACAAAGGCGTGCTGAACGGCATCTATGACCAGATGCTGCGCGCGGCGTTGTGGTCGTTTCAGACGGACGAAGACTTGCCGCAGACGGGGCGCCTGGATACGCGCACCCGTGCGGAGTTGAACGTCTGATACACTAGTAGCCCGCCTCGTGGCTTAGTTCGTCGCGCTCGCGGAAGAGCACGGCGAGGATCACGCCCGTCACGCCGAAGACCGCGAACGCCGGCCAGGCGAGGAAGCTCGCCAGGCCTTCGGCGACCGGCACCGGCGCCATGCCCGCAATCCAGGCTTGGAAGCTTGCGACACCCGTTGCGGTGAACAGACCCCACACGTCGGCGAGCGAGCGCATGTGCGGCTCGGCCCCGCGCTCCAGCAGCGTGATGACGTCGGCGCCGAGGAGCATCAGCCCCAACACGATCAGCACCAGCGCAATGAAACGAAACAACATCGCAAAAACCCCAACTCTTCCCCGGCGCGCATGGTAGCGAGGCGGGCCGCGCCGGACAAGGTTTACGGCGGCACGGGTTACCCGGCGAAAGCGGCGGTGTTGGTGCGATTGGCGGGCGCGGTCTTAAGCTTGACTGCGGCCGTTGGGGAAGTAGGCGTGCGTGAGGTGGCGCGAAGTGGCACAAGTGGCGCAGTGGCACATATGTGCCAGTTGTGCCGATTCACGTGAGGCGAACGAACTGGCGCCCGTTCGCTCCGGGACAAGCTTCCTTCGCGAGCGGCGGAGCGTGCGCGAACGGTTCGCAAGGCGAACCGGGCGATCACGGTGATGGATCAGATTTGGTTTTCAAGTTGCAGCCGCACGTGGCCGGGTCACGCGGGAAAAACGCATCTACCGCAGACGCGTCACAATCGAACGGTGCAAAATACTGACCGGCCTCCAGAAATTCAATTTGCGGCTATGGCCAACACCGCCAAATCGATCCCAAGCCGCGGCGGCGGCGCAAGGCGGTCATCACCGGACGCGTACCGCCATCGACAATAACCCCGCCGAACGGACCATGCGCGCCGTCTCCCTGGGGCGCGTGAACACCGGCGCGGCAGGTGATCGCGGGACCTGGGACTCTCGACACGCGTCCGCGTTCGTCAAACAAGCGGAGAGCTCGCCGCGCCGCGCCGCGCCGCGCCGCGCCGCGCCGCGCCGCGAGAGGGATTCCTGCCTATAGGGATAAGTGCCGCCGAAAGTAGCCGAAATCGCCGAAGGGATAAATTGGACATTCTGTCACATCACTCTCTCTTATTTCATCTACACCACCAGATCGTTCGCGGCCAGCACGCCGGCGACGACGCCGGTCATGATCATGGCGACGATGAGGCCGAGGGCGATGGTGACAACGGGGAGCAGCAGCGCGGAGAGGCGGTCGAGTTGGACCTGTACGTCGCGATCGAGCACCTCGGCCGCCTCGTTCAGCATGGGGCCCAGTTTGCCGGTTTCCTCGCCCACGGCCGCGAACTCCACCGTAATACGGGGGAACACGCCCGCCACCTCCAAAGCGGTTTTGAGCGTTCGGCCTTGGCGAACGTCGTCGATGACCTTGGCCATGCTTGCCCGCATGTGGCGGTTGCCCATGGCCGCTTCGGCTGACTCCAAAGCGCGGTTCAAGGGCATGCCGCCTTCGATCAGCATAGCGAGGTTGCGGCAGAATTGAGCGGCCTCATAGCGGCGCGGCAAATCCAGCACGAACCACGATGTTACGGCGAAGCGGTCGATCGCGTACTGCACGCCCGACTGCCGAAGCGCGTAGAGCAAGCCCGCTAGCCCCGCAATCAGCGCAACCACAAGCCACCAGCCGGCGGCGTTGATCACATTCGAAATCGCGAGCAATACAGCCGTCGGCCAGGGCAGCGCATCTTGCGCTTGCGCGAACAGCGGCTCCAGGCGCGGCAGAACGACGGTGAAGATCACGCCGAGCACGACGAACATCACCACCACAAGCATCGCCGGATAGATGAGCGCGGAAACGACCCGGTCGGTGAGTTCCTGGTTACGTGCCTGCGCCGCGGCAAGGCGCCCCGCAACGTCGGCCAATCGCCCGCTGGCCTCTCCCGAGGCGATCAGCTTGCGCATCGTTTCCGGGAACAAATGCCCGGCGCGCTGCATCGCCACCGACAGCGCCTCGCCGCCGCGCAGGCCTTCGAGCAGTTGCCCGAGTGCCGTGCGAATACGCGGCTTGGCGGTCAGGCCTTGCATGGCAACAAGCGCGCGCTCGACGCTGAGGCCGGCGCGCAGCAGCAGGCCAAGCTCGCGCAGGATCGCAAGCCGGTCGGCGGATGCCGTCCAGGCGAGCGCGAACTGACCCACCGGCGCGGACGCACCGGCATCGCGCTCGACAAGCCGCACCGGCGTCTGCCCTTGGGCGAGCAGGCGTTCCACCGCCGCGCCGCGATCGGCGGCCTCGATCAGCCCGCGTGTGGAGCCGCCGGTGGCGCTGGTTGCTTCGTAGCTGAAGGTTGGCACGGCTAAGGGCCTCCGCGAGGGCCAGGCAGCTTAGCGCTTTTCGCGCGCCTTCAACATGCGGTCGAGGCCCTCGAGCCCGCGGCGCAAGTCGTCGGTCACCTCGCGCGCGGCGGCGGCATTGCGCACGATGCGCGGGCGCAGAAAGATTAGCAGCTCCGTCCGGTCGCTCGTCTCGCTGGTCGAGGAGAAGAGCTTGCCAAGCAGCGGCACGTCCTTCAGCACGGGCACGCCGCTGTCGCCGTAGGTGGTGCTTTGGCGGATCAGGCCGCCCACCGCGATCGAGTCGCCGTCCTGCACGGCGACCGTGTTCGAGAGCTTGCGCTGCTGAATCGTGGGGGAGTCGATGCCGGAGGTCGTGGTCGGGATCGCGGTCGAGACCTCTTGGTTGATGTCGACGAAGACCGTGCCGCTTTTGCCAATGCGGGGCGTGACCTTCAGCACGATGCCGGTGTCGCGGAACTGCACGGAGTTCACGATCGTCGGGTCGTTCGCGTCGCGCACGCCGGTCGCCGATTGGGTGATGATCGGGACTTGGTCGCCGACCTGAAGCGTCGCCGTTTTATTGTCGAGCGTGAGCAGCTTGGGCGCCGAGATCAGGTTCACGTCGGTGACCGCGTCGAGCGCGTTGATCGCGACATCGACATCGGGGAGCGCGTAGGTGAAGTTGAAGCCCGGGAACACAGAGGAGACCGCCGCGGTCTTGCTCAGCTGAAAGGTCTGGTCGGCGTTCTTGAAGAACCATTCGACGCCGTATTTCAGCGTGTCGTTTAGCGTGACCTCGGCAATCGTAACCTCGATTAGCACCTGATCGGGCGCAACGTCGATTTCCTTCAGAAAGCGTTCGAGCACCGCGTATTCGGCCGCCTCGGCGCGAATGATGAGCGCGTTGATCGAGGTGTCGACCGCGATCTGCGGGCCATTGCGGCGCGGCTCGCCCGTGGGGCCAGGGGGCGGCGGGGGCGGAGCGTCGGCCGGCGGCGGCGCGGCGCCGGATGTGTCGGACGTCTCAGGCTCCGGCTCGACCTGGCCGATGACGACATTGCCGCCGTAGATCGCGGCGAGCGAGCGGGCGACGTCGCCCGCCTTCGCATTCTGCATGCGGTAGAGGTAGATGCGCCCGCCGGGCCCTGCGCGCGGCGTGTCGAGACGGGCGACCCACTTGTTCACTTCGGTCAAGAGGCTCGCGCGCGGCGCCACGACGAGCAACGTGTTCAACCGCGTGAGCGGCACGAAGCGGATGAGCGCGGCACCCGACCCCATCGTGTTGTCGAACACCCGCTTCAGCTCGCCCGCAAGCGCACCCGCGTCCAGGTGATCCGGCCGCACGAGCGCGTAGGACATGCCCTTCATGTGGTCGATGTCGAAGAGGCGGATCGTGTCCAACATCGTCGCGCGCTCCTGCGCCGTGCCTGCCAGGAAGATCAGGTTGCGCGACGCATCCGTCGAGAGCACGCCGCCCGCGGGCGCAACTTGCGCCAGCAGCTTCTGCATCTCGTCCGCCGCGATGAACTTCAGCGGCACGATCTCGACGCCATAGCCGGGCAGCCGCGCGCCGCGCGAGCCCGAGATCTCGAACCCGTCGATGCGCTTGGCGGCGTCCGCCGCAGGCACGACGTTGTAGACGTTGTCCGCGCGCACGATGACGGCGCCATTCGCCTTCAGCGCTGTCTCGAGCGCCGCCACCACGTCCTCGCGGCGCAGCGGCCGGTTCGTCTTCAGCGTGATCTTGCCCTGCACCTGCGGGTCGATCAGATAGGGGACTTTCAGCACTTCGCCCAGCACGGTGCGCACGACATCCTTGATGTCGGCATCGGCGAAGTCGAGTGAGACGTCGCCTCCGCCCGCGCTTGCGCGCCGCCGCGGCACAGCGTTCACGAGCGTGTCGCTGCCGGCGAACGTTTCGGTCTTCGGGCGCGCGTCTTCGACCGCCTTGTCGTCGATCACAATCGTGCTGGCAGGAGGCGCATCAGCGCCCGGAAACCGCGCTTGCGGTGGCGCGGGCGCCGGCGCACCGTCGCTCGCGCAAGCGCCAAGCCCCAGCGCCGCCACGAGGCTAACCGCACAAACAAGCACCCAACGATTTCGACGCCGCGCCATTCAGCCACTTCCCAGGAGCACAAGCGTGCAAAGAAGAAGAAATGACCTATGGGTGCAAGCGAATTGCGTGGCAGCAGTGTCGTGTGCGGCATCAGCCTACATGCGGGAAGTGGAGCGGCGGAGAATGTTCGCCCTCAAGGCGATTGGATGCGGTGTTCCGTGTACGGAGCTGCAAGAACACCGGTGCGCTCGCTACCGGTGATTGTAGGGCAGCTGCCGCGTTGCGCGGCCAGCAAGCGCGGGAATTGGCATCATGTCACCGCATCCTCTTACCCATTTTATGTGTCTCGCCTCTTGGGTCCACTCCAATATCATGTCACCATCTTTCCAGAATTCTGACTGGAGCTAAGGATTTGTCGCCGCACTGTAATTGGACGCCCAGTCTCTAGGTGTCAGGCTATCAGAGTCCTTGTCATCCATGCTGAGCCCCCTTGTCACAACCTCCTGTATCATACTTTCGCGCTCGGCAGCATCCGGGTGCACCACCAACCAGTGAAGCACGGATCGCCCAAGCGCGTCTCTCCTAGACAACTCGGCGTTGGACGCGGCCCGTATCGACGCGCGCAACAGCGAAATGTCTCGGCCTACCGCTATAGCGAAGTGTAACGGCGGCCAGTACTTCTCGTCAGCGAATTCACCCATCGGGCCGCGGATCCACAAGTGGTCACACGGTTGCTTATGAGCTTTCGCCCAGCGCTCAGCTATGCCGTATTCATCGTAGTCTGTCTCGAGATCGATACCTAGCAGATAGCTTTCCCACTTTTGGCTGCCGCAGCGGCCACAGTGAAATTGAACGCCACTCAGCGACAGATAGGTCAGCGTTGCTATCGCGACCAGAGTCGCGAGTAGCGCGACGGCTACTACGACGCGACTCATTGGCCGAGCTTTCTTATTTCGTTACCTAGTTGGTTTGGGCTTACACCGCCAAAAAGTGGACCGATTGTGAGGCGGGCGCCGAGCAGTGCCGATTGATTGTTCAGGGCCATATCGACGGGATCGTCAGGTCGCAATGTGTTTATTAGACCGTAGGCTCCTGGAAACTTGTATCCATAGTTGAACCCTCCAGTGAAGTGGCGAACTTGGTTGCCGTCGTCCCAATAGTTCCCAAACCCATCAGACTCAAAAGCGTCGAGGCCGAGGTAATACTTGGACGTAACCCCGGCGGTGGGGCGTATATCTCCTGGCAGAACGTTCGATAAGACTTCTGCCAGCGCGTTTACCATATCCCAGGTCTCATGCCCGTAGATCGCGGCGGCGTGATCATAGATGGCGGCCATCGCGTCGAGGCCACTAATGACGTGCTGCCTTGAGAGATCTGACTGCGCCTTTGCATACTGGAAGAGCCTATCAAGCCTCTTTTGAGCTTCTGCGTGCCTCAGTTTGTTAAACAAATATCCAAAGGCACCTGTTACCGCCCCGTCGGCAAACTTGCCGCCGCCAGCGACTGACCCGACTCCGCCCAGAACGGCATGGAACGTTAAGTCTGCCGCATCGTCTCCGAGGCTCACCCCGTGACCAAGGCTCGCAATGCCAGCGGACAGGAAACCCGACCCGAAGTCGCCGCCGCGAAGGGCGCTGAAAGACCCACCTATAGCACCGTGCACGACGAACCGCTTGGCGACATCCACCGCGCCTGTTCCGTCGCCGATCGCGCCGCCAGCCGCACTGAGCGCCGAAGCCTGTGCGTAACTCAACGCAAACGACTTTATTATGTCGCCTGCGTCGCCCCCCTGAACGCCTGTTACTGCCGCAGACGCCGTCGCCGCACAGGCGGGCTGCGCCGGGCCGCATAGGAAACTCGCCGCGATGATGAAGAGGCTGCCGACAATCGGAACAGCTTTGATGATCGGGGCCAAGATGACTGCGGCAACAACTATTATGAGATACTCAATGAAGTGCCCGGTCGGGTCCGTGAACGAGAGCGGGTTGTTACCGACGTATGCGTAACGGTTGAGGATCTGACTCAGGTAGACGTCCTGCACCACGCTGTCCGGCGTCATGAACCGCCCGATCAGCGGGTCGTACACGCGGCCATTCATGTTCACGAGACTGACGCTCGCGATGTGTTCGTGGCCGGTGAAACCCTTCGTTGTTTGGCTCGTGATTGAATTCGTCGGATCGTCGGCGCCGTTCGCGTAGCGGCGCTTGCCCCACGCGTCGTAGGCCAGGCGCTCGACCACCGCGCCCATCTCGTCGGTGATGACGGCGACCGAGCCCAGATGGTCGGTCACAAAGTGGCGGGTGTTTTGTGTCGAATCCGAGCGCGTGAAGTGCACGCCGACGAGCTGGCCGCCCGCCGAGAGATACTCGTTCCACTGCACGAGGCCTGAGGTCGCCGTAAAGCGTTCGACCCCGCCCGCGACATAGAGCGTGGTGCCTTCGGGCGCCACCTGCTTGATGCGCGCGTGGCTCGCGTCGTAGGTGAAGGCAACCGTACTCGACCCCTGCGTGATCGTGGCCGCCTTGTTAAACGCGGTGTAGGTGACCGTGCGCCCCTGCCCCGCGATCATGTTGCCGTTCGCGTCGTAGGTGAAGATCGTGTTCACCGCGCCCG
>CAYXQB010000090.1:0-11457 GCA_964466435.1 uncultured Flavobacteriaceae bacterium | reverse complement strand
CGAGTATAAGCAAGAAATGGCGGAAAAAGACACTTGCTGAGGCACGAAGGCCCGTGGATTTAGCCCTGTGCTTGGTCGGCGATACGCGCCAGGGATTCGGCCCGGCCGAGGACCACCAGGACATCAAATATCCCCGGCGAGGTGACGCGACCTGTCAGGGCTGCCCTGAGCGGTTGAGCGACCATCCCCAGCTTCAGCCCGCTTTGTTCGGCAAAGGCCCGCGTGGCTGCATCGAGTGCTGCGGCGTGCCAATCGGCCGTGGCAGCGAGCGCCTTTCCAACGCCCGCGAGGATTTTTCGCGCGTCCGGCGTCAGCAATTTCTGCGCTTTGTCGTCGAGGGCTAAGGGGCGTTGGGCCAAGAGGTAGTAGGCGCCGTCGGCCAGCTCTACCAATGTCTTTGCACGCTCCTTGAGCCCGGGCATGGCCGAGATGAGCTTTTGCTTCAGATCGGGTGTGATGGCGGCGCCTTTGGACCCCAGCAGTGCAAGTGTCCCGTCGGCGAGGGTGCTGTCGCTTGCGGCCCGCATGTAGTGGCCGTTCAGGTTGTCGAGCTTTTTGAAGTCAACGCGGGCAGGGCTTCTGCCAATGTTGTCGAGGTTGAACCAAGCGATCGCTTGCTCGGTCGAGATGGTTTCGTCGTCACCGTGGCTCCAGCCCAGACGCAGCAAATAGTTGCGCATCGTTTCCGGCAAATAGCCAAGATCCTTGTATTCGTGGATGCCCAGGGCGCCGTGGCGCTTCGAGAGCTTTTGCCCATCCTCGCCATGCATCAGCGGCAAGTGAGCGTAGGTTGGCTCTGGCCAGCCCATCGCATCGATGATTTGGCGCTGGCGCGCGGCATTCGTCAGGTGGTCGTCGCCCCTGATGATGTGCGTCACACCCATATCGTAGTCGTCGACGACCACGGACAGCATGTAGGTCGGCGTCCCGTCGGATCTGAGCAGGATGAAGTCATCCAACACGTCGTTGGAGAAGCGCACGTCACCTTGCACCTTGTCGTGAATGACAGTTTCGCCCGACTGCGGCGCCTTGATGCGCACGACTGGCGGGACGTTTGGCTTTGGACCGGTGGCTGGCCGGTCGCGCCAGCGGCCATCGTAGCGGATGGGCTTGCCCTCTTTGCGTTGGGCTTCGCGCATTTCCTCCAGCTCCTCCGGCGAGGCATAGCAATGGTAGGCGCGACCCTGGGCCAGCAGCTGGTTGGCGACCTCCGCGTGCCGCGCAGCGCGCGCGAACTGGTAGACGACCTCTTGGTCCCAATTTAGCCCCAACCACTGCATACCCTCGATAATCGCGTCGATCGCGGCCGGGGTGGAACGCTGCCGGTCCGTGTCTTCGATGCGTAGCCGGAAGGTTCCGCCGGTGTTGCGCGCATAGAGCCAATTGAACAAGGCCGTACGCGCTCCGCCGATGTGGAGGTAGCCGGTGGGAGAGGGCGCGAACCGTGTGACAATGGGCATGGCGGGTTGTGGCTTCGGGTCTGAAAATTTCGCGTTCGGTTGTCTGATGGGCTGACGAACCGGGCGGGTGCTTAGCATGGGGAATGGGCTTGGGCGAGGCCGCCGGACATAGCGAAAGACTGCGGCGCTTCTACTGGCGGGACGCGGTCTCATTTGCCGCATCCGGCGCGGCTGCGCTTCCGCGGCTGATCGAGGCCGGCTGGCGCGCCGACGCTTTGCGGCGGGTGCTTTTCGTGCCCGCGCTGATGGGCCTGGGGATCGGATTTTACTTCGCACTCAACCGGGAACCCCCGTTGGCAGCGGCGTTGGTTGGGATCGCCGGCATCGGCGCGTGGCTTTTTGCGTTGCGAACGGAAAACGCGCTGGTGGTTGCGTTTGCGGCATTCGTGGCCGCATGCACGGTTGGCTTTTCGCTCGCGATCGTGCGCGCAGACTTGGTGCAGACGCCATTGCTTCAGCAAGAAACGCGTACGGTTACAGTGAGGGCGCGCGTGGAGCGATTGGAGCCTGCAGATGCGGGCCGGACACGGCTGTGGCTGCGCGTGTTCGATGTGCAGCCTACACCGCACGTTTCGCCCGAACGTGTGCGGATTTCGATCGCGAAGTTGACGGAGCGTATCGGCCCTGGGGACTGGATCGAAGTGCGGGCTCAGCTACGGCCCTTGCCCGCGCCGGTGGCGCCCGGGTCGTTCGACTTCGGGCGCAAACTTTGGTTTGAGGGCATTGGCGCCGTCGGCTTTTCGCTCAGTCCGATCAAGCGGATTGCACCGTCGCGGCCGCCGACGATGCTTGAGGCGGCGTCCGACACGATGAACCAAGTCCGGCGGGCCGCCAGCGATCGCATCGTTGCGTCGATGTCGCCGCGTGCGGGGCCGATCGGCGCGGCGTTCCTGACGGGCGAGCGCGGCATGATCTCGGAGGAGGACAACGAGGCGATGCGCGATTCGAGTCTTGCACACCTGTTGTCGATTTCGGGTTTGCATATGGCGCTCGCCGGCTTCGGATTTTTTGGGGCGGTCCGGCTGGCGATCGCGTTCCTACCTTCCGTGGCGCTGAACTATCCGGTTAAGAAATGGGCCGCCGGCGCGGCACTTGTCGCCTCTGCGGCCTATCTGCTGCTCAGCGGCGCCTCGGTTCCGACGCAGCGCTCGTTCGTCATGATCGCCGTGGCGCTGATCGCGATCATATGCGATCGCGCGGCGTTGACCATGCGCACGGTGGCCATCGCCGCAGCCGTGGTGCTTGTGCTGACGCCTGAAGCTTGGATGGATCCGAGTTTTCAGATGTCGTTTGCGGCCGTCGTGGCGTTGATCGCTGCTTACGAGTGGTGGAACGGGCGGCGGATACCGGACGCCGAGCAGCCCGGAATGGTGCTCAGGGCGGCGCGCATGATCGGAACGGCCGCGGTGACGAGTTTGATCGCAGGCTTGGCCACGGCACCGTTCGCGGCTTTTCACTTCAACCGCTTCGCCGACTACGGCGTCGTCGCAAACGTGATCGTCATGCCGATCGTGAGCTTCATCATTATGCCGGCGGGCGTGCTTGCGATGGTCCTTATGCCTTTTGGTCTCGAGGCCATTCCGCTTGCTGTGATGAGCGAGGGGATAGAGGCGATGCTTGCCGTCGCGCATTGGGTGTCGTCGTGGCCGGGTGCTGCGCAGTCCGTCGCGGCTTGGCCGGTGGAGAGCATTGTCCTGATCGCGTGCGGCGGTCTTTGGGCTGCCGTTTGGCAAGCCGGTTGGCGATGGTTGGGCCTCGCGCCCGCCGCAGGCGGGTTGGCTTTGGCACTTACCGCTTCGCCGCCGGACGTTTTGATCGCCGACGACGGTGCCAATGTGGCGGTTCGCGATGCGGGCGGACAACTTGAACTGCTATCGTCACGGCGCGGCCGGTTCGATGCCGAGATTTGGCTGCGCCGCGATGGCGATGCACGGGAAGTCAACGATGCGGTGCCAGCCGATGGTCGCGGCTTTGCGTGCGATGACGCGGGCTGCATCGCGGACGTGCGGGGGTTGCCGCAGCATCGTGTTGTGATCGCTTGGAGCGGCGAAGCCGCTACCGATGACTGCGACGGAGCCGTCATCGTTCTCGACCTGAGACGCGGCTGGGGGCCCGGCTGCGAGCGAGCGCTGCTCAGCCTCTCGCGGCGCACGTTGGACAGCGAGGGCGCCATCGCGGCGTGGTTCGACGGCGCCCAGGTGCGCTGGACGTCCGTCGCGCGCGAACGCGGCCAGAGGCCGTGGTCTAGTAGCGGCGAACGAGGCCGATGAGTTTGCCCTGAACCTTCACGCGATCCGGTCCGAAGATACGGGTTTCGTAGGCCGGGTTCGCGGCTTCCAACGCAATCTGCGAACCGCGCTTGCGCAGGCGCTTCAGCGTCGCTTCCTGCGCGTCGACCAGTGCAACGACGATGTCGCCAGATTGAGCGTCATCCGTGCGACTGATAAGCACCGTGTCGCCACTCAAGATACCGGCGTTGATCATGGAGTCGCCGGTTACCTCAAGCGCGAAATGCTCGCCGGAGCCCAGCATCGCCTCCGCGACAAGAACGTTGTCGGTGGCATTTTGCAGCGCCTCGATCGGCGTACCAGCCGCAATCCGTCCCATGATCGGCACTTCGATGATGCGTTTGGTGCCCGCGCCGGTGGCTTTGCTGTGCGGGACGCGGATGCCGCCACCATCGACGACGCCGAGACTTGGCTTGTGACCTGCCGCCGACACGGTGCGCGCCCGCGGTTTCGGCATGGTCGAATTTTCAGGCAGCTTGATCACTTCGAGCGCGCGGGCACGGTGCGCCAGGCGGCGCAGGAAGCCCCGCTCTTCAAGAGCCGTGATCAGGCGGTGGATGCCAGACTTCGAGCGAAGGTCCAGCGCCTCCTTCATTTCATCGAACGAGGGCGCTACGCCGGTTTCACGAAGACGCTCATGAATGAACATCAGGAGGTCGTACTGTTTGCGGGTCAGCATGGGGTGGGGCCCTACATCTAGGAACAGAGTCGGAACAATCGGTGTTTGTTCTAGTGTTGTTCCACAGACACGTCAACAGGATTTTGAGTGCCGTTTAGCCCAAGCGGAGTATGGAAACCGCCTCGCCAGCAGCCCGAGCGGCGTCCCCGGGGGGCCGCACGATAAGGCCGTCAGCGTGCGCGTAGACACGCAGCATGCTGGAGTCTTGGACCGGAAAGGGCTCTGCGATCAGCCCGCCGTCAGCCTCGCGGAGCCCGCAGCGGATGTAGTCTTGACGTTGGTCGTTGGCCCCCAGAGGGCCAGCCAGGCGGGCGGTCAGCGGCTGGAGGGCCGCATCGGTTCTTCCAAGGAGGCGGAAGATCATCGGCTTGAGATAGAGGAGGGCGCATACCATGGCCGAGACCGGATTGCCCGGCAGGCCGAGAAAGGGAATCGATCGGTACTTGCCGTAGATCAAGGGCTTGCCAGGCCGCATCGCGATTTTCCAGAATGCGACTTTCAACTCGGGCGTTAGCGCCTTTTGGACGAGATCGTGCTCGCCCACCGACGCGCCGCCGAGCGTGATCAGAATGTCGGCACCGTCCGATGCTTCGGCCTTGAAGCGTATCTCGTCGATCTTGTCGCGGGCGATCCCGAGGTCGCGGACCGTTGCGCCCCATTCCAGCACGCTCGCCACGATGCCAGCCGATGTCGACGCGATGATTTGATTGGGACCTGGCTCGGTTCCGGGCGAAACAAGTTCGTCACCTGTCGCGAGAATGGCGATGCGCGGCTCGCGCGTGCAGGGGAGGGCCGCGTGATTCATCGCTGCGGCGAGTGCGATGTCGCGTGGCGTTAGACGCTGGCCCGCCTTCAGGAGTTTGTCGCCTTTTTTGAAATCGACGCCGGCGCGGCGGATGTGGCGGCCGGCAGGCGACGCGCCATCGACGACCTGGACCTCGTTGTCCTTCGCCTTTGTGTTCTCCTGGATGACAACGGTGTTCGCGCCTTTGGGGACCGGTGCGCCGGTGAAAATGCGCACGGCTTCGCCTTTGCCCACGCTGCCCGCAAAGGACGCGCCGGCCGCGACCGATCCGACGAGCTTCAAGTTCGCCGGGAGGGTCGCGACGTCTTGGGCGCGCACGGCGTAACCATCCATGGCACTGGCATCGAAGGGCGGCTGCGTGCGCGTGGCGGCGACGTCTGCGGCGAGTGTGCGGCCCGAGGCGGCACCAAGCGAGACCTGCTCTTGGCCCAGACGTTTGAGGCCTTCCAGTATTTTGGCTTGAGCCTCAATGACCGAGAGCATGTCTATCCGCGATACAGGTCTTCGGGTGCGACGCCGGCGGCGTCAGCGAGCTTTTGTTCTTCGGCTTTGGTCAGGGCGTGTGTGCGCCCGTGGAGGAAGCTAAAGACCACGCCGACGGCGATGCCGGCGTCTTTCGCCCACGCGTGGGCGGTCAGTCCGCGCGCGGACATGAACGCGCGAAGGGCGTCGCGGCGGGCTGCGTGATCCGACGTCTTGCGTTGCGGCGCCTCGGCGTCTGCCGGTGTCGAGCGGTGGCGCACGAGGCGGGCTGCGGCTGCCGTTGTCGGGCGCCGCACCAAGCGCCCGCGAGCGCCGCCTTTGCCCTCGGGTTCCACGCGGTAGGAACCGGACTTGCCGCCTTCCTTGGACAGCAGGCGCACAGCTTCGATCACGATGCCGCGCTCGGCCGCTTTCAACATGTCGTAGATGGTCAGCGCTGCGACAGTTGCGGCCGTCATCGCTTCCATCTCGACGCCCGTTTGCCCCGAGACCTTGACGCTCGCGAGCACGCGGATCAGCGAACCTACTTCGTCGGGCTCACAGGCAATCGTCACGCCCGAGATCGGGAGCGGGTGGCAAAGAGGGATCAGTTCCGCCGTCTTTTTCGCCGCCATGATCCCAGCGATCCGGGCGGCGGCGAGCACGTCGCCTTTCGGCGCCGTACCTTCGAGCACGAGCGCCAGCGTTTCGGGTTTCATCCGAACGATGGCCTCAGCCATCGCCGTTCGGGTCGTGGCGTCTTTGTCCGAGACGTCGACCATCTTCGCCTTGCCGTGCTCGTCCAGATGCGTGAGCTTGGTCATGCGGCGCCCTTTAGAAGCGTGCGTGTCGCGGCCGCTACATCGTGCTGGCGCATCAGGCTCTCGCCGACGAGGAAGGCGCCTACGCCGGCGCGCGACAAGCGCATCAAGTCGTTGTGTGTGTTGATGCCGCTCTCGGATACGACAACCGCCGACTTCGGGACGAGCGGTGCAAGCTCTTCGGTTACGCCAAGGGACGTTTCGAAGGTCTTGAGGTTTCGGTTGTTGATCCCGACCAATTTCGGTTCGAGCTTTAGCGCGCGTTCGAGTTCGAAGCGATCGTGGACTTCTACCAGGACGTCCATGCCCCATTGCAACGCTGTCGCGTTCAAGACTTGCGCTTCCTGATCGGTGACTGCAGCCATGATGATAAGAATGCAGTCCGCGCCCAAGGCGCGCGCCTCTACCACCTGGTAGGGGTCGAAGAGAAAGTCCTTGCGAAGCGCGGGAAGGCGCGTTGCGGAACGGGCCTGAACGAGGAACTCGTTTGCGCCTTGGAACGAGGGACCGTCGGTCAGCACGGAAAGGCAGGCCGCGCCGCCGCCTTCGTAGGCATGCGCCAGCGCCGGCGGGTCGAAGTGTTCGCGGATGATCCCTTTCGAGGGGCTTGCCTTCTTGATTTCGGCGATCAGCGCAAAGCCTTTGTCGCCGGCGGCGCGCAACGCGGCTGCGAAAGGCCGCACCGCGGGCGCACGCTTGGCGCGCCCTTCCATCTCCGCCAGCGGCACGGCGGCTTGTGCTGCCGCGATCTCCTTGCGTTTGTACGCGGCGATCCGGTCGAGGACGGTGCCGCCTTCGGCATTCGACACCGCGACGAGCTTTGCCAAGACTGCCCGTGCGCTTCCGTCATCGATCGCGCGCTGCGCCATCGCGACGCCGTCGCGCAGTGTCTCGGCTCTTCCAGCGATGACGAGCGCTGCAGCTGCGTTGAGGCAGACGATATCGCGATAGGCGCCCGTCTCGCCGGCAAGGACGCGTCCGATCGCGGCGGCGTTCGTTGCCGCGTCGCCACCGAGCAGCGCGTCCAGGCGATGGGTCGCAAGGCCGACATCGCCGGGTGTGACGGTGAAGCGCCGCACTTGGCCGTGGTCGAGTTCGACGACGTGGGTTGGTCCCGTCACCGTCAGTTCGTCGAGACCATCGCTGCCGTGTACGACCCAGGCGCGCTCGGTACCCAAGGTGTGGAGCACGCGCGCCAAAGGTTCGATCCACTGCTCCGCGAACACGCCGATCAACTGGCGCTTCACGCGCGCCGGATTGCAGAGGGGCCCCAAGAGGTTGAAGATCGTGCGGAACCCAAGCTGCTGGCGTACCGGGCCCACGTGCTTCATCGCGTTGTGATGCGCGGGCGCGAACAGGAAGCCTAGGCCTGCTTCATTGATGCAGTGCGAGACCTGCTGTGGCGTGAGGTCGATCTTCACGCCGAGCGCGGCGAGCACGTCGGCCGAGCCGCTCTTCGACGATTGCGCGCGGTTGCCGTGCTTGGCGATCTTCACGCCACAGGCCGCCGTCACGATGGTGGCCGCCGTCGAGATGTTCAGCGTGCCGAGACCGTCGCCGCCGGTCCCGCAGGTGTCGATGGCATCCGTGGGCGCGTCTACGGTGAGGGCGCGCGCGCGCAGGGCATCGGCGGCGGCGGCGATTTCTTCAACCGTCTCGCCGCGCATGTGTAGGGCGGTGAGGAACGCCGCGACCTGAACCTCGCCGACCTTGCCGTCCATGATCGCGTCGAACGCTTCGGCCGCCTCGGCCGCTGTGAGGACGGCGCCTGATGAGACTTTGCCGACCAGGGCTTTGAAGCGGTCCGCGCTCATGCGGCGCGCGCGAGTTCGAGGAAGTTCTTGAGCAGCGCGTGACCATGCTCGGTCGCGATGCTTTCCGGATGGAATTGCACGCCATGTACGGGGTGTTCGCGGTGCTGCACGCCCATGATCACGCCGTCGGCGGTTTCGGCCGTGATCGTGAGCGTGTTCGGCAAGCTCGCCCGGTCAACCGTCAACGAGTGATAGCGGGTCGCGTTGAAAGGGGAGGGGAGGTCTTTGAACACGCCGACACCGGTGTGCCGGATCGCGCTGACCTTGCCGTGCATGGGCGACGGCGCGCGCACGACCCTGCCGCCGTAGATTTGCCCGATCGCCTGGTGGCCGAGGCAGACGCCCAGGATCGGGGTCGTTTCCCGTGCACGTTCGATCAGGGAGAGGCAGATGCCGGCTTTGTCCGGGTCGCAGGGGCCGGGCGAAAGAACGATCGCCTTGGGCTTCTTCGCCATCGCTTCATCGACCGTCAGTTGATCGTTGCGACAGACCTCAACCGCGGCGCCGAGCTGGCCCAGGTAGTGGACCAGGTTCCACGTAAAGCTATCGTAGTTGTCGATCAGCAGGATCATCGCCACAAGGCTGCCGGTTGGTGACTCGAAGGCCGCAGATAATCACAACCGGTAGGGGATAGTAAGGCCGCTTTCCGCCGCAAAATTCCCGCCCGGCCGCTCGCTTTGGCGAACGCAACGGCCTATATGATGGCCCACCGGCATTCACCAAGTTATTGCCACACACGAAGGAGCATCCCCATGCACAAACGCCTCCAGTTCTACATCGACGGCAAGTGGGTCGACCCCAGCACGTCCAAGACGCTCGACGTCATCAACCCGGCGACCGAAGAGCCGATTGGGCAGATCAGCCTGGGCTCGAAGGCCGACGTCGACAAAGCCGTCGCTGCCGCCCGCAAGGCGTTTGAGACGTTCTCGCAGACGACGAAGGAAGAGCGTCTCGCGCTTCTGCAAAAGATCACCGAAGTCTATCAGCGCCGCTTCGGCGAGTTCGCCGAGACGATCTCGCTCGAGATGGGCGCGCCGATGTGGCTGTCGAAGGCCGCGCAGGCCGCGACCGGCGTCGCGCATTTGATGCAGACGATGAAGATCCTGAAGGACTTCGAATTCACGAAGGTGCAGGGCACGACCGGCATCGTGCACGAGCCCGTCGGCGTCGTCGGCATGATCACGCCGTGGAACTGGCCGGTGAACCAGATCATGTGCAAAGCCGCCCCCGCGATCGCGGCCGGCTGCACGATGGTCTTGAAGCCGTCCGAAATCGCGCCGCTGAATGCGATGCTGATCGCCGACGTGTTCCACGAGGCGGGCGTGCCGGCAGGCGTGTTCAACCTCGTCAACGGCGACGGTCCGACGGTCGGCGAGGCGATGTCGTCTCACCCCGGCATCGACATGATGTCGTTCACCGGTTCGACGCGTGCGGGCGTTGCGGTCGCCAAAGCTGCGGCCGACACGGTCAAGCGCGTGACGCAGGAACTGGGCGGCAAGTCGGCGAACATCATCCTCGAAGACGCAGACCTGAAGAAGGCGGTCACCGGCGGCGTGATGGGCTGCTTCGGCAACTCCGGCCAGTCGTGCAACGCGCCGACACGCATGTTCGTGCCGCGCAAGAAGCAGGACGAAGCGATCGCGATCGCCAAGGCGACCGCTGAATCGGTCAAGGTCGCCGATCCGTTCTCCGAGGGCATGGTCATGGGCCCGGTGGTGAGCGAAGCTCAGTTCAACAAGATCCAAGGCCTGATCAAAAAGGGCATCGATGAAGGCGCAACACTCGTCACCGGCGGTCTCGGCCGGCCCGAAGGCCTGAACCGCGGCTACTTCGTACGCCCCACGGTCTTCGCGAACGTGACGAACGACATGACGATCGCGCGCGAGGAAATCTTCGGGCCCGTGCTTTCGATCCTGCCCTACGACACGGAAGAGCAGGCGGTCGCCATGGCGAACGACACGCCCTACGGCTTGTCCGGCTATGTCCAGTCGGGCTCGGTCGAACACGCCCGCAAGGTCGCGGCGCGCTTGCGCACCGGCAATGTCCACCTGAACGGCGCCGGCCCCGACTTCAACGCGCCGTTCGGCGGCTACAAGATGTCGGGCACCGGCCGCGAATGGGGCGAACACGGCTTCAAGGAGTTCCTCGAAGTCAAAGCCGTGCTGGGTTACCAGGCCGCTTAGCCTCTTCGAGAAATTATCTTCGGCCGGCCTCATACACGTGAGGCCGGCCTTTTTGCGCGCGCATGTGCCCATTCATTGACAGGGATAGCCCCCGGTGCTACTGAGTAGTACCGTAAGAGAGCGCCTCGCATGACCGCGAAAACCTCGATCTCCCTGACCGATGCCCAGGAAGCCTTTGCGCGTGAACTCGTTGAGCGCGGGCGCTACGCAAGCTTAAGCGCGGTCTTGCAGCACGGGCTGGAACTGCTGCGCACGCAGCGCGAGGCTGAGGAGGCCGAAACCGCCGCGCTGCGCGCTCTGCTTGAAGAGCGCAGCCGTGGTCCGTTCGTGGACACGGCGGCGAGCCGCAAGCGGATGGAGCGGATGATCGCAACGCGCAAGGCGCGCAAGTGAAGTACGCGGTCGAGCGCGCGCGCGACGTCGACCGAGACCTTGCCGCGATCTTCGAGTTTCTGACCGAAAGCCACCTGTCGTTTGGCGAGGACATTGAGACTGCGTTCGATCGCGCGGCCGATCGTCTGCGCCAGATTCATGACTCGATGGAGGCGCTCGGCGACCTGCCACACCAAGGCACGCTGCTGCCTCAGCTTCTTCCCGGGCTGCGCGCGGTGACAATAGAACGGGCGATCTTCTATTTTCGCGTCGACGACACGAAGCGTAAGGTGCAAATCCTCGCCGTGTTCTTCGGCGGCCAGGACCACCGGCGGCACATGTTGAAGCGCTTGCTCGGCGGCTAAAGGCGGCGCCCCGTCGAAGCGCCGCCCAGAGTATCGAACTAAACCCGCTCGATGATGATCGCGGGCGCCATGCCGCCGGCGGCGCACATCGTCACCAGTCCGCGCTTCAGGTTGCGGCGTTCCAGTTCGTCCAGCATCGTGCCGATTAGGATCGAGCCCGTCGCGCCGATCGGATGGCCGAGCGCCATCGCGCCGCCGTTCACGTTGA
>CAYXQB010000089.1:0-11516 GCA_964466435.1 uncultured Flavobacteriaceae bacterium | reverse complement strand
TTGGCCTGGCTCGCCGCTTCTGCGCGTTGGCGGGCTTTGTCGGACTCGATTTTCGCGGCAGTCAGCTGCTCGATAAGCTCGTTCTTGTCCTCTCGCAGCGAGAACATATCGCACGACGTCAGATACACTTGCCGCGCGAGGTAGCACATGAACAGGATTAGGCCGACGCCGAGAGCTGCTAGGCCGAGATAGAATGGTGCGCCCTCGAAGAGCGAGGGCAGCACGAGCGCCATTGCGTAGGGAACGAGCGTCGATATCAACATCGGCGGGCTGGACGACTGGAGTGCCGCGCATGCGGCCACGCTGCAGGCATAGGCGAGCGCGATCAGCAGGTGCCCTGTCATCGGGCAGTAGTTCCAGAAGAAGAGTGCGGGCGCGGTCCAGGCGATCGCGGACACCGCCCCGACAAGAGCCGCCGCGGCAGTCCATCGCGGGAGGTCGGCGAGGCGCTTCTCAGTTCGGTTGAAGATCGAATAGATGCCGAACTGCACAACGGCCGTGACGGCAAGCACGACCACCCATGTCACGAGCTGCCAGCCGGGCACCCAAGGCGCGAGCATCAAACTTATGATGGTGCCGAAGAGCGGCATGGCGAACGCGGTCGGACCGAGGTTGCGCAGCACCAGCTCGAGCTGATCGTGCTGGAGTTTTGCCAGTCGCGCAGGCGAAAGCGCTCGCGTTTGCGCGAGCGCCGTGTCGCTTGCTTGTGCGGCGGGCTTCCCCAGCACGTCCTCTCCCCATTACAAAATCGGGCGATCCTCGCACGCCAGGCGTTAATGAAGGCTGGGGTTGGAGATGGTCTCGTGAGCTTTGGCGCTTGCGCGGCGTGCAGGCATGGTTACGTTCTTCCTAACGTCCCCGTCGAGTGGATCAGGTTTATGACCGAAGTGTTGCTGTTTGAGACGCATGGGCCCGTCGTCACGCTGACGATCAACCGCGCCGAGTCGCGTAATCCGCTGGGTCACGAGGGCGACGGCGAGGTGTTTGCGGCGGCCGCCGCACGCATCAATGCCGACCGCGGCGTGCGCGCGGTGATCTTGACGGGCGCAGGCAAGGCATTCTCCGCCGGCGGAGACGTGAAGGCGATGCGCGACAAGGGCGGTGCTTTCGCCGGCCCCGGCGTTACGATCCGTGAACGCTACCGCAACGGCATCCACAAGATCGTGCGCAGCGTCTGGGGTATCGAAGTGCCGGTGATTGCGGCCGTGAATGGGCCCGCGATCGGACTCGGCAACGACGTCGCTTGCTTGGCGGATACGCGCATTGCCAGCGATACGGCGATCTTCGGCGCGACGTTCTTGAAGATCGGTCTGATACCGGGCGACGGCGGCGCGTGGTTGTTGCCGCGTGTGATCGGGATGGCGCGGGCGAGCGAGCTTCTCTACACGGGCGACACTGTCGATGCCCAGACCGCCCTCTCATGGGGGCTCGTTTCGAAGGTGGTTCCTGCAGCCTCGTTGATGGATGAGGCGATGAAGCTCGCGCAACGTATGGCAGCACAGCCGCCCGATGTGTTGCGCATGACCAAGCGGCTGCTGCGCGAGGGACAAGCGACGAGCTTCGACAACATCATGGAGCTTTCGGCTGCGATGCAGGCCTTGGCGCATCACACAGAGGACCATGCCGAGGCAGTCAACGCATTCTTCGAAAAGCGGCCCGGGAACTACAAGGGGCGATGACGGCGCCGCCTATCATTCCCGGATTCGACGTTCGGCCGCTGCTGGCGAGCGACGTGCCGGCGCTTGAGGTGTTGTTCGATGCGGACCCCGAGTATTTCGAGATCAACGGCCGGCGGTTTCCGGTTGAGGAGATGCGCACCGCTTTGCCGCCGGGGCGGTCCTTCGATGACAAATTCGCCTATGTGCTCGAACGCGACGGTCACCCCGAGGGGATGATCGATGTCATCCGCGGCTATCCGGAGCCGCCTGTTTGGTACCTGGGCTTTATCTTTCTTTCGGTAGGCGTTCGGGGCGGCGGTCAAGGACGACGCTGCCTGCGTGCGCTTTATGATTGGGTGCGCGCCCAAGGCGGCAATGCGATCCGTCTCGGCGTTGTAGAGCCGAACCTCAAGGCGCGCCATCTCTACGCTACGGAAGGCTTTACGTTCGAGGCCATGCGCGAGGTCGATCCCGAGGCCAAGCGCATGCGCCGCACGCTTGTACTTCGCCGCGCGCTCTAGTCTACTCTTGGCCAAATCGTCATTCAAATCGGAGAGCAACATGACCATCGGCATCGTCGCCACGCTGAAGATCAAACCCGGGAAGGAACAGGAATTCGAAGCCGTGTTCCTGGAGTTGCAGGCTGCGGTGAAGAAGAACGAACCCGGCGCGCTGCAGTATGAACTGTTCAAATCGAAGGCTAACGCGTCGACCTACATCGTGATGGAGCAGTACAAGAGCGAGGCAGATTTGGTGGCGCACCGGACGACACCGCACATGGCGGCGGCCGGGTCAAAGCTTGGCGCCGTGCTCGACGGGCGGCCGGGTGTCGAACTTCTGGACAAACTCTGAGGATTCCCGATGGAACTGTCGTTCAATCAGCAAGATCTGAAGTTCCGCGACGAGGTTCGCGCTTTCATCGCCGAGAAGTACGACGAAGATCTGCGCCGCAAGATGGCGTTCTCGAAGAACGGCTATCTCGACAAGGAAGGGCAAGTGAAATGGCAGAAGGCGCTTTATGAGCGCGGCTGGGCTGCCGTCAATTGGCCGAAGGAATATGGCGGTGCAGGCTTCACCGCGAACCAGAAGTATATCTTCGACCTTGAGATGTCGGCGGCCGGCACGCCGATCGTGAGCCCGATGGGCTTGAAGATGGTTGCGCCCGTGATCATGGCGTTCGGCAACGACACGCAGAAGAAGAAGTACCTGCCGCCGATCTTGTCGTCGGACATCTGGTGGTGTCAGGGCTACTCCGAACCGGGGTCGGGGTCTGACCTTGCCAGCCTGCAGATGCGGGCCGAGGACAAGGGCGATCACTACATCTGCAACGGTTCGAAGATTTGGACGACGCACGCGCAATGGGCAGATTGGATTTTCTGCCTCGTACGCACGACACCGGGCGGGAAACCGCAAGAGGGCATCTCGTTCATCCTGATCGACATGAAGACGCCGGGCATCACGGTGAAGCCGATCGTGACGCTCGATGGTCCGACGGAAGGTTTGCAGGAGGTCAATCAGGTTTTCTTCGACGACGTGCGCGTGCCGAAGGAGAACCTGATCGGCAAGCAGGACGAAGGCTGGACCTACGCGAAGTACCTGCTCGAGTTCGAACGGGGCAACGCTTATGCGCCCGGTCTCAAGCGTTCGCTGAAGAAGGTGCGCACGATCGCGGCGGCCGAAGGCATGGACGGCAAGCGGCTGATCGACGATGCGGATTTCCGGCGCAAGATCGAAGAGGTCGAGATTCAGCTCCACGCAATGGAGTACACGGAGCTTCGCGTGTTCTCGAAGCTCGCAACTGGCGGCAGGCCAGGTGCCGAGTCGTCGCTGTTCAAGACGCGCGGCACTGAGCTTCAGCAAGCGATCACGGAACTTGCGGTCGAGGCGGTGCAGTACTCGGCGATGCCGTTTGTGGCGAACCCCTGGGCGCGTGCAAACGAGCCTTGGCCGCAGCCCGACTATGCTGTGACGGCGGCGCCGTATTATTTCAACCTGCGCAAGGCTGCGATCTACGCCGGGTCGAACGAGATCCAGCGCAACATCATGGCGAAGCTGGTGCTTGGACTCTGAGGGCGCCGTCCTCGGGTGATAGCGATCGGGGGATTGGTGACGGTGTGTCACCACCCCCCACTACCCAATCCCAAGGAGGCGTCGAAGATGCGGAAGGCTGCCATTGTCACCGGTGCTGCCCGCGGGATTGGCGCCGGGGTTGCGGCTGCGCTCGGCCGGCGTGGCTACGCCGTTGCTCTTGTTGGCCTTGAAGGTGACTTGCTTAAGCAGAACGCGAAGGTGATCGGCGCGAATGCCATCGCTTTCGAAGCCGACATGACAGACCGCGTCGCAGTTGGGAACGCGTTCGAAGGTGCCCGCGAGCGGTTCGGCCGGATCGACGCCGTCGTGTCGAATGCCGGCATCTCGAATTTCGATCTCCTGGCGACGATGTCGCCGGTGCATTTCCGGCGGGTAATGGCGGTGAACGTGGAGGGAAACTTCAATGCGATCCAAGCCTCTCTGCCCCATCTGATCGAGACGAAGGGTTATTTCTTGGGTGTCGCGTCCATCGCGTCAGCCCTGGCGCCGCCGGGGATGGCGGCCTATGGCGCGAGCAAGGGAGCGACGGAAAACCTGCTCAACACGTTTAGGGCCGAGGTCGTGCATCGTGGCGTCGATGTCGGCGTCGCGTATTTCGGATGGTTGGCCACCGATCTGGTAAAGAGCGGTGGTGAGCATCCGGCGTTCACGTATGTGCGCGAACGTTTGCCAGGGCCGCTCAAGACGATCGCGCCGGTCGATATTGCGGTGCGCGCGATCGCGGACGGCGTCGACAAACGCAAGCGGCGAGTTATGGCACCAAGCTGGCTCAGGCTCGCGCTTGCATTGCGCTGGTTCGTGGCGGCCAACCCTTCTGCTTACAAAGCTCAAATGCCCGAGATCGAGCGCTTGTGTGCCGAAGAATTGAAGCGACGCGGCGGTGCCGACAAGGCGCTCCTTACGGAGCCAACGCGCAGCTAAAGTTGGGCGGCCAGTTCGAGGAGCATCCGCCGGGCGCGCCGCAGCGCGAGCAAGATCGTTGCTGCACCCGCCATGATGAGGAGAACCGCCATCCACGGTTCCAGCAGCTGTTGCCCGGTACTCTCACCCAACCCCAACAGACGCAGTTGGTATTCGTCGTTTCCGATTAGAAACAGGCCGGCCTGGTCAGGCCTCACGAGGCTGTTCAAAGACGCCATCGCCAGGCTGAAACCGATCGCTGCAAGCAGCACGAGGCCAAGCGCACGCAGCAGGTAGATCGTGCCGCGTCCCGCAAAAGCGAGCAAGGTTCGCATCGTCATGCCGGCGCCCGCGAGACGCGGCGGTGCACGAAACACGGCTTCGGCTAAGAGCGGCGCCAGGAATTCGCGCGGATTGCCGACCCGATCGAGAGCGCCTTTGAGCCGGGTGAGTTCATCGCCCGAATGGGGCTCGTTCGCGAGGATGTCGCGCACGTGGGCTTTGAGGTCGTCGATCAGTTCGCGCCGTACTTGTGCGGCTAGCGGCGAAAGAACCGCCTCCGCCTTTAGGAAGTAGAGGTTCCAGACGCGCCGCGCGTGTGCATCCTTCAGCATCCTAGCGATCCTTCACGTGTTTCGCGCGCTCGACCGCCCGCGCGATGTCAGCCCAGACCGCGCGCATTCCCTCAAGTGCGGATTGGCCCGTCTTCGTCAGCGCATAGTATTTTCGTGCCGGGCCGGTTTCGGCGTGCTCCCAACGATGGCGTATGAAGCCCTCGTTCTTAAGCCGGAGCAGAATCGCATAGAGCGTGCCGTCGGCGATGCTCATCCCGCAACGCGCCTTTAGATGTTCGACAAGTTCGTAGCCGTAGAACTCCTTTGTCGCGAGCGCCGCCATCACGACGAGCTCCAACGTTCCCTTGCGCGCCTGCGACTCCCAATTCGAAAGAAACTCATCCTGCGCCACACCGCACTCCGACTCGACTCGAACCTTATAGCAGGCTATCTAGTATAACAAGATAGTTGATCAAGAAGGTGGTTACCGCAATGGCGGCGGGTGGCGAAGGAAGCGAAGCAGGGTGGCGCGAGAGCGCGGGATTTGGCGCTGTCGAGGTGGCGCTTTTCGCCGCCGTTTTTGCTGCCGGCATGTTGAAATACTTGCCGATCAGCAACACGCCTTGGCTGTTTCTTCTCGGCTCGGTGCTGCTGTTGGTACGAGGCAGGTTCTGGGGTTCGGTTGGCTTCCGTTGGCCCCAACACGCAACTTCAGCACTCGCAACGGGCGCAGCCGCGGGTGTTGCGCTGTCGGTTCACGAACTGGTCGTGCTTGAGCCGATCGTGCGCTCGTTTACCGGCTCCTCGCCGGACTTGAGCCTCTTCAAGGAGCTACGCGGCAATCTCGAAGCGACTCTGTTCTGGATTGGGTTGTCATGGGTGTTGGCGGGTTTTGGCGAGGAGCTGGTATGGCGCGGCTATGCGCTGAATCGCCTGGCCGCTCTGCTCGGCGGCACGACGGGCGCCTGGCTGTTCGCCGCGGTTGCGGTCAACATTGCCTTCGGTATCGCCCACGATTACCAGGACATGACCGGCATCATCGTCACTGGCATCGGCGGTTTGACCTACACCGTGCTTTACTTTCTGGCTGGCCGTAATCTCGCCGTACCGATCATGGCGCACGGCATGCAGAACACGTGCGACTTCTTGTTCATGTACTGGGGTGGGATCATTCCCGGCATCTAGGTCCACCGTTCGGGCCAGTCTTCGCCCGAGAGCCGGTGGAAGAGGAAAGCGAATCCGACGAGGATCAGCGCACCGGACAACACCGGTGTCAGCAGGAACAACGGCGTTGCGTGCACGCTTGTGATGATGAGTGGGCTGATGCCGGCGGGCGGGTGGAAGGCGTCGGCTGCGTGCATCAAGGCGATCGCGAGGCCGACGCCGACGGCCGAGACCCAGAACGCGTCACCGAACATCGTCGCGCACGCTATACCGGCGAACGCCGAGAGAAGGTGCCCGCCGACGACGGCACGCGGTTTTGCCGGTGGCGCTTCCGGCGAGCCCATGACGAGCACGATCGAGGTTGCGAACGGCACCATCATGAGTGGCTGATTGGACGCGTGGGAGAGCGTGGTCATAATCGCGATTCCGAGAGCCCCGCCGATTGCGCGGACTGCAATTTGCTCGGGAGGGACATGTCTTTGCGAGTTTATCGGAGTTCTCCTGACAGGCGAATTGACGATAGTTGAATCGCCGTGACGCCGAAATGTGTGGCGGTGACACATCGCGGAAATGACTTTTTGGGTGGGTCGAGAGAGTGTGTGTACACATCATTTTCGAGCCCGGCTAATTGTTTGAAATGAGATCGCGGCGGGCGTTGCGGGACCGCGCCGGTATGGGATCGGTTGGCTTTGTTGGGATTTCAGACTTGCGGCTGCGATGCCGCAGTAGCGAAAAGGGGTACTGAATGAAACGTGCATTGATGTGCGGCGTTGCCGCGTTGGTTTGGGCGGGCGCGGCGTCTGCCGGAGGATTTATCGCTGGTGGTTATCAATCGACCGACGCGGGTGGCGGCAGCGAAGACATTTATTCCGTTGCTGGGCGCGTATCTCTCGGCGATCACGTTATTCTCGATGGTGGATATGCGACCGGTGACGGTGGCGGTGACTATTACCAGATCGGGGGCCATTTCTTTGGGCGCGGCGAAAACTGGCTGGCTGGCGGTTTCGCAGCGTACGAGTCCGCCGATGGCGACATTGACGACTTTTCCGTTGGGGCTGAAGGGCAATACTATCTTGATCGGGTGACCCTCGGTCTGTCGGTCGGGTACTCGAACTCTTCGGACTTCCTTGTACCGGGACTGGACATCGATGGATGGACCGTGAATGGCGACGTTCGGTTCTTCATCACTGACAATTTCACGCTGCGTGGTAGTGCAGGTTGGGGTCAGATTTCGGCGGGTGGCGTGTCGGAAGATGGCACGGCTTTCGGCGTCGGCGTGGAGTATCAGTTCGATGAATCACCCATCAGCCTCTTTGCAGGCTATCGCACGACCGACATTGTGTTCACGGACGTAGACACTTGGGGTATCGGCCTTCGCTGGAACTTCGACGAAGGCACTCTCAAGCAGCGTGATCGCAAGGGTGAGCGGTTGAACCGGACGGCCGGCTTGGTGGAGAATTTCCTTGGCGGCGTCCAACCGCAATAGGGAGCGGCGCATGGTTTGAAGAGGGGCGCCGCCGCGGGCGGCGCCCTTTTTCTTGCGTTAGGTCCCGCTGATGCGGGCGAAGAATTTCTGCGTTTGCTCACCGCCCATGAAGTAGGCCTTGGCGCCGGTCATGTCGGCGATCTTGCTCCAGTTCTCGGCGACCTTCTCGGCGGTGAGGCCCTGGTGGCCCAGGAACGCGCCGTTCGATTCCACGATCTGCGCGACCGCAAACGCGCCGCCGCCGGCGGCCAGGATCACGCCGTTCGGCGCGTCTTCACTGACGAGGTAGATCACGCCGGGGGTCACGAATTCCGGCTTCAGCGCTTCGAGCGCTTGGGCGGGCATCAGGTTCTCCGTCATGCGCGTGCCGGCCACGGGGGCAAGCGCGTTCACGCGGATGTTGTCCTTCTGGCCTTCGAGCTTCAGCGTGTTCATGAAGCCGACGACACCGAGCTTCGCCGCGCCGTAGTTCGTCTGTCCGAAGTTGCCGTAGAGGCCCGAAGATGACGACGTCATCACGATGCGGCCGTATTGCTGCGCCTTCATCGTTTCCCAGCACGCCTTCGTGACCTTCACCGAACCCACAAGGTGGACGTCGAGCACGAATTGGAAGTCCTTGATCTCCATTTTCGAGAAGCTCTTGTCGCGCAGCACGCCGGCGTTGTTGATCAGGATGTCGATGCGGCCGAACTCGTCGAGCGTTTGCTTGACGAGACCCGCGACGCCCGCGTCGTCGGTGACCGAGGCGCCGTTCGCGATTGCCGTGCCGCCGAACGCCTTGATCTCTTCCACCACTTTCTTTGCCGCTTCCGACGAGCCGCCGGAGCCGTCGACGGTGCCGCCCAGATCGTTGATCACGACCTTGGCGCCGCGGCGCGCGAGATCGAGCGCGTGCGCGCGGCCCAAGCCGCCTCCGGCGCCGGTGACAATGGCGACTTTGCCGTCGAAGCGAATGGACATGTGTGTGGTTCCTCTGAATGCTGCAGTTGCGAAGTGCGCTTGTTCTGCCCGGGTTTTTGGGCGAAATCAACTGGGCGCATCGCCGACTCGCACGAGGTTCCATGGACTTTCCCCCGCAGCTGCAGAGTGCCCTTGGGCTTGGCGTGTTTGTCGCGATCGCGTGGGTGCTGTCGGAGAACCGGCGGGCGTTTCCTTGGCAGACGGTTGTCGTTGGGATCGGCTTACAGATTGCGCTCGCGGCCGTCCTGCTTGGGATTGCGCCGGTGCGCGAGGCGCTGTTGTCGTTGAACGTTGTCGTCGATGCGATCCAGAGGGCGACTGCGCAAGGGTCGTCGTTCGTGTTCGGCTATACGGGCGGGGGCACGCCGCCGTTCGAGGTGAAGAACCCGAACGCGATGGTGACGATTGCGTTCACGATCCTGCCGATCGTTCTTGTGATGTCGGCGTTGTCGGCGCTGCTCTGGCATTGGCGCATTCTGCCGCTGATCGTGAAGGGGTTTGCCCTGGCGCTCGAGCGGACGATGAAGATCGGCGGGGCGCTGGGTGTCGGGTGCGCGTCGAACATCTTCCTCGGCATGATCGAGGCGCCGCTCTTGATCAAGCCGTATCTCGAGAAGATGACGCGGAGCGAGTTGTTTACGCTGTTTACGTGCGGGCTCGCGAACGTGGCGGGCACCGTGTTGGTTCTATTCGCCAATGTGCTGAACCCGGTGATCCCCGGCGCGGTCGGGCACATCATCGTGGCGTCTCTCTTGTCGTTGCCCGCGTCGATCCTGCTTTCGAAGGTGATGATCCCGGGCGACGCGACGACGCCCGCGGCGCTCGGTGAAGTGCGGCTCTACCGCTCGTCGATGGATGCGGTGGCGACGGGCGCCGAAGACGGGATGAAGATGTACCTCAACATCATCGCTATGCTTGTCGTGATGATCTCGCTGGTCGCGCTTGCGAACATCATCTTGAGCAATGTCGAGGTTGGTGGCGCGGCGCTGTCGTTCGAGCGGATCGTCGGTTGGTTGTTTGCGCCGATCGTGTGGCTGGTCGGCGTGCCTTGGGCGGATGCCGCTACCGCGGGCAGCCTGATGGGCACGAAGGTCATCCTGAACGAGTTCATCGGCTACCTTAATATGGCCGCATTGCCAGCCGACGCTCTCTCAGAACGGTCGGAGTTGCTGATGCTCTACGCGATGTGCGGGTTCGCCAATCTGGGCTCGGTCGGCATGGTGATCGCGGGGGTGAGCGCGCTGGCACCGTCCAGGCGCGAGGAGATCGTTCAGCTGTCACTTTGGTCGATCATTCCCGGAAATCTATCGACGTGTATGACGGCGGCGGTGGTGGGGCTGTTGCCGTGAACAAGCAGATCGCGCGATTGCAGTCTTGGATGTTGTGGGTTGCTGGAATTCTGGCGATCCTCGGTTCCGTGGGGGTCGCGTCGCTACCGCTTCGGGTCCTGTTCATTCAGGTGCCGGTGCTCATGCCGATCGTCGGCGTGCTGTGTCTTGCTTCGGCGTATGCTGCGAACGAACGTGCCGCTTTGGACCAGGCTTCACCTTCAATCACACGGCGGATACGGGTTTATGCGTTAATCACGCTCGCCATCGCGAGTTTCTTTACCGTTCTGCCGTTGGTTTCGCTGCCCGTGGTCTTGCCACTTGTGCAGTTCGATATGCTAATGCTCCTCATCGGCTTCGGGTGCCTGTTCTTCGCTTATGTGGGGACGCGGGCCTGAGGCCGGTTTTGCACGCCGCACCGCCTTTCCTTCCTCCGCGGGTTCCCGCCCGCGCCAGCCTGGAGTGTTGACTTTGCAGCCACCAGTCGAGACCGCCAAAGCGGCGCGCGTTACGTGGCCCGTTCTTCTCGGCTTTGGTCAGCTCGCGGTACCGCTCGCCTTCGCGAGCCTGCCGATTGCGATCTTCGTGACGCGCTTCTATGCGCAGGATCTGCAGATCGGCATTGCCGACGTGGGCTTCATCCTTCTGGTCGCGCGTCTTGCCGATATCATTGTCGATCCGATCATCGGTTTCGTCAGTGACAAGCTGAAGCTGCCGTTCGGACGGCGGCGGACCTGGGTGTTGTTGGGCGCGCCCGTGTTCGCCCTTGGCGTCTACATGCTGTTCCTGCCGCCGACGAGCCTTGCCGACGCCAGCGAGGACGCGCGGCGGCTCTATCTGCTCACCTGGATCGCGGTCTTCTACCTCGGCTGGACGATGATCACGATCGCCTACGGTGCGTGGGGGGCGGAGCTTTCGGACGATTACAACGAGCGCTCAAGCATCACCGGCGTGCGCGAGGTGTTCACACTTCTGGGCCTGGGCGTTGCGGGCGCCATTCCGGTGATCGTTGGCGTGCCGCAAGAGGTGTGCGTCGACGGTGCGGTGCAGATCCAGCAGAACGGGCAGGGCGGCTATTGGCAGATCATGCAGGTGATGGGAATTACCATTATCGCGCTCGTGCCGGTCGCGCTCGCTTTTCTCTATCTGACGACGCCGGAGCCGCCGGTACGGGAGGAGAAGCACATTTCCTTCCTCAAGGGCGCGAAGATTGCGGCGACCAACTTGCCGTTCGTGAACCTCTTCTTCATTACGCTCGGTATCCGCATGGGGTCGCGCGCGGTGGAGGGGCTGCTGACGTTCTATCTCGTCAGCGCGGTAATGTTCACCGAGCAGCAAGCGAGTTCGGCGGTGCTGGCGCTGCTGGTGCCGGCGA
>CAYXQB010000088.1:0-11541 GCA_964466435.1 uncultured Flavobacteriaceae bacterium | reverse complement strand
CAGAAACTTCGAGAAGAGGACCGTCGCGACATCCGCCATGCCCATCGGCATGCCGGGATGCCCGGACTTCGCCGCTTCGACAGCGTCGATGCTGAGTGCACGGATGGCGTTCGCCATGTCGCGGTGGGAAACGGAAGATGTCGGGGTGCCAGCCATGGGTGTTCGTGTCTCGAGGCCAAGACCAAGAAGCACGCCCGCTCAGGGGTTGAACGGGTTCCGTGACCTTGGATCGCTAAAGGCCGGAAAAGCGGGCGGACCATGCGGCGCGCATACGCTTCGCGTCAACCCCGCAAACCCCTGCAATTCTGCGACATTTGGGGAGGAATGCCGTAACGAACTGAAACGTTTCGAGGCAACCGGCATTGGGCGAATGATCTGTCCCCAGGCGTGCACGCAGGGTAATTTGCCGACTGGGGACTTCGAGGGGGACCAATGAGATCGATCCTGCGCACTATCGGCTACGCGCTGCTCATCGCGATGGCCGCGGGCGGCTTTTGGCTCTACCAGCTGATCTGGGGCCTGCCGTTCAACTTCGACCATCTGATCGACCGGCAGGGCATCTATGTCTTGATGTCGCGGCCGCAGATCCTGACGCAGCTCGGGCTCATCGAGGGCACGATGCTCGACAATCACTCCGGCAAGCTCGACGAATTCACGCTCGCCGAGCGCGACCGCTTCTATACGGTCACGAAGCGCAGCATCGAAGAGATCAAATCCTACGACCGCGCGAGCCTCACGGCGGAGCAGCAGATCACCCAAGACATCATGCTCTGGTTCCACGAAACGACACTGCGCAGCGAGCGCTACCCTTGGGCGACGGCAGGCTTTGGTCTCTATCCAATGAACCAGATGTTCGGGGAGCAGTTGCAACTACCCCGCTTCTTGCAGTTCTCCCACCAAATCAAGAACGAAAAGACGGCACGCAACTACATCGCCCGTCTGAACGCGTTCGGCAGGCGCTTCGACCAGGTGCTCGCCGAAATCGAGCGCCAGGCCAGCCTGAAGGTCCTGCCGCCGCGTTTCGTCGTCGAGCAGATCATTGCAAGCACGGTGACGTTCACGACCCCCGCGCCGAAAGACAATCCGCTCATCACCACGTTCCGCGAAAAACTCGGCAAGCTGAAAGACCTCGACTCCGCACTGGTGCGACAACTGGATGCGGACGCAGTCACGGCCGTCAAAGAGGTCGTCTATCCGGCTTACGGCCGGGTCAAAACCACGTTCGAGCGGCTGAAGGTGCAAGCGACGGACGACGACGGAGCGTGGAAGCTGCCGGACGGCGATGCGTACTACGCCGACATGGTGCGCCAGTTCACGACGACCGAGATGACCCCGCAAGAGATCCACACGTTGGGCCTCGCTGAAGTTGGGCGTCTCGAAGGCGAAATGGATGCGGTGCTGAAAAGCGTGGGCGAAGCGAACGGCACGCTGGTCGAGCGGATGGACCGCCTGTCGCGCGATCCGCGCTTCGCGTTCCCGCCCGGCGACGCGGGCCGTGAGAAAATTCTCGCCGGCTACCGCACGCTGCTTGAGGCGATGAACAAGCGCCTTCCCGAAGCGTTTGTGAACATTCCGCCGCAAAAGCTGACCGTCGAGCGCGTGCCGGCCTATGCCGAAGCGACCTCGGCGGGCGCCTACTACAACGCGCCGTCCTTCGACGGCGAACGGCCCGGAACGTTCTTCGCAAACGTGCGCGATCCCGGCGAAACGGCGTCATGGCAAATGCCCACGCTCGCCTATCACGAAGGCGTTCCCGGCCATCACCTGCAGATCGCGACCGCGCAAAACATCGAAGGCGTTCCTTTCGCGCGCCGCGTTTTGCCGTTCACGGCCTTCGGCGAAGGCTGGGCGCTTTACGCCGAGCTCCTGGCGAAGGACATGGGCGTCTACGACAAAGACCCCCACGGCGACCTCGGCCGCTTGCAGGCCGAGATGTTTCGCGCCGTACGCCTCGTCGTCGACACCGGCATCCACGCGAAGCGGTGGACCCGCCAACAAGCGATCGACTACATGCACGCCAAAACCGGCATGTCGGTCAGCGAAGTGACCTCCGAGATCGAGCGCTACATCGTGATGCCGGGCCAAGCTTGTGCCTACAAAATCGGCATGCTCAAAATCGTCGAGCTCCGCGAGCGGGCGAAACAGTCGCTTGGCACAAGGTTCGACCTCAAGGCCTTCCACGATGTCGTCTTGGGTCGAGGGTCCATGCCGCTCACAATCCTCGAGCGCCGTGTCGACGCCTGGATCGCCGAACAAAAAGCTGCGAAGCCATAGGGCGGAAGGAGCTGCTGCATGCCCGAACTCGCCTGCCACTGCGGCGCCGTCCGCATCACCGTCGACGCCGTGCCGGAAACGGTGACGAGCTGCAACTGCTCGATCTGCCGCCGGACGGGCACGCTGATGGCGTACTATTCACCGCGCCAAGTGCACTTCACGCCATCACCGCCGCTGACCGATACCTACATGTGGGGCGACAACGCCATCGTCTTCCATCGGTGCAAGGCCTGCGGCTGTCACACGCATTGGCTGGCGGTCGACCCGGCCTACGACCGCATGGGCGTCAACATGCGCATGAGCGACCCCGAAGTGCTCGCCAAAATCCGCATCCGCCCCTTCGACGGCGCCGACACGTGGAAGTTCTTGGACGAATGAGGCGCTAACCCCGCACGATCAACCGCGAGCGCGCATCGACGCGCGCGAGGATCGCGAGCAAATGCCGCCGCGCGAACGCCACGCACCCGGCCGTCGGCGCATAGTCGCTGCGCGCGAGGTGCAGGAAGATCGCGCTGCCCTTGCCCGGCACGACCGGCGCGTCGTTGTAGCCCACGACGACGATCAGATCGTAAAGATGATCGCCGCGCCAAAGTTGCTCGGCGCTGGCGGGGTAGGGCAGCCGCACGAGGCGATTGTAGCGCGCATCGCTCGGCGCATCGCACCAGCCATCATAAGGCGCAAGTGCGCGCACGGGCAGCTTCGTCACCGGCATCGAAAGTCTGTCCGGCCGGTAGAGCGCTTCGCGCAACGGCCAAACGCCGGCAGGTGTCGCACCGTCGCCCTCGCGCTTGTCGACGCGAATACCGCCACGCCCGACCGCGCGCCGAACCCGCATCCCGCCGACGCGCGCGATCTGCGACCCTGTCACCACGATATCGACCGGTGGCAGAGCAAGCGCGGGCGCCGCCGCTGCGAGGCCAACCGCGCTCGTCACCACCGCGCGGCGCGTGAGCGACAGGCTCACGGCTTCTTCGCCGGATAAGGTGCTATGTCGACGGTCAGGATCGGCGCCTTCTCCGCTCCACCCAGCGCGAAGTGCCACCACTCGCCCGGATAGTTCCGGAACCCGTGCTTCGCCATCACCTCGTAGAGCGCACCGCGCAGCTTCTTCTGCGGCGGCCCGATTCCGCGGCTCGCTGTGGCAGCGTTCTCGTCGAAACAGTCGAACCCTGTCCCCATGTCCAGGCTGTTGTCCGGCGCGCGCATCGCGGCCGGGCTGATGCAGCCGCCGTAGGTCGCTAAGGGGTCGAACGGTTTCGCCGGAGCGCCGCCGTCGATGATCAGAGTCACGTCCACCGCAATCCCGCGCGAGTGGTTCGACACCGGTTCGATATAACCCTTCTTCAAAAGCTCGCCCTTCGGCGTGCGCGGATGGAACCGCTTGGTCGCGCTGCTGCCGGTGTCCGGCGCCTTCGCCCACGCGACAAACGCATCGACCGCCTTTTGCGGCCGGTAGCAGTCGTACACTTTCAGCGCAAGCCCGCGCTCCTTCAAAGTCGCTTGCGTGCGTTTCAGCATCTCGGCGACGGGTTTCAGCAACAGGCACTCGCCCGCGAGATACCCCGGCACGCGCGAGCCTGTGAAATTGTCCTTCGTCGCATAGCGGATGTCTTGCGCGATCGATGGGTCCACATCGCGCAAATAGACGAGCGGGGCGTCGGCGGCGCCAAGCGGCGCAGCGAGGACACAAACGAGTGCGAACACGAACGCAAATCTGTTAGCCATGAAACCACATTAGCGCCTTATTCCCCGAGTTCAAATCGCCCATGAGAAGTGCACTTGTTGCCCTGGTTTTCTTAGGCCTGGGCGTGGCCGCTGCCGCTGAAGCGCCGCCCGCAAGCGAGACCACCCAACTCGAAGCGATATTCGCGGCGTCGAAGGCGCGTGCGATGGTCGCCGTGATCGTCGACGGCGAGCGCACGTACTTCATCGGCAAGAATGCCGGCGAGCAAAGCCTCGTGCGCATCAACTCGCTGACGAAAGTGATGACCGGCGAAGTGTTGGCGACCCTCATCGCCGAAGGCCGCGTCCGCCTCGACGCGCCGTTGCAGCGCTACGCACCGCCGGGCCGCATCGTCCCGCGCACAAAAGGCCGCGCGATCACGCTCCGCGATTTGACAGCGCACACAAGCGGCCTGCCGCGCGACATGCCACCGGGGTTGAGCAAAAGCGCCCGCTGGCAATGGCTCGCACGCCGCAAGCTCCAGCGCGCGCCCGGCCGCGTCGCCGAATACTCGAACGCCGCCTACATGTTCCTCGGCGACGCGCTGAGCGCTGCTGCCGGCACAAGCTATGAGGCATTGCTCAAGCGCACGATCATCGGCCCGCTCGCCCTCGCCGACACGACGTTGAACCCGACCGCCGAGCAATGCGCCCGTTTGCTTCCGGCAACCCATGCCTGCGCTCCCACCTATGAGCTCGACGCCATGGGCGGTCTCTATTCCACCGCCGCGGACATGGCGCGCTGGATGCGCGCGCAACTCGATGCCACGGACAATGCACCCCGTGCCGCCGCGCACGCAGCCATCGTGAACCGAAGCACGCTTGCCCGTGTCGCCAATCTCGACATGGCCGGGCGCATGGACGCGGTAGCGATGGGCTGGCTCCGCATGCGCCTCGGTGGCGTACAAGTGCTACAGAAAACCGGCGGCGGAGGAGGCTTCATGAACTACGTGATCTTGGCCCCCACCCAACGCAAAGGCCTGTTCATCACGGTCAACCGCGTCGACATCGAAATGCTGCGCGATCTGACCGCACGAGCGAACGCGCTGATGGCCGAGGACCTACTCGCTCACCATTGAACGGCGGTGCTGACCAACTCGTTCGCCGTCGGCATGCCGTCGCTCTCGCTCTCGGGCGGCAGCGCCGGCACTTCGCGCTCGAAGAAAGTCGTGCTGTAGGCGACGCGCACGATGTAGGTCACAGGCCGGCTATAGGTCGCGGTCTTGAGTGCAGGCCGCCGCGTGACACCGACATCGAGCACCCGCTTCAACGGCAAAGGCACGTCCACCAGCGTCGCGCACGTCTCGCTTGGGTTGGCGATCGCGAACGGCCCGCTTGATTTGCAGTCGCACACGATAGCGCTCTTGTTCGTCTCGCAAATCATTCCCGCATCGGCGAGCAGTTTGGGCAGCCGCGAAAAGAGCGTCTTGTCGCCGGCGAGCATGTCGGTGATGGCCCGGTTCGCCTCCCGTGCGACTTCTTCCGATACCGCGCACGTCCCCTCTTCGGGCACCGCGACGGCCGCAATCTTCTGCAAGCGAACCGCCGCCGGATCCGCGCGCAACGCCGTCATCACCTTCGCCAAGCATGGCGCATAGGCGAGTTGCCGGTTCTGCGCGAATGAGTAGGTGGCGATCCCGACGCTGATCACGATCAACGCCAGCGCGATCTCCCACGACCACTTCCAGATGAAAGTCATGTGCACCCCCGTTCCGCCCCGCCGGGCGAATCGCTTGAGCCGAGTCTAGGGGATTCTTGCCTTTGTCTGTCGCAATCATGGGTTGCGCCTCACGCCAAGCGATCGGCGGCAACAATCACCACATACGCAAACCAGTAGACCGCCAGTATCGTACCGGCGAAGGCCGCACTCCAAGAATGCAGGATATTGCGAAACATCTGTCGTCTCTCCACTTTGTGACCAGCAACAGATATGGCGGCAGGCGCGATCGGTGTACTTAAGCCACCTGAAACCGCCTGAAGCCCCCCGCCGCCGTGAGCAGAGTCACAAACCGATCATCCGCGCCGTCGCAAGCCGTGTTGCATCCCCATCTCGAACTGCGCATGGCGCAGCGCGAACTGAGGATCAACGGCGATGTCGTAACCATCGGCGCGCGCGCGTTCGACGTGCTGTTGGCGCTCGCTGAGCGGCGAGGCGCGGTCGCGACGAAGACGGAGTTGCTCACCGCTGGCTGGCCGGGCCTCACCGTCGACGAGAACAATCTCCAAGTTCAAATCAGCACGCTGAGGAAAGCGCTGGGCGCCCGCGCGATCGCAACCGTGCCTGGGCGTGGCTATCAACTGACGGTGACGGTGGACGTCTCGGGGGTGCAGCCCTCGGACACGCCGCTACTGGCCGTTCTGCCGTTCGATAATTTGTCGAACGACGCTGAGATGGACTTCTTCTCCGAAGGGATCAGCGACGAAATCATTCAGCGGGTCGCCCGCGGCACGAAAATCAAGGTCATTGGCCGGACGTCGAGCTTCCAGTTCGCGGGCGAGCGCAAAAGCGAAGCTGCCCGCGCGCTGCGATGCACGCACATGCTCGACGGCTCCGTCCGCAGATCGGCCGATCGAGTCAGGATTGCGGCGCACCTTGTCGAAGCCTCCTCGCATACGACGCTTTGGTCGGGCACCTACGACCGCGACCTTGCCGACATCTTCGCCGTCCAAGACGAAATCGCAGAAAGCCTGGCGGCAGCTTTGCAACGCGCATTCTCGAGCGTTGCGCCCGCGGCAGTCGACCCCGCAACTTACGACCTCTTCCTGCGCGCGCTTCGCCCCGATCTCGTACCTGCGCGGATCGTCGAGAACATCGGCTTGCTTGAAGAGGTGACGAAGCGTGCCCCGCATTTCGCCGATGCTTGGGGCAAGCTCGCGCAACGCCGCGCCTTCCTCTACCACTTCAGCCCCTACAAACACCGCGCTGCGGTGGCATCCATCATAGGCAAGGAAATCGCCGAGGCTTACGCGCGCGATGAGCGCAACCCAGCCGCGCGCATGGCGGAATATCTGCTTCTGCCGCCCTATGGCGCCTTCGTCGAAACCGGCAATGCCGTCGCCCGCATCGTGCGCGCCGCGCCATCGGATGCCTACGGCCTGATCACCGCCGCTGTTCACACCCAAGGCGTGGGCCGCGTGCGCGAAGCTGTCGATCTGTGCGAACGCGCCTACGAACTCGATGCGTTCGATCCGATCGTCGCAAACTTTTGGGGCCAATGCCTGTTGGTCGCGGGCCGCTACGACGAAGCGCGCAAGCGCCTCGAACACACGCACACGCAGTTTCCCGACGTGCAAGGCGTCGCGATGCTGTTGATGCTGCTTTACGCGCATCAAAAGGACTGGAATGCGATCGACGCACTCGTCGAACCGGCCCGCCTCGCGAAATTTCCGTTGCGCGAGTTCGAACGAGCCGCACGCCTGGTAGAAGCGATTCGCACGGGCGGCCCTGATACCGCGCGCCGCTCGGCGGAATCCGCGCGCCGCCGCGTCGAGAAGATCGGGCGGCTAAGCCTCGATGCGCTCGTCTATGCCGCCCATCTCGGTGCCGTCGACGAAGCCTACGCGATCGCCGAGCGCGCCAAATTCGGCCCCGCCGGCGATGAGCGCGACACGATGGGCATCCACGCCTATCGCACGGCGATCCTGTTCTACGCACCCTATCCGGAGTTGCGCCGCGACCCGCGCTTCGCAAAACTTTGCGCCCGCCTGGGTCTCGTCGAGTACTGGTTGGCGACCGGCCTTTGGCCCGACTGCGCCGCGGAACTCGCGCCCTTGTACGATTTCAAAGCCGAATGCACCAAGCACGCGCAACTCCCGACGGACAGGTTCGGCGTTTAGGATGATGCGCGCGCATCGACGCTTTGCCGCAGGCGGCCGCAACTCAATTGCCATGCGCCCGACACACTTTCACCGAAATCGCAGACGACCGTCCGCCCCGCAACCTTCGAGGAGAGGTGTGCCATGAAGGCACTCGTCAAACTGATCGCCGTCGCATTCGCACTCGCCTGCGTGCTCGCCCCAACCGTATCCGCCGAAAGCAGCTGGACGAGTTGGCGCAACAGCCCCCACGCGAAGATGCTCCCGTTCAAGTCCGAGGAAGCGTTCCGCCGCTACCTCGCCGAGCGCGCCAAGCGCCAGGAAGCGCGCCGACAGAAGAGCTCCGGCTACGCCCAACCCCAAGCCGCACCGGCTCCTGCCGAAGCTGCAACCGACGCCGCCGCAGCACCCGCGAATGGAGCCGACGACAACATCACGAACACGCAAGAAGCCGGCGTCGACGAGGGTGGCATCGTGAAGGTGCGGGGCGACATCTTGGTGATCCTGCGCCGCGGCCGCCTGTTCACGGTCTCGACCCGCAACGGCGAATTGCGCCCCGTCGACTATATCGACGCATTCCCGCCCGGCGTGAACCCGTCGAGCGACTGGTACGACGAAATGCTGATCGCGGGCGACCGCATCGTCGTCATCGGCTACAGCTACGGCCGCGGCGGCACGGAGATCAACCGCTTCCGCCTCTCGGCCGACGGCCGCTTGCGCTTCGAAGATGCGTATCATCTCAAATCGAACGACTACTATTCCTCGCGCAACTACGCCTCGCGCCTGATCGGCACGCGGCTCATCGTCTATTCGCCGCTCTACGTCCCCCACAACGCCGAGGTCTCGACCGACTGGATGCCGGCCGTTCGCCGCTGGACCGGAAACCCGCAAGCCGGTTTCCAACGCATTGTCAGCGCGCGCGACATCTACATCCCGCGCCAATGGGAAGATCCGGAGCGCGCCTCGATCGACGCGATTCACACCGTCACCGAATGCGATCTCCTGGCACCCGACCTCCGTTGCCGCGCGACCAGCGTGCTCGGCCCCGCAGGGCGCACGTTCTACGTCTCGGCGCATGCGGTCTATGTTTGGGTGACGGACTACGGCTGGTGGCGCCCGCAGGCTGAACGGCGCCAACAATCGATGCTCTACCGTCTGCCGCTCGACGGCAGCGCGCCGTCGGCCGTCGTCGCGCACGGAGCGCCCGTCGATCAATTCTCGTTCCGCGAAGATTGGGAAGAAGGCGTGCTCAACGTGCTCGTGCGCAGCGACGGCGGCGGCGACGCGATGTGGAACCCTGAATTCTCCGGTGGCGACATCGCGCTCGTGCGGTTCCCGCTCCGCGATTTCGGCGACGGCACCGATGTAATCGACCGCGGTCGCTATCGCGAACTGCCGCGTCCGGCGGGCAACGCCTACGCGTTCCAAAACCGCTTCGTGGGCAACTATCTGCTCTATGGTTCCGGCAACAGCTGGGGCGCGCCCGGCGGCGCGAACGGTGGCGTGGTGGTGGCAAGCGTGCGCGGTCGTGGTGTCACGCAGCTGCCGCTTGGCCACGGCGTCGACCGCATCGAAGCCATGGGCGACGACGCCGTCGTCATCGGCGCGGACCAACGCAATCTGACGTTCCAAGCGATCGAACTCACCCAAGGCTGGCGCCCGCAATTGGGCGACCGCTACATGCTCGAAAGCGCAAGTCAGGGCGAAACGCGCAGCCACGCGTTCTTCTTCAAGCCGGAAGCGCGCGACGAAGGCGAAGGCTCGTCTGGTGTATTGGGGCTGCCGGTGACGCGCGCAAGCCGCCCCGGCTATCGCCAACTCGTCGAAGGTTCCGCTGCCATCACGTTCCTGCGCCGCGAGAACCGCCGCTTCCTGCCCCTCGGCGAACTCTTCTCTGGCGACCTCAAGAGTGCAAACGACAACTGCCGCGCCTCCTGTGTCGACTGGTACGGCAACGCACGGCCGATCTTTCTACGGGGCCGCACGTTCGCCCTCATGGGCTACGAGCTCGTCGAAGGCGAAGTCGGCCCACGCGCGATCCGCGAGACGCGCCGCACAAACTTCGCCCCCGGCGGGCGCTATTAATCACCCTCTCCCCTTGCGGGAGAGGTCATTTTTTGCGTTGAGCGAAAAATGGGTGAGGGGTCCGCTGAGTCTCAATCTGCACCGCCGTACGCGCCGAGACTCAGCGAACCCCTCACCCGCTCGGCTGTCGCCCCGCGCCTCTCCATCAAACGATTGAAATTTGACCGCCATCACACGACCGTCATTCACGCTCCCCGTCTCCTAAATTCCCAGCTAGCCTCTCCCGAAACTCGGGAGAGAAGCCAACACATGCCGATCCGCTACGCCGCGACGCTGCTGCTCGCGCTTGCCCTTTTCGCCCCCGCCAACGCCGCGAACTTTCCCGGCTGGACTCGCGCCTACAACGCCGACCACATCTTGATCACGTCGCCGGAAGACGCCAACGGCATGGTCAGCTTCATGTTTACGACGACGAACGAGCCCGAGAAAGAAGATCCCAAGGTCGCATTCCGCAAAGCAGTCGACGGCGCGGTCGCGAGCCTCGACGCCGACATGCGCCTCGCCCACCGTTCCGGCATGCGCGCCGAAGGCGGCATGATCCTCGAGGCGTTGAAGGTGGGCGTGCCGGGCGGCGAGGTCGACCTGTTGGTGTTCGCCTACGATACCGGCAACAACTATTGGGGAGCAGGTATGCTGGCCTATGTGTCCGCGATCGCCGACGCCGATCCGCGGGTAAATCACGCGCTCGACTTCATCGCCACCGCCGCCCGCACGAAATACCGCATGGCTGACTCGCGCGCATTCGACCGCACAGCGCCGCAAGCGCAAAGCCTCACCGCCTACACCGCCACGAAGACCGCGCCCAAACCGCCGCCGATGCCGGCCGCGCCCGCACCGCAACCCCAACAAAGCGGCCAACGCTGCGAACGCCGCCCGATCTGGGGCTTCCGCGTCTCCTACTGGTGCCAACCCTCCGGCATCTGCCCCGATCGTGTGATCAAAGGCTACGAGACGGTGTGCGAGTAGCGACGCCGTGCCTTTCTACTCGTGGCGAAGCGCCTCGATCGGATTGAGGCGCGAGGCGCGCTGCGCCGGAAAATAGCCGAACACGATGCCGACCATCGCCGAAAACGCGAAGGCGACGACGACGGTCGGCACATCGACAAGGAACGGCACACCCAACGCAGACGTCGCGATCGCGGCGAAGCCGAGGCCGGCCGCGATCCCGACGAGCCCACCGAACAGCGACAGAACGACCGCCTCGACCAGAAACTGCAGCAGCACCTGGCGCGCCTGCGCCCCGATCGCAAGGCGAATGCCGATCTCGCGCGTGCGCTCCGTTACCGAAACCAGCATGATGTTCATGATGCCGATGCCGCCGACGAGCAGGCTCACCGCCGCGACCGCGCTCAAAAGCCCCGTCAGCGTGTTCGTGACGCTCGTCATCGTCGAGGCCATCTGCTTCGTGTCCATGACGGCGAAGTCGTCTTCCTCGCCCGGTTTGATGCGCCGCCGTTCGCGCAGCAACCGCTCGAGATCGCGCTGCACTTTCGCCGTCGAAACACCGTCCTTTGCCACGACGAACAGGCTTGAAACGTCCCGGTTGCCTGAGATGCGCCGCTGGAACGTGCGCAAGGGAATCACGATCAAGTCGTCTTGGTCGGGGCCCGCCGTCGAAGCGCCCTTCGCAGCCAAAAGGCCGAT
>CAYXQB010000087.1:7336-11725 GCA_964466435.1 uncultured Flavobacteriaceae bacterium | reverse complement strand
GAAGCTCGGACCGAAACGCACGCCCTCGCCGCTCAACATCGAACACACGCTCGATACGGCGCTGATCACGGCGCCCGAGAAGCGCGATCCAGCGTTAATCGCCAAACTCGACGCGGTCGCCGGCCGCGTTCTCAAGAAGGCTTGAACCCACATGGACTTCAAATCCGTAATTCGCACGATTCCCGATTATCCGAAGCCCGGGATCATGTTCCGCGACGTGACGACGTTGCTCGGCAACGCGCGCGCGTTCCGCACGGCCGTCGATCAGCTGGTTCAGCCCTATGCGGGAATGCAAATCGACAAGGTGGCGGGGATTGAGGCACGCGGGTTCATTCTTGCGGGTGCAGTTGCGCACCAGCTTTCGGTCGGCTTCGTGCCGGTCCGCAAGAAGGGCAAGCTGCCGTGGAAGACGCTCGCGCAGACCTATGATCTTGAGTACGGCACGGACACCGTCGAGATCCACGAAGACGCGGTGCAGAAGGGCGAGAACGTCCTGCTCGTCGACGATCTGATCGCGACCGGCGGGACGGCCGAGGCTGCGATCAAGCTGATCGAGAAGGCCGGCGGCCACGTTGTCGGCTGTAGCTTCATCATCGATCTGCCGGAGCTCAAAGGCCGGCGCAGGCTCGAGAAGATGGGCAAGAAGGTCCTGAGCCTCGTGGAGTTTGAAGGGCATTGAAGATCCACGGGCGCCATTACCGGACGATTTGGCTCGCGGCTGACGGCTGGTCGGTCGAGGTGATCGACCAGACGAAGTTGCCGTTCGCGTTCGTGACCAAGCGCCTGGCAAGCGCTGACGAAGCAGCCGAGGCGATCAAGTCGATGGTTGTACGCGGGGCGCCTCTGATCGGCGCCACCGGTGCGTACGGGCTTTGCATGGCGCTTCGGGTCGATGCGTCGGACGCCGCGCTCGAGCGCGCGTACGACATGCTGGTCAAGACGCGGCCGACGGCGATCAATTTGAAGTGGGCGCTTGACGAGATGATGGCGGCCGTTCGCAATCAGCCGAAGGATCGGCGCGTTGCGGCGGCCTATGCGCGGGCGGCGAAACTTTGCGACGACGACGTTGCAACGAATGAAGCGATCGGGAGCCATGGGCTTACGTTGATCGAGGCCATCGCCGCGACGAAAAAGGGTGCGACCGTCAACGTACTCACGCACTGCAATGCGGGATGGCTCGCGTGCGTCGATTGGGGCACGGCGCTGGCGCCGATCTACATGGCGCATGACAGGGGCATCGCGATCCACGTTTGGGTGGACGAGACGCGGCCGCGCAATCAAGGTGGATCGCTAACGGCTTACGAGCTGGGTGCGCACGGGGTGAAGCATTCGATCATCGCCGACAATGCGGGCGGGCACTACATGCAGCACGGCGATGTCGACATGTGCATCGTCGGAACCGACCGGACGACCGCCTCAGGCGACGTCGCGAACAAGATCGGCACTTACCTCAAGGCGCTGGCGGCGTATGACAACGGTGTGCCGTTCTATGTCGCGTTGCCGTCGTCAACGATCGACTGGACGATCTCGGACGGCGTGAGCGAGATCGAGATCGAGGAGCGGTCGGGGCGTGAGATTACGCACGTCCAAGGGCGCACGGCAGGCGGCGAGGTTCTCACCGTCGAGTTGACCGCACCGGGTTCACCGGCGCGGAACCCCGCGTTCGACGTGACGCCGGCACGGCTCGTCACAGGCCTCGTCACCGAGCGCGGCGTTGCTGCGGCCACGCGTGAAGGTCTTCTGAAGCTCTTTCCGGAGCGCGCGCGGTGAAGCGCACTGCGGTGCGGCGGCGTGTGGCACGCGTGCTCTCGAAGCGCGTGGCGGTTGTGAGCGCAACGCCCAACTTGCGTTCGGAAATCGTCGCCGTCGGACAGCGCATGTCGTCGAGCGGACTGTCGCCGGGCAAGAGCGGCAATCTCTCAGTGCGCGTCGATGGCGGTATGCTGATCACGCCGACCGGTATTCCCTATGCCGAGATGCGTGCGGCCGATGTTGTTGAGGTGCGCAACGACGGGCGCGTGCAGCCGGGACAGCGGGTGGCGTCGAGCGAATGGCGGGTGCATCTTGCGATCTACAAGGCGCGTCCCGATGCGGGTGCGATCGTGCACACGCATTCGCTGAACGCGACGGCGCTGTCGTGTCTCCACCGCAGTATTCCGGCTTTTCACTACATGGTGGCGGAGTTCGGGGGCGAGAAGATCGCCTGTGCGCCGTATGCGACCTACGGCAGCGAGGATCTGGCGCGGTTCACCGTTAAGGCTCTGGGGCCGCGCAACGCCTGTCTTCTTGCGAACCACGGTTCGATTGCCTTGGGCGAGAGCGTGAGGCAGGCGTATGATCGCGCGGTCGCTCTTGAGGCGTTGGCTGCGCAGTACGCGCGGGCGTTGCAGATCGGGCGGCCGCGGATTTTGTCGGGACGCGAGATGGCGCGGGTGATCGGGAAGTTCAAAACCTACGGCAAGCAAACGCCGGTGAAGCCATGAGCGCGGTTCTGGTCACCGGCGCGGCGAAGCGGCTTGGCCGGGCGATTGCGCTTCGACTGGCGCGCGACGGTTACGACGTCGCAATCCACTATCGGTCCAGCAAGCCTGAGGCGGAAGTGCTGGCGGCCGAGATCAAGGCGCTTGGGCGGCGAACCGCGCTCGTCGATGGCGAATTGTCGAAGGAGTCCGAGGTTGCGACGATCGTGCCGCGAGCGGCGGCGGCGCTCGGGCACCTGACGGCGCTTGTGAACAGTGCGTCGGTGTTTGAGGACGATCGCGCCGAGACGGTGACGCGCGAGAGTTGGGACAAGCACATCGACACGAATTTGCGGGCACCGCTGGTGTTGACCCAGGCGTTCGCGAAGCAGTTGCCGGCGAACGCAAACGGCGGGGTCGTCAACATCATCGATCAGCAGGTGGTCAACCTGACGCCGCAGTTTTTGTCGTACACGGTGTCGAAAGCGGGTTTGTGGACGCTGACGCGCACGCTTGCGCAGGCGTTGGCGCCCGCTATCCGCGTTAACGCGGTGGCGCCGGGACCGTCGCTCAAGGCTGAGCGACAGAGCCAAGAGAATTTTGATGGGCATGTGAAGGCGACGTTGTTGCAGCGGCCATCGGAGCCCGCGGATATCGCTGCTGCTGTTGCGTATCTATTAGCGGCGCCGGCCGTTACCGGTCAGATGATCGTCGTCGACAGCGGGCAGCATCTCGCGTGGTCGCGCGACAAATTCTTCGAGTGAGTACCATGAGCGAACGTTCCAGGGTTCAGCCGTTGCGTATTGCCGACGCAAAGAAGCGCATTCGGCATGTGTTTGTTCGTGATCTGGAGCTCAACGCAAACATCGGCGTCTATCACCGCGAAAAAGGTCAGCTTCAGCCGGTGCGGATCAACTTGGATCTGACGGTCGAGGAGACAGACGGCGATATCGAGGACAAACTCGAGAATGTCGTCGACTATGGTGCGGTTGTGGAGGGCATCAAGGCGATTCTCGCGGGCGGCCACTTGAATTTGGTAGAGACGCTCGCTGAGAAGGTGGCGGTGCACTGCCTGGCCGACAAGCGCGTGAAGGTTGCGCGGGTACGGATCGAGAAGCTCAAAGTGCTTGCGGAGGCGCAATCTGTCGGCGTGGAGATCGAGCGCGAAGCCGAGCGTTAAGGGCGCGGCAGCGAGAGATCCCGCTTGCAGCGCCTAGCGCCACCACTATCTTGCCCAGCGTGAGCGACGACCAAGACATTGTAGCAACGGATACGCCCGGCCTTATGGCCCAGGGGGCGGCGGTTGTTGCCGACTATCTGACGCGGTTGCCGAATGCGCCGGGGGTTTACCGGATGATGGCGGCGAATGGCGATGTGCTTTACGTCGGCAAGGCCGCCAACCTGAAGAAACGGGTTGTGGCTTACACCAAGCCATACGATCAACCGGCGCGGATTGCGCGGATGATTGCGAATACGGCGTCGATGGAGTTCGTGCAGACGCGCAGCGAAGTCGAGGCGCTGTTGCTCGAGGCGAACCTCATCAAGCGGTTGAAGCCGCGCTACAACGTTCACCTTCGGGACGACAAGTCATTTCCGTTTATTCTGGTGACGGGCGATCACGCGGCGCCGCAGATCATCAAGCATCGCGGGGCGAAGTCGCGCAAGGGCGAGTATTTCGGGCCGTTCGCGTCCGCCTACTCGGTGACGCGGACGCTCAACACGCTGCAGCGGGCGTTCTTGCTTCGGAGCTGCACGGATTCGGTTTACGAGAGCCGGACGCGGCCGTGTTTGCTGCATCAGATCAAGCGGTGTGCGGCGCCGTGCGTGGGAAAGATCCCTATCGAGGACTATCAACGCCTTGTTGATCAGGCCGTGGGGTTCCTGCGCGGCAAGAGTCTGGAGGTGAAGGGCGAGCTTTCGCACGAGATGG
>CAYXQB010000087.1:0-7326 GCA_964466435.1 uncultured Flavobacteriaceae bacterium | reverse complement strand
CGTGCGGCGCCGCCATGGCGGCGACGGCTCGGACGACGGAGGCCGCCGCAGAAGCGCTCGACTTCGAAAAGGCTGCGCGGTTGCGCGACCGGATACGAGCACTGGCGCATGTTCAACTGCAGCAGGGGATCAATCCGGAGACGATCGACGAGGCGGATTTGTTTGCCGCTCATCAGGATGGCGGGCATACCTGCATCCAAGTCTTCTTCTTTCGCTCGGGGCAGAATTGGGGCAACCGCGCGTACTTTCCGAAGCACGACCGAGGCGTCGAGATTCCGGAGATTCTCGACAGTTTCCTGGCGCAGTTCTATGACGACCGTGAGCCGCCGAAGCTCGTCATCATCAGTCACGATTTGACAGAGCGCGCGCTTCTCGAGGAGGCGCTTTCGCTGAAAGCCGAGCGGCGCGTCGAAGTCTTGGTGCCGCAGCGGGGTGAGAAGCGCGAGGTGATGGCGCAGGCCGTGATGAACGCGCGTGAATCCCTTGCGCGCCGCATGGCCGAAAGCGCCACCCAGATTCAACTGCTCGAAGGCGTGGCGGCCGCATTCGGCTTCGCGGAGGCGCCGCAGCGGATCGAAGTCTACGACAACAGCCATATCTCCGGCACGAATGCGGTGGGAGCGATGATCGTGGCCGGGCCGGAGGGCTTCATCAAAGGCGAGTATCGCAAGTTCAACATCAAGAGCGTCGATCTCACGCCTGGTGACGACTACGCGATGATGCGCGAGGTGTTGACCCGTCGCTTCAAGAGGATCGTCAAAGAACAAGAAGAGCAAGCGGACGCGGGCGTTCAGTTCGACGAGAGGTCGGACGACGACGCCGATGAAGCGACCGTGCCGGATCTGATTTTGATCGACGGCGGTGCGGGGCAACTGTCGGTCGCTCGCGAGGTGATGGAAGCGTCCGGCGTCACCGGCGTGAAGCTGGTTTCGATCGCGAAGGGGCCGGATCGCGATGCGGGCCGGGAGCGGTTCTTCATGGTTGGTCGGGAGCCGTTCCACTTGGAGTTCAAGTCGCCGGTGCTCTTCTACCTGCAACGCCTGCGGGACGAGGCGCATCGCTTCGCCATCGGGACGCATAGGGCGAAGAGGGCTGCTGCGCTGGCATCTTCGCCGTTGGATGAGATCGACGGGATCGGTCCCTCGCGGAAACGGGCCCTTTTGAACCATTTCGGGTCGGGGCGAGCGGTCACGACAGCTGGGCTTGCCGATCTGGAATCGGTTAAGGGTATTTCCAAGGCTATGGCGCGAAAGATCTACGAGCACTTTCACGACAAGGGCTGATGCCTGATAGAGTGGGTTTATGGGCGACCACCTTCCCAATCTTCTGACTTTCGCGCGTATCGCGCTCACGCCGCTGTTCGTTGCCGCGTTCTGGTTCGATATGCCGGTTGGCCGTTGGGTCGTGTTTGGGTTGTTTCTGATCGCCGCGATCACGGACTATGCGGACGGTTGGGTTGCACGGCGGCGTAACGTCGAGTCGCGCCTTGGGCAGATGCTCGATCCGATCGCGGACAAGCTGCTGATCGCCTCAGCGCTTGTGATGCTTGTCTACATGGACGATATCCGCGGCTGGGTGATCATTCCGGCACTTATCATCTTGGCGCGCGAGATTCTCGTGTCGGGCATGCGGGAGTTCTTGGCGACAATCTCCGTGCAGGTGCCGGTGTCTTCGATTTCGAAGATGAAGACCGTTTTGCAGGTCGTGGCAGTTGCGATGTTGATCGTGGCGCCGGCGATCGAGCATGTGTGGGGGTGGGTGCATCGCGCCGGAATTTTGACGCTATGGGCGGCGGCACTGCTCACGATCTACACTGGCTTCAGTTACGTGCAGGCGAATTTGAGCCACGTGTCGGGCGAGCATGCGCGGCCGCGTCCACGCGCGGCGGAGCGGACGTCGTGAAGGTGCTCTACTTCGCGTGGCTGCGTCAGAAGGTCGGGCGCGGCGAAGAGGCGATCGATCTGCCAGGGAACGTACGCTCGGTCGGTGAGTTGGCGGCGTGGCTTGCGGCGCGCGGCGGTGGGTATGCAGATGCGTTTGCGGACATGAAGCGCGTGCGTGCGGCGCTCAATCAAGAACACGTCGACTTCGCGGCGCCGGTGAAGGCGGGTGACGAGGTCGCCTTCTTTCCGCCGGTCACGGGCGGATGAGCGTTCGCGTTCAACGCGAGGATTTCGAGCCCGGCGCGGAGATCGCGCGGCTACAGGGCCAAAACGCCGGCGCGATCGTGAGCTTCGTCGGCGTCGTGCGCGGCGAGAGCCACGGCGAAAAGCTTGTCAGCATGACGCTTGAGCACTTTCCCGGCATGACCGAGCTCGAGTTGGAGCGTATCGCCGAGGAAGCGCGTTTGCGCTGGTCCTTGCAGGGCGTTTGCGTGGTGCACCGTGTGGGTGAGCTCAAGCCCAGCGAGCGAATCGTACTCGTCGTTACTGCGGCGGCTCACCGGCGGGCGGCGTTCGAGGCGGCGGAATTCTTGATGGATTATTTGAAGACCCGGGCGCCGTTCTGGAAGCGCGAGTTGCGCGAGTCGGGCGAGCACTGGGTGGAAGCGCGCGGAAGCGACGATGAGGCCGCCGCGCGCTGGAAGCGCGATTAGATCTTGTACTTGCCGCGGACGAAGTTCGAATAGTCCTCCATCAGCGTCTGCGTGATCTTGCCCACTTCGAACGTCCAGTCGCCGATCGAGCCGACGGGCGAGACTTCCGCGGCAGAGCCGGTGAGGAAGCACTGTTCGAAACCGCCGACCTCGGACGGTTGGATGTATTTCTCGACCACTTCGATCTGGCGGGCGCGTGCGAGGTCCATCACGGTCTGGCGTGTGATGCCGTTCAGGAAGCAGTCGGCATACGGCGTGAATAACTTGCCTTCCTTGACGAAGAAGATGTTCGCGCCAGTCGCTTCCGCGACGAGACCGCGCCAGTCGTACATCATGGCGTCGGCGTAGCCCTTCGCTTCGGCTTCGTGCTTTGAGAGCGTGCAGATCATGTAGAGGCCGGCGGCTTTCGCCTTCCAGGGCGTGGTGTCGGGTGCGGGGCGGCGCCAGCGGGCGATGTCGAGGCGGATGCCTTTGCGCTTGATCTCCGGGTCGAACATCGACGGCCAAGGCCACACGGCGATCGCCACGTGGATTTTCGATTTCTGGGCGCTGACCGCCATCTGCTCGCTGCCGCGGAAGGCGACGGGGCGCATATAGGCGTCATCCATGCCTTGGGATTCGACGACCATCTTGCAGGCATCGTTGATCTCAGCCTGCGTGTACGGGATTTCGAAGCCCATGATCTTCGCCGACTCGAAGAGGCGCGCGGTGTGTTCCTCGAGCTTGAAGACCTTCCTGTTGTAGACGCGCTGGCCCTCGAAAATGCTTGAGCCGTAATGCAGACCGTGGGTCAGGACGTGGGTCTTGGCGTCGCGCCAGGGCACCAGTTTGCCATTGTACCAGATATGACCGTCGCGATCGTCGAAGGGGATAAGCGCCATTCGCAGGCTCCAGCTTTGGTTAAGCGCGTTTCGGCCAGTATAGCCCTCCCGCTTGCGAGCGGTACAGTGCGGGCTCTATTGTGAGTCGCATATCTGGCATAACCAATATGCATGACCCTCGACCGGGCACTTTCAATGAAGGCTCAGGCGCCGCTTCTCTACCTTCGCGAAGAAGAACTGACGGACGGCATGGAGCTGTTCTTCTTTGCCGGGCGCAGCATGGCCGATGCGATGGACAAACGGCTCGCCGAGCTTGGGCTCGGGCACGCCGACTATCGCGCCATGCATTTTGTTGCGCGCCACCCGGGGATGCCGGTGTCGGACTTGCTCAGCATCCTTGGTATTACGAAACAATCACTCAGCCGGGTCGTTCGCGGGCTGACGGAGGGTGGGTATTTGGTGCAAACGGCCGGGATCATCGATCGGCGGCAGCGGCTCTTGAGGCTCACGCCCAGGGGCCAGGCGGTGGAGAGCGAACTCTCTGCCCTGCAGCGGGCACGGTTCGCCAAAGCCTATCGCGAAGCGGGGCCTGAGGCGGTGGCGGGATTCCGGCAGGTGTTGGGTGGTCTCTTGGCGGACACGGAGCGGGCCGGCGTTCTGCGCCTGGTTGCGAAGCGATGATGAGCGACGTCAGCCACGCACCGGACGGCGAGGAAACGCTGAAGCACTTGCTGATCGTCGACGACGACACGCGTATCCGCAATTTGCTGCAACGGTACTTGAGCGAGGCCGGGTATCGCGTGACGGCCGCGAAGGACGCAGCCGAGGCGCGGCAGCTGATGGCTAGCCTCGACTTCGACTTCATCGTGCTCGACGTGATGATGCCGGGCGAGGACGGGTTCTCGCTGACGAAGGCCATTCGCGAGAAGTCGAATGTGCCGATCCTGCTGCTGACTGCGCGCGGCGAGGCAGGTGACCGGATCGAGGGGTTGGAGCGGGGCGCGGACGACTACTTGCCGAAGCCATTCGAGCCGCGTGAGCTGCTGCTGCGCATCGCGACGATCTTGCGGCGCGCAGGGCTGCCGACCGAGCAAGTGAAGCAGATCATTCAGCTCGGGCTTTGCCGGTTCGATCCGGAGCGCGGGGAGCTGATGCGCGAGGGCAAACCCGTGAAGCTGACGTCGGCAGAGCTGCAGCTGATGCGGGTGTTGGCGGCGAATCCGGGGCAGACGTTCACGCGCACCGACCTATCGCAGCGCATGGGCGAGGTTTTGGAGCGCACGGTCGACGTGCAGATCACGCGGCTTCGGCGCAAGATCGAGAACGATCCGAAGTTGCCGCTCTATCTGCAGACCGTGCGCGGCATCGGCTATGTGCTGATGCCGGATCGTGTGGGGTAGGCGATGAACCGCGGGTGGTTTCGCCGTTACATGCCGCGCGGGTTGTTCGGGCGTTCGCTCGTCATCATCGTGATGCCTGTGGTCGTGCTGCAGGCCGTCGTCACGTATTTGTTGTTCGACCGGCAGTGGGATGCGGTAACGACGCGTATCTCGCGCGGGGTGGCGGCACAGATTGCGCTCTTCGTGCAGAGCTACGAAACGCTTGGGCCCGAGAAATTTGCAGGCGAGGCGACCCGGCTGCGCGAAACGTCGTTCGGGCTCGTGCCCGTGATCAAGCCGGGGGAGAAGATTCCCGACAGCGACTCGCCTGCATTCGACGTGCTGAAGCAGGTGTTTGTGCGCGAACTTGCGAGCCGAACCGGGCGGCCCGTGTGGATCGATTCGGAGTCGATCGACGACGAAGTGGATATTCGCGTACAGCTCGACGGCGCGGTGATGCAGATCATGGCAGAACGCAAACGCGTGATGTCCACGAACACGCATGTGTGGGTACTGTGGAGCATGGGCACGGCGCTGATCCTGCTGTCGGTCGCCGTTCTGTTCCTGCGCAATCAGATCCGGCCAATCGAGCGGCTGGCCGACGTTTCGGAAGCGTTCGGCAAGGGGCGCGACGTGCCGGACTTCCGTCCGGCGGGTGCCACCGAGGTGCGGCGTGCCGGCTTGGCGTTCCTCGATATGAAGGAACGCATCTCGCGCTTCGTGCAACAGCGGACGGATATGCTTGCGGGCGTCAGCCACGATCTGCGCACGCCGCTCACGCGCATGAAGCTCGAGCTTGCGATGATGAAGGACGAGCCCTCGGTTCAGGCTTTGAAAGACGACCTGGAGGAGATGGGGCACATGCTCGACGAGTATCTCGCCTTCGCGCGCGGCCAGGCGGGCGAGGGGGCGGCCGACACCGATATTGGGCAGTTGTTGCGCGATATTGCGACGAGTGCGCAGCGCAAGGTGGACGCCAAGGCGCCGAATAAGAGGATCGATGTTACGGTCGGTGGCGATCTTGTGCTGGAAGTGCGGCCTAACGCGATGCGGCGTTGCGTGACGAATTTGGTCGAGAACGCGCTGCGGTATGGCAGCCGCGCCGCGGTGAGTGCGTCTCAGAAGGACGACGTGGTCGAAATTGCCGTCGATGACGACGGGCCCGGTATTCCGCCCGACCGGCGCGAGGAGGCTTTCCGGCCCTTTCACCGGTTGGACAGCGGGCGAACGCTCGTGCAGGGCGGCGGCGTGGGCTTGGGGCTTGCGATCGCGCGCGACATCGCGCGCGGCCATGGCGGCGATATCACGTTGGGCGAGAGCAAGCTTGGCGGTTTGCGCGCGGTGGTGCGGTTGCCGGTTTAGCTACTTCCTACCGGCGGTGATTTTTTCCGCGAGCTCCTGCATCTCGCCGATCGATTCCTTGGCGCGCTCTTGCATGATCTTGAAGGCGTCGCTGTTGGCGTCGATGGCGAGCTCGGCGAGTTCCTTCATGTGTTTCAGCGCACGACCGACCGTCTTTTCGACGAGTTCGGCTTGCTTCTTGGGCAAGTCCTTGCCGTCGTTTGCCTTCATGAGATCTGCGACGGATTCTTGGATCGCCTGCATGGTCTCGGTCATGATCTCGCCCTGGCGGCGCATCAAGTTTTGATAGCCTTGGGCGGCCTTCTGGTTCGCCTTGATCAGCGCCTCAAAATTCTTCTTTTGGCTTTCCATCAACGCGTTGTTGTCGACGCCGGGGACGGAGAAGCGGTCCCAGAAACCCTGATCGAAGTTCGGCCACTTGAAATCGAATTCGGGGAACGGGCTTTTGCTCGACATGGGCTGGTCTCCTTTGGGGTGGGAGAAGATGAGCCCGCGCGGGACGCCGCGTCAATCGGCGTCGGCCGGTTCTTCTTCGTCTTTGCCTTCGCCTGCCCGGGCGTTTTGGAGGCGCTCGGTCCATTCCTCGATCAGGCGCAGGCGTCGATCGACATGGGCCATGGTCTTGGCCAGGTCCTCGCCGTCTTCGAGCCAGATTCCCATCGATTCCGCGAGCAAAATGCCGATGCCGCGGGTGACGAGGAAGCCTTGCCAACCCGTCGTGGGCAGGCCCGCGCTATCTGCGATCCAGAAGGCGCTGCGGACAGTTGCGGGCAGCACGTCGAAAATGACGGCCGGATCGCCTTTGCTGTCGGCGTGGATGACCGCGATCGCCGGCTTGAGCGGGGTCATCGACTCGAAGCAACCGATGATCGCGTCAAATGCACGGTCGCGCGGCGGGACGCTGTCGTCCGGCTCAATGGCGCGTTCGAGGGCGGCAACGTCGACGCGTTTGGCGATCAGCTGCAGCAGCGCGCGCTTGTCGGGACACAGGTCGTAGAGCGTTGCGACGGGAATTTTCGCCTTTCGGCCGAGTGCGGTTAGCGACAGTGCTTTCCAGCCGCCCTTTTCGATCGCGGCGAGGGCGGCGGTGACGAGTTTGTCTTCTGGGGAGAGTTTGGTGGTCATGGTCCGGAGTTTAGGTTCGCTCGCCGATTTTGGCGAGTTCGAA
>CAYXQB010000086.1:0-11763 GCA_964466435.1 uncultured Flavobacteriaceae bacterium | reverse complement strand
ACGCGACGAGCGTGTTGCCCTCGAGATCACGCAAGTAGCCGCCGTAGAAACCGCTGTTGGCATCTGCCGGACGGAACCCGGGTGCACCCTCGTCCTTCGCGCCAAGCGCCATCGCCTTCGCGTGCATTTTCTTGACTTCGTCGGGCGACGCGACCGCAAGCGCCACCATCGTTCCGTTGCCGGCCGTCGCGGCTTTGCCGTCGTGGGGCTTGATCACCATCAGTTGCGGACCCTTGCCGTTCGTCCAACCGGTCATACGGTCGTTGTCCCAACCGCGCTTCCCACCGACCTCGCCGAACACGCCGTCATAGAATTTGCGCGCCCGTTCGATGTCGTTCGTGCCCAACGTCAAATAGCCGATCATGTGCCTCTCCTCGGTTTTTGGCGCTCGCTTCTTAGAACGCAGTTCCGGAAAAGAAAACCGCCCGATTTGGCGCTACGGCACCGAGCGATCCCCGATCGCCCATTGCACGCCGACGAACGCGCCCTTCACGCGTGGCAGCAGCAGCAGCGATAGGACCACGATGCCGGGCAGGAACAACGCCGCCAACCATTCGAGCGGCCACGTAAGCACCGCATCGCTTAGCAGCATCGGCGCAATGACCATGTGACCGACGATCAGGATCGTGAAATACGCGGGCCCGTCGTCCGAGCGGTACTGGTCCAACGCATGCCCGCATGAAGGACAAGCCGACACCACTTTCAGATAAGCCCGAAACAGCTTGCCGTCGCCACACTGCGGGCAACGCCCGAACAGTCCGCGCTTGAGCCCCTCCCAAACGGAACGCTGCTGGTACGATTGGGTCAAAAGGGACTCCCGGGACGGTCCACCGGGATTTAGGCGAGGCGCACGACTATTGCACGTGCGTCAGTTCGTCCACGGCTCGCGAATCTCCGGCTTCGAGAACAGGAAGCCCTGCAAATAATCGACTCCGAACGCGCGCAAGATGTCCGCTTCGCGCGGATCGGCAACCCACTCGGCAACGGTCTCGAGATTGAAGTTCTTGGCGAGGTCGACGAGCGTGCGCACGAAAATCTGATTGTCGCGGTTGTCCGCCATGCCCTTCACAAACGACCCGTCGATCTTGACCATGTCGACTTTGAGCGCCTGCAAGTTCCGGAATGACGTGTAGCCCGCGCCGAAGTCGTCGATCGCGACCTTCGCGCCGAGAGCCCGTACGCGGCTGACAAATCGCATGCTCTCTTCGATATCGAGCAAGGCGGCGGTCTCGGTGAGTTCTACGATCAGACGAGGCGCCACATCTTTGTGATTTTCGAGGTAAGCTACAAAAGCCTCAAGCGTCGGCCGGTCGCTGGCGGTCATGCCCGACACGTTGAGCGACAACCGCGCCCCGCGATGACGCTTCAGCGCCGATATGCTGAGTTCCAGCACGCGCCGGTCGAGCCGGCGCACCAGCCCCAGCTGCTCGGCCACAGGAACGAAATCGCCGGCCGCGATCACTTGCCCTTCCGGGCGCGAAATCCGCACAAGACACTCGTGCGCGACCGCTTCGCTCGTCTTGGCGTCGACGATCGACTGATATGCCAGGACGACACGGTTCTCTGACAATGCTGTGATGATCTGATCGCCGATAGCGACCGTCCGCTTGCGCAGCGACTCGCGCTGCGGCGAATGCGAGTAGGCCGCGTAGTTGTCGCGACCGTGCGCCTTCGCTCGGTCAAGCGCCTCTTCGGCGCGTGCCATCGCCTCTTGGCTGTTTCGGCCGTCTTGCGGCAATGCAACGGCGCCAACCGATACGGTGACGCTGACCGCCCCGCCCCGCGTCGGCACCACGCGCGAGCGAACAGTCTCGCGCAAGAATTCCGCCTGCTCCGCCATGTTCTCGGCGGTGCACCGGTTGAGAATTAGACCGAATTTATTACCGGCTGTGCGCCCGACAACCCCGTTCGCACCGACCGCGTCGGCCAAGCGCCGGCCGACCGCAACAATCACCTCGTCAGCGACATCGAAGCCGTATGTCTCGTTGATCACGGCAAGATCGTCGATCGCCGCAACACAGTAGGAAGCGGGCTCCCGCGACGCGGCCGACTTCAGTTCCAAACGCTCGGCAAGCCGCTCGCGCAGCCGGATGCGGTTCAGGTGGCCCGTCATCTCGTCGTAGCTGGCGGCCCATTCGAGATGCGCTTCGCGCAGTTTGCGATCGCTGACGTTGCGTACCGTACCTACGATGCGCTCCGTCTGACCGTTCGCCCCCGTCAAGCAGACGCCGCATTCCTCGACCCACACCGGGGTCGCACCCGCTTTCATCTTGTACTCAAGCCGGAACGCGCCGCCATCGACGGGCGGCGTCAGCACCAGACGAAGCCGCGCTTCGACCGCATCCTGATCGATCAAGCGATGGAACGTTGCGTCGCTTTCGTAGTGAGCAAGCTCGCCGACACCGAAATGCGCACTCGGATCGCCGCTCCACACGATGCACCCGTCGCCGGGGGTCCAGTCGTAGACGACGTCCCCGCTTGCGGCGAGCGCTAGGCGCAGCCGTTCTTCTTCGCCGAGCTCGGCGAGCCTCTGGACGGAATTGGCCTGACGACGACTGAACACGGCGACACTACCCCCAACACACAAGCCGCTCCGCGGAGGGTTTTCCCCTTCTCGCGTCACCCGGCACCCTAGAGATTCAACATTAAGAAACCCGGAATTTGCGTGGACACGCAGGGCCGCCGTCATAGCGAAGTCGTCGTTAAGATTAAAAGACTCATGCCGCGCACCTGGCATGCAGGCTGCGTCCTATCCCGTCGAAACGGACGGGCCTCCGCTCAATCTGTTTCAATTCGACGCGTACGGCGTATTCGGAACGCGTTGAAAAGCGCCGGTCGCAGCCACCTCCCGTTCAAGGGCTTAGGGAGCGCGGCCTACGGTTGAGGAGTTGTGACCGGCGCGTTGTCTTATTTTGGCTGCTGCAGCACGAGCGCCTTCAGTTCGACGATCATCCGCTCAATCCGCATCAACCGCTCGTTAATCTCCGCAAGCCGTTCGTCAGCATTCGCCTCGTTTGGCACGGGCGTCGATATCCCGGCGCGAGAAGCGACCTCTGCTGCCGTCACCTTGAGATACGTGGCCAGCGCCTGAACGTCGGCCGTGCGCAGTTCGCGCTGATCCTTCCAAAGCTCGCCGACCTGCTCGGAAGAGAGCCTGAGGAGCCGCGCAATGTCGTCGCGCGTCCCCCCCAAATCCTTGAGCCGCGCATCGAACCAGGCCTGATCGAAAAAGAGTGCCATCGTCACCGTCCCTTGAACTGCGGCGCGCGCTTCTCAAGGAAGCTCGCCACCCCTTCGCGATGATCCTCGGTCTGAAACAACCGCCCCAACGTACCCGACACCCAACTCCCAAACTCCCGCGCATCGCGAACCGACGCCCGCCGCATCCCCTCTTTCAGGAAACGCAGCGCCAGCGGAGCATTTGACGCAATCCGCTCCGCCAACGCCATCGCAGCGGGCAAAACATCAGCGTGCTGCACAACGCTCGTAACCAACCCTATGCGCTCGGCCTCTTGCGCACTGATGACATCACCGGTGAACAGCATTTCGGAGGCCTTTGCAGGCCCGACCAGCCGCGGCAGGATCATCATGCCTCCGACATCGGTAACCAGGCCGCGCTTCACAAATATCTCCCCGAACTGCGCCCGCTCCGACGCGATCCGGATGTCTGAAAACAAGGCAAGCTCCATCCCCCAGCCGACCGCGATACCATTGACCGCAGCGATCACCGGCCGGTCGCACTCAAGCACCGCCTCCGCCGCCGGCGTCAACCGCGGCCGCACGGCGGCGAGCCGGGCTTGAGATTGCTCGCGCTGCGGTCCCGTCATCATCTGCTTGACGTCTTCGCCTGAGCAAAACGCAGGGTCCGCGCCAGTGATAACAACGGCCCGGACCTCGCCATCGCCTTGGATGTGGCGAAACACGTTTTCCAAATCGCCATACGCGCGCGCGTTGAGCGCGTTTCGCACCTCGGGCCGGTTTAGGGTCACCAGGGCAACGTGCCCCTTCAACTCGTACGTCAAGTGCATTAGGTCCGGCGATGTCATGAGCGCGCCTTGCATGGTGAAACGCATTCACTTTAGCGCGATTTGCCGCCTTTGCACCCTTGGGCGCGCTTTGGCATTGTCCCGGCCGATGAGCCAGCCCGAAACGAAGTTGCCCGCCCTCTTCTTGCGAAACCTCTGGTACTTCGCGCTGCACTCGCACGCGCTGAAGCAGGGGCGCTTGGTGCACAAGATCATCTTGGGCGAACCGGTTGTCTTTGGCCGCGCTCCCGACGGCACGGCGTTCGCGCTGCGCGACCTGTGCCCCCACCGTGGCGTGCCGCTGTCCAAGGGCAAGATGATCGAAGGCACGATCGAGTGCCCCTATCACGGCTGGCGCTTCAAGCCGTCGGGCCAGTGTTCCTACATCCCCTCACTGGTCGGCGAAGAGGGGGTCGACCCTCTAAAGATTAATGTCCGCAAATACGCGCTCGCCGAAAAGAACGGGCTCATCTGGATTTACATGCCGGAAGATGCGAACGCCCCGATTGAGGGCGAAGCCCCGAGCCTCCCGCTCGCCGCCCACGCCAAGCCGACGCTCATCGAAGCCCAAATCTTCCCTTGCGCGATCGACCACGCCGTCATCGGGCTGATGGATCCGGCCCACGGCCCGTTCGTACACAAAGCCTGGTGGTGGCGTTCGGCCAAATCGATCCACGCCAAGGCAAAGAAGTACGCCCCGTCGCACCTGGGCTTCACGATGGTGACTCACAAGCCGTCGTCGAACTCGACGCTTTACAAGCTCTTGGGTGGCGACCGCACGACGGAGATTTCCTTCCAACTTCCGGGCATCCGCGTCGAGCACATCAAGGCTGGCCGCAACGAGATCCTGGGACTGACCACCTGCACGCCCTTGACCGACAACGAAACGGAAGTGACCCAAACGTTCTTCTGGAACATCGGCTGGATCGCGCCCTTCAAACCGATCGCGCAGCACGTCGCGCGCGTGTTCCTGGGCCAGGACCGCAACATGGTCACGCTTCAGCAGGAAGGCCTGAGGTTCAACCCGCGTCTCATGTTGATCCAAGACGCCGACGTTCCGGCCATGTGGTACCACCGCCTCAAGAAGGAGTGGGCGGAAGCCACGGCCGCCAAACGCGCCTTCGTTAATCCCGTCACGGAAACCACACTGCGCTGGCGCAGCTAAGACGGCACTCCACTTGCGACGCCCCGCCTGAGGCGCGCCGGACCTGTTCCATTTGGGGACAGCGGCAGCCACGGGGCCTTAAGTCATGTCGCTTCCCACGCTCGGCGAACTTCGCTTCGCCCAAGACCTGTTCGCGAGCGAGCGCAAGCCCTACCGCCGCCGCACCGACGAACGGTGGAACCGGTTCTTCGACATGGCGGTCATGGTGACGTTCGTATTCTTCCTGTTCATGTAACGAAATAGGCGCGCCCCAAAGGGACGCGCCTTCTCGAAAGCTCAAAGCGGCTCTAGTGCGTCCCGGCAATGCCCGGCGATGCGCCGAAGTCGCGTTTGGCCGCCACGATCGTGACCGTGAAGCCTGCGATGACGTCCAAGACGGTCATCAAGGTGAGCATAAAGAACACCGAGTTCGAAAAGCCCTGCATCGTGATGAACTGGATGATGCACACGACCGCGAGCAACATCGACAAGCCGTGATTGACGATCGACATCGCGTCCGTACGGGTCGACTTCACGATCTCGACGAAAAGCAGCAACAAGCTCAAGCCCATGAACACGTCGGCAAACGAAACGCCCCAGGCATCGCCCGAGAACATTCCGACCGTGAAGATCGGTGCCGCCATCCAAGCGCTGACATTGCCCGGGCTCGCAATCCCGGTCAGCACGACGAAATTGAAAAGAATGAGCGGGAACACCAACAACGGGATGATATTCAGCGCCGACAAACCTCTGCCCATGAAACCCTCGTAGCCTCCAGTTAAAAGCCCCCCGGCTTTATGCCGGGGACCTTACCAGCCCAAAGAAGTACGTGCCAAGCTGGGGATCGGAAATGGCTATTTTGTGGCAGAGGGCGGTTCGTCGCCGTTTTCGCGTCCCGCAGCCGCCCGTTCAGCAAATATGAGGTAGAGGTTGCGGGCATAGACAATCAGACCAAGAGCCTGACCCGAGATGAAGACCGGATCCTTCTTATAGATGGCGTAGATCAGAAGGACGATGCCGCCCCCGACGCTGAAGTACCAGAACATCACCGGAACCACGCTGCGGCCCGCTTGTTCGCTCGCCCACCATTGCACGAGAAAACGTGACATAAAGAGCGCCTGACCGGCAAAGCCGATCAAAAGCCACACGTGCTCCCAGGTGGTCCAGTCGAACATCTCTAGATCTCGTCCACCCGTTCGGGATTGCGTGACCGGCGGCGCAGCCAGCGCACGCCGCGTAAGTCCGAAAGCGATACGATCAACCGGTCGAGTGTGCCGTACTTTGAGACACCGTGCGAGCGTGGCCGGTGGTTCACGTCGACATGCGCGATCCGATACCCCTCGCGCAGCATCAACGCCGGCATGAAGCGGTGAATGTGATCGAAGTAGGGCAACCGCAAGAACGCCTCGCGCGAAAAGAGCTTGAGCCCGCACCCGGTATCGCGCGTGTTATCCTGCAACAGCCACTGCCTGACGCCGTTGCCGACGCGCGAAGCCAGCCGCTTCATGAAATTGTCCTGCCGCTTGCGCCGCTGGCCTGCGACGAGCCCAAGCGGCGGATCGCCGGCCGCTGCCGCTCGCCAGGCAGCCAGCAAATTCGGAATGTCGGCCGGATCGTTCTGCCCATCGCCGTCGAGCGTCGCGATCAGCGTCCCGCGCGCAGCCAGAACGCCCGTGCGCACCGCTCGGCTCTGGCCCGAATTCTTCGCATGCTTCAAGACGCGCAGCTCCGGCGCCTGTCCTTGAGCCGCTTTCAGCGCCTGAACGGTCGCATCCCGGCTAGCATCGTCGACGAAGATGGCCTCGAAAGAGACCTTTCCCCGAAGAGCCGCGCAAATCTCGTTGAGAAGCGGAACCGCGTTCTCAACCTCGTTCATGACCGGCACGACGACCGAAAGCTCAGGCGCCGCCGTCATGCGACGTCTCCGAATGCATCAGCCATTTCGAACCGGTCGAACAAGCCCGCGAACTCCTTAAATGGTGGCGGGGCTTATACAGGCGCCCGGGCCTCAACCGCTAGGGCCTAAGCAGTCACCCTCGACGAATGGCCATGATGACAGGTATGACCGGCACAGGTACGTTTGGTCGCAGGCCGCACACATTCGGTGATTGCGTCGTGCGCCCGTTCAGTGGTTAACCGAGGCCCCATGCCGACACGTCGATCCGCCGCTTCTTACGATTCGTCGAGCCCCTGGTCGCTCGCGCTCGCCCATCCGCGCGCCATCCTCGTGGTGCTGTGCTTGCTGATGTATGTGCCCGGGCTGGCCTCGATCCCTCCGCTCGACCGCGACGAAGCGCGCTTCACGCAAGCGACCAAGCAGATGCTGGAGACGGGCGACTTCATCGAGATCCGCTTCCAGAGAGAGGCGCGCAACAATAAGCCCATCGGCATCTATTGGATGCAAGCAATCACGGCCGGTTGGCTCTCCGGCGAGCCGCACAATTCGATCTGGGTCTATCGCATACCCTCGGTTCTCGGCGGTATTTTTGCGGTACTTTTCGCTTTTGCTCTTGGGCGACGATTGTTTGACGACGAAACGGCCCTCATAGGCGCCGGCTTATTCGCCTCGTCGATGCTCATGATCGGCGAGGCACATATCGCCAAGACCGATGCCGTGCTCGTCGCTTGCGTGACGGCCGCGCAGCTTTTGGTCGCCCAGTTCTTCATAGCCTCGCGCCAGGGGTCACCCCAGCCGATGGTTCGCTACTCCGCGCTTTTGGGCCTGGCGATCGGCATCGGCATCCTGGTCAAGGGGCCGATGATTCTGTTCTTCGTCGGCCTGACCGTCGTGGCTCTGTCCTTTTGGGAAAGCCGCTGGGGCTGGGTGTCGAGCATGCGCCCGCTCTTCGCGCTTGGCATCATCGTTCTGATCAACGTCCCGTGGCTCGTAGCGATCGGCCTCGTCACCAACGGCGCCTACTTCCAGGAAGCGATCGGCCAGGATTTCCTCGGCAAAGCCGTCAGCGGGCAGGAATCTCATTGGGGCCCACCGGGCTACTATCTTGTTTCGCTCCTCATCGGGTTTTGGCCCGCGTGGCTGTTCTTGGGCGCGGGTATCGTCTACGCGATCGCTCGTGTGCGCGAAGGCTCGGTCCGCTTCCTGCTCGCCTGGATCGTTCCCGCGTGGATCATCCTCGAACTGGCACCGACGAAGCTCCCGCACTATCCGCTGCCGATCTATCCGGCGATCGCGCTGCTGTGCGGTGCGGCTGTCATGGCAGGCGTCCGCGAAAGCCGCAGCTTCCTCGACAACACGCCCGTGAAACTAGGCGCAGTCGCTTGGTTGATGGTGACGCTCGCCCTCATTGGCGCTGCACTCTTCTATGTGCCGGGCCAATTCGGATCGGGCGGCGGCATCGTTTTGACCCTTCTCGCGCTGCCGATCCTGGGCGCAGCCGGTATCGCCGTCCTCTTCCTGTTGCGCGGCGAGGGTGAGAATGCGACCGCGGCGACCGTCGCGGCCGGTGCGCTATTCTCGGCCATCCTGCTTGCGGCGGTGCTGCCGCGGCTCGATCAGCTGACGCTGAGCGAGCGGGCCGCGAGCCTGATTGCACGCTCGGGTTACCAGCCCGAAAACACGACGATCGCGGGTTTCAACGAGCCCAGCATCGTCTTCCAGGTCGGGACCGAGATACAGCTCTCGCCGACGGGCGCGGCCGCAGCCGACTTCATGACCAAGCACCCCAACGCCCGCGCCATGGTGGAACAACGGATGGAACCTGAGTTCCAAGAGACGCTACGCAAGCTCAACGTCACGGCAGAAGCCTTGGGCAACGTGAAGGGCCTGAACTACTCGAAGGGCGACCACTTGTCCTTGACGCTCTACCGGTTGCGCAAAACCGGACCGTGACCGCGCTGACGGAGCGCATCTCGAAGCTTCCGCCGCTAGCCTGGCTTGCGGCGCTCGTGGCCGCACTCACGATCTTTCGCCTGATCGTTCTCTGGACGACCCCGCTCAACTTGGGGCCGGACGAGGCGCAGTACTGGTCGTGGAGCCGCGACCCCGCCTTCGGATATTTCTCGAAACCGCCGATGATCGCTTGGATCATCGGCCTGACGACCGGCGCCTGCGGTGACGGCGAAGCCTGCATCCGTGTAGGCGCCCCGCTCATGCACGCGGCAACTGCCTTCCTGATCTTCTTCGCCGCCAAATCGCTTTACGACCAGCGCGTGGGTCTCTGGTCGGCCATCGCATACGCTCTGATGCCGGGCACGAGCTTCTCTTCGCTCCTCATTACCACCGACGTCCCGCTTTTGATGTTCTGGACGCTGGCGCTCTGGGCGCTCGCCGAACTCCGCAAAGCGCCGAGCATTAGGTGGGCGATCGTCTTCGGCGCCGCTGTCGGCTTCGGCCTCCTATCCAAGTACGCGATGCTGTACTTCGCGCTCGGCATAGGCCTCGCCCTGCTGCCGACATCGGCCGGACGATCGCTGCTCCTGTCGCGCACAGGCGCGATCGCGGCCCTGGCAACAGTCACAGTCTTTGCCCCGAACGTCATCTGGAACGCACTCAACAGCTTCGCGACCGTCGGCCACACGGCGGCGAACGCGAACTGGAACTGGGCGAAACTCTTCAATGTCTCCAACACTGTGAGCTTCATCGGCGCGCAGTTTGGGATCGCAGGCCCCATTGCGGGCGGCATCTTCGCGTGGGGCCTTCTTCGCAACTGGCGCGACAAGAAGTGGGACAGCGCCGACACGCTTCTGCTCGCGTTGACGCTTCCGATCTTCGCGATCGTGACGCTGCAGGCGTTCATCTCGCGCGCCAATGCGAACTGGGCGGCGCCTGCATTCGTTGCACTAACGATACTCTTCACGGCCTGGGCGATGCGCCGAAGCAACACTTTGGCCCTGAAGGCGAACGCGTGTTTGAACGCAGCAATCGCAATTCTTCTCGGCGCGCTCGCGATGTCGCCGGCATTGGTCGCTGCGATCGGACAAGAAAACTCTGTGAAACGCTTGCGTGGATGGGAAGAAGCAGGCCAAACGATCGTCACGCTCGCCGCATCCGCTCCCTTCGACGCGATCATGAGCGACGATCGCGAAGATATGGCCTCTCTCTTGTATTACACGCGCGTTAGAAAGCTTCCGCTGCGCATGTGGCCAAGCGAAACCGCGCGGAATCAATACGAAGTCACCCATCGATTGCGCAGCGATGAGACCGCGAACGTGCTTTTCGTCACGCGAAGAAGCGATGTGAGCGCGATCACGAATGCATTCGCGTCGTCGCAGCGCATCGCAACGCTCGAAACGCGACTCGATTCGAAACGAAAGCGCATTTTTTTCCTCTTCGCGCTCAAGGGACCGGTCGATTCGACTCTTTTTCCAAAATTTTTCGATCGTCCGTCTACGGATGATCGCTGATTCGACTCAAATCATCGTTTCGCGCGTGTTGCATGCATGCGCACTGTTCACATCAACATCGCAAATGCTTAACGCAAAGCGTCGGCAGTCGATCGCTCTCGCGTGGAATAAAAATAGTATCGGAGGCGAGTGACATTTCGCTTGGTCGTGCGATTACGCGCATTCGCCTAGAGAAGAATTGCACGATTAGATTCTCGTTGTGCCTGTCAATATGCGATTACTTCACCAACACGCACCTCGAATACATACTCGATCACGCGAACGACCATCGCTAATCCAATCTTTACTCACTCGATCTATTTGACGATCGGCGAATCGTGCTGCATGATTCGCGACAGTTGGGGAAGCGCAGGCTGCGCGCTGACTTTGGGGAACGCAGTCGACCAACTTTGAGGGGCGTTAGAGCTGCCTATGACAGTGCATACCTTCGTAAAGGGCGCCAACACGGCCGCGCACTTAAGGCCCCCGACAAAGCGCAAGGTGATAGAACGAAGTCAGCCTGCCGGCAGCGATGCCGGCGTTCAGACTTCTCTCTTCTTTCCACCGACCGCCTCGCCCACCCTTCCCCAAACCGATCCCGGCACCCCGGCCCGCAAAGCGAACCGTTTCCCGGTTAGCGCCGAGGCCCGCGAGTTCTACAAAAAGAACTACCCGGGAACGACAGCAGACGATTGGAACGATTGGCGCTGGCAAGCGCGCAGCCGCATCCGCACGCTTGAACAGCTAGAGCGCGCCTTCGACCTGTCGAAGGACGAAAGATCCGCGGCCTTGCGCCACAAAGGCTCGCTACCCGTCGGCATCACACCTTATTACGCAAGCCTCATGGCTCATGCGGACGCCTCGGAACCTCTCCGTCGCACGCACATCATGGTCAACGACGAATACGTCCGCTTGCCCGGGGAAGAAGACGACCCCTTGGGCGAAGACCATGACACCGTGGCGCCGGGCCTGGTCCACCGCTATCCCGATCGCGTTTTGTTCCTCACGACCGGCTTCTGCTCGACCTATTGCCGCTATTGCACGCGCTCCAGAATGGTCGGAAATCCGGGCGGCGAGTACAATTTCTCGACCTCGCAGTGGGAAAAGGCGCTCCAGTACCTGGAAGCCCATACCGAGGTTCGCGACGTTCTCTTGTCCGGCGGCGACCCGCTGTCGATCGGCGACGACAAGCTCGATTGGCTGCTCACGCGCCTGCGCGGTTAGCGCAAGGCCGGCTGGCGTTCAGGCCGC
>CAYXQB010000085.1:0-11800 GCA_964466435.1 uncultured Flavobacteriaceae bacterium | reverse complement strand
GTATGAGAGCTGGGGGCTGAACAAGCTCGGCAAGAAGACCTACGAAGAATCGATCGGCGAAATGAAGCATGCCGACGAACTCGTGAAACGCATCCTCCTGCTCGAAGGCCTGCCCAACATGTCCGACATGCACAAGCTGCAGATCGGTGAAACCGTGCCGGAGTGTCTCGGGGGCGATCTCAACGTCGAACGCCGCGGACGCGAATGCATGATCAAGGCAATCGAACTGTGCGAAGGCAAGAAGGACTACGTCTCGCGCGACCTCCTAACCAAAATCCTCGAGGACACCGAGGAGCACATCGACTATCTCGAAACCCAACTCCAATTGATCGAACAAATGGGCCTGCAGAACTACCTGCAGTCCCAGGCCGGTTGAGCCCACAAACACAAAGCGCCGGGTGTTGCCACCCGGCGCTCGCTTCACGCTCCGGTCAGAGCGTTAGATGTACCGCACGTCCATCACGCGGCCCGTGAACGGGTTGACCCGCAACATCACCGGCCGGCCGCGCTGGTTGAACGCGAAGGCCCGGTAGCCGAAGCCTGCGCGCGCCTTCTGCAAACCGCGCACACCGTAGAAACCTTGCGCTTCCAAGCGGCGCACGATCTGCCAGGTGTTCAGCTGCCGGTGGAACCGGTACTGGTTCTGGAAGTTGCCGTAGCCCCAACCGCGCTCCCAACGGTCGAAATTGCCGAAGTGGAGCTGGAAGTTGAAATTACGGTTGACCCTGCGGTCGTTGTCGAAGCGATGGTCGTCGAACCCACGGTCGCCGAAGCGACGGTCGTTGGCGTCGAAGTGCTGGTCTTGGAAGCCGCCCTGCGGACCACCTTGCGGAGGCAGCTGCGGGCCGCGCGGACCCTGCGGGCCATTGTGCTGTTGATTGTAGCCGGGGCCCTGATACGGGGCGCTGTCGGCAAGCGCCGCAGCTGAACCCATGAGGCTGATCGCCAAGGCGGCGAGGGCAGTTGTTGCAAGTTTGCGCATTTGAATTCGTCTCCACATTTTGGAAGGGGGAACATCCAACCCTTGGAGTGAAAGATAGGGGTACCCCCATGAACGAGAGAGCGGTCGCCCCATTCAGCAGCCATTCACCGCCGCAAGAAACCGCCGTTCTTCGATGAACGCACGGCAACGGCGCATCACGCTTGTGTTGGCCGGACGAAGTCAAAAAAAGCGAAGGCCTCGAAGGTGCCGTGCACACCTTCGAGGCCTTGTGCGTGTCCGCTGCCTCTACGTCGGTGGTGGCGGAGGCGGCGGCGCACACGTTGGCGAGTTGACGGACTTGTTCAAAACGATCGGCGCCGGCACGCAAGCCCCGGCACGCTGCGCGTCGATCGATTGGAACAGGTGGAACAGTGCGCTGTCCGGATCCTGTTTGCGATGGCGATCCTTCAGGCTCGCATCCGGTCCGAAATAGTAGGTGAGACCGCCCATGATGCTGTCGAAGTCGTCGTCGCCGACGGCCCCCTCGACGCGAAGCGCCAAGCCCGGCAGCGCTTCGGCGCCAATCAGCCACTCCGTGTGCGCGCGTCCGATTGCCGACTCGTCGTCGAAGTTCCCGCCGATTGAGAGCGCAAAGTTGTCGGATGCATACCAGCGCAGCTCCGCGCCGCCGAAAGCGCTGTCGTCGATCAAGTCGGCGAATTGATAACCGGCGTTGAAGAGCAGCGTCACTTGATCGAGATAGAACTCGACCTCGCCGCCGATCCGCGTGACCTCAAGCCCGAAGTCGTCTTCATGCGCGTAAGCCGCGAACAGACCCGCGAGATAGCTCTCCGGATCGCGCTTGAACACATGCGCTGCCAGCCCCCACGACGAGTCGTCGTCGAAGCCGGAGGCGCCAACCTCGCCCTGGAAGCCCCACGAAGGCGACAGCGGCGCTGTCAGCGCGGCCACGCCGGACCAAGCGCCTTCGTCCGTCACCGACCCGCCCGTCGCGGTAACCTTCAAATTCGTCGCCGAAACCGCCGGGCCGTCCGCGACCGCAGGCGCCGCGACACAAAGCGCCGCCGCCAAAACAGCAGGCGCACGCAAACCAAAACCAAACCGCATTGAGCATCCCCTCGTTGACGGGCGCATGAACGCAAATCGCCCGCGAGTCGCAGGATGCCCAACGCGATGACTCCCCCACCATCCCGCGAATATGGGAGTGAGAGACCCCGCGTGAGCAACGTCACACGTGAGGGTTAAGTCGGTAGCGTCTGCGCGCCGGAGCCGATCCGCAGCCAGTTTTCGCCGGCCTGTTCGCCCGTGCGGCGCGAGGGGTCGCCGTGCGCAATCAACACGTTGACCGACACGATCTCCTCAAGCCCCGTCTTGCGCAACGGCGAGAGCTCGCCTGTGCGTTCGTCAATCTCGAAAATGTCGAGGCCCGCCGCGCGCAACCGTTCGACCCAGCTTGCCGCCGATAACCCCGTGCTTCTGATATGCGCAGGCTCGAAGTCCATGACGACGATGACGTGCGGGTTTGCGCGGAAGATCGTCTTCATGCCCTCGATGACATTCGCCTCGAACCCTTCCACGTCGATCTTGACCATGTCGGGCAGCATGCCGTCGAGCGTGTCGTCGAGCGGCGCTATTGTCGTCACCACCGTGGTTGCCGGCGCATCGGGAGGAAGAAGCGAGCTATGCGTCGAATTCTGCGCGACGGAGAGTGTGCCCAGACCCCGTTCCGCACCGGCCGCCAACGCCTTCACGGTCACGATACCGCCAAGCCCGTTTGCATCGACCGTGGCGCGCAGCGCCTGAACCGCGGCGGGTGCGGGCTCGATCGCGACGACCTTGCCTGATGGTCCGACGATCCGCGCAGCGAGCAGGCTGAACAGGCCTACATTCGCGCCGACATCGACAAACGTACCGCCCGGTTTCAGGTACTTCTCGACGACCTTCAGCGTTCCTTGCTCCGGCAGAACGCCGTCGGCGAGCGACCCAATCGTCGCCAGATCGTCGGCCGGCACCGCCAGGAATCCAAGCGGATTGCGGCACATCACGAGACCTTGCGCCGGAAGCGGCACGACGTTGCGCGATTGCAGGAACTCCAACTTCCTCGCCACGCGCTCTGTCGCCGCGTGGGCGCGCTGTGTTTCGTCGCTGAACAGGCGCCGCGCACTTTGGATGCTGCTGGCCGCCCCGCCTTCGACGAACGCATGGATCTGCTCGGTCGAGGGTAGCGTGGCCAGACGTTCGTTCAAGCCAACAGTCTGCTCGGCCACGACCTGTTGCACCTTTTGCAGGGCTTCGACGATCTGCGTGCGTGTGGTCTGCAACTGCCGCGCAACGGCGCCGCCGCCAAGCAGCGCCTCGATCTGTTTGGCAGAGGGCAGGGCGGCCAGCCGCTCGTGCACGCCCGACGTCGCATCGGCAAACGCAAGCCGCACCTTCTGCGCCTCGTCCGCCGACTGCGCGCGCGCCGCAGCGAGTTCCTGAACGACGGTTTCGCCCACCAGCGCCTGCACGTCCGCGGCCGAGGGCAAAGCGCCGATGCGCTGACGCACGTCCGCATTCGCCTCGGCCAGCGCGTCGTGAACCTTGCGAACGTCCTCCGCCAGCTGCACCTTCGCGGACGCGAGCTCCTGCGCGACGCCGGTGTCGATCATCGCGTGAATCTGATCCGCCGACGGAAGGCTCGCGAGCCGTTCGTTCAGCCCCGCAGTCACGTCGCTCAGCGCACCGCGAACCTTCGCGATTTCCGCCGTCAGCTCCTGCCGCGCTGATGCCAGTTCGTCCATCACCATGCCCCCGCCGATCAGCGTGTGCACATGCTCGGTCGACGGCATCGTCGCAAGCCGTTCCTGAATGCCCGCAGTGTGCGCGGCAAGCGCACGGTGCACCTTCTCGATCTCGTCGTTGAGTTCCATCGACGGCAGCGACGCCAGCCGCGCCCGCGTGCTTGAGGCTTCTTGCGCGAGCGTCAGTTGAACCTGCCGGACCCCGTCGGCGAATTCCGACCGCGTGGAAGCCAAATCCTGCCGGACGGATTGGGTCTCCTGCGCAATCTCGGTCAACCGCCCAAGCGACACGTCGAGCCGTGCGAACAAATCCGTCTGCCGGTCGAGCAGGTTCATAATCTTTGCCTGATCGCGTGCAATGTCGTTCACCTGCGCGCTCATGATCTCGATCGCGGCACCGTGAACCTGCGCACGTCCATCCAGGTTGCGCAGCTGCTGTCCGACGGGGCCTTGATCGACGAAGCTTGCGGTTTGGTTCGCGCTCCAAGTCCACGGAGCGGTCAGCCAGCGCCACACACGCTGCCCGCCGGATTTCGCGATCTCGATAGCCTTCCCGCCGGCGGACGTCACAGGCTCTTGCGGCGAGGTTCCATAGGCCATCGTTTCACCTGCTGTGTGCGCGGAAAGTCTTGAAAACAGCTAGCAAAGCGCCAGCCCGCACACCAGGTAACGCCGGTTGGCCCAGCGCGAGTATCAACAACTGCCGCGCCGGATAGCGCCCACCACAACGTGCGCCGCGCCCAAGACCTGCCGCACACGGAGAAAGTCGGCAAAGAAAAAGGGCCGCCGGATTGCCGGCGGCCCTGAGATATCGCTTCGTCGGTGTGCCTATTCTTCTTGCGGCGGCAGGACAATCACGGTGGTGCAGCCAGCATTGGCAACGGTAGGCTGCAGTACAACCACCGCCTGCCCGCACGCGGACTCGACCGCTTGCAGCAGATCGAACAGCGCGCTGTCCGGGTCTTGCTTGCGGTGGCGATCCTTCAGGTTCGCATCCGGCCCGAAGTAATAAGTGACGCCGCCCATGACGCTGTCGAAGCTGTTGTCGCCCATGTGCACGTCGCCGCGCAGCGCGAGCCCCGGCAACGACGAACCCGTACCCACCAGCCACTCGGCGCCGATCGACGTCACCGCGACGTCGTCGGTGAACGCAACGCCGCCCTGCAGCGCGAAGTCGTTGTCCAAATACCAGCGCACCTGCGCCTCGCCGAACCACGTGTCGTCAATGAAGCTGTCGCCGAACTGATAGCCCGTGTTGACGGTCAACGTCAGCTTCTCGAGATAATATTCGCCTTCAACGCCGATGCGGCCAACGTCGACGTCGAGATCGTCCGCATGCACCCACGCAGCAAACCCGCCGAGCAGATACTGTGCCGGGTCGCGCGTGAACACGTGGCCCGCAAGTCCATACGCGGTGTCGCCGTCGAGGCCGAACAAGCCGGCCTCGCCCTGCACGCCCCATGCGGGCGCAATCGACGCGGTGCCCTGCACGAGGCCGAGCCACGCATCTTCCTCCTCCACGTGCCCGCCTTGCGCCGTGACCTTGAAGTTCAACGCCGACACCGCCGGTTCTCCTGCGAGCGCAGGCGACACAGCGGCCATAACCAACACCGCGACCAATCCCGGCCGGACCAAATGACGAATACGCATGCAGATAATTCCCTCGTTATGAACCGCCGGCAACGCACCCGGCACCCGTGAGCCGCCTCCTACGCTGGCATCCCGACTCACTTCCTCAACCGAGGCTATTGGTGCGCGCCAGGATTTCCGAGTGACGCAAAGGCACCAGTCTTTCATTGTCGATTGCGAACGGGGCGCACCGAAATAAGATGTCCCCATGACTCAACAACGAAAAAGGCCGCCGGACAACCGGCGGCCTCTCCATCATCCTGGGCGAACGTTTAGCCGGGCGGGTAGTACACCTGACCGCAGGTCGTCACCGGCGGCACGTAAGCAATTTTCGCGTTCAGCGGCTGTACCGGCAATTCGCAAGAGGCCTCGACCGCATTGAGCAGATCGAGCAGCGCGCTGTCCGGATCTTGTTTGCGGTGGCGATCCTTCAGGCTCGCGTCCGGCCCGAAGTAGTACGTGATGCCGCCCATGATGGCATCGTAGCTGTTGTCGCCCATATAGAGGTCGCCGCGCAACGCGAGACCCGGCAGCGACGAGCCGCTGCCGACGAGCCACTCGGCCGCAATGTGGGTAATCGCCGTCTCGTCGTTGAACCCGACGCCGCCCGTGAGCGCAAAGTCGGGGTCGAGATACCAGCTCGCCTGTACTTCGCCGAACCAGGTGTCGTCGATGAAGCTGTCGCCGAACTGATAACCGGCGTTGGCGGAAAACGTGATTTTCTCAAGGTAGTACTCGCCTTCGACGCCGATGCGGCCGACATCGACGTCGAGACCGTCCGCGTGTGCCCACGCACCGAAAGCGCCGAGCAAATACTGCGCAGGGTCGCGCGTGAACGCGTGTGCGGCAAGCCCGTAAGCCTCTTCACCGTCAAGGCTGAACACCCCGACCTCGCCCTGAGCGCCCCATTCATGCGCGATCGGCGCGGTCAACTGCACAAGGCCAAGCCACGCATCTTCCTCTTCGACATGCCCGCCTTGGACAGTCGCCTTCACGTTCAATTTCGACACGGCCGGATCGCCCGCAACAGCAGGTGACACCGCGGCCAAAGCCAGGACGGCGGCCAATCCGGGCCGCACCAAATGACCAATACGCATGCAAATTCCCTCTTATGAACCGCCGGCAAAGGACCCGGCCTGTGTGAGCCCGTCTTCTTGTTCCGACACCCGACTCACTTCCTCAACTGGCGAGTGTTGCGCGAAATATGGTTTCCGAGTGGTGTAAATGGACCTCGCCGCCGCCGTTCGAAATGCAACGAACCGTTCCGGAGTGTGCGAGCTTCACCGGCAGGAAACGAGATCCGTCTAGTCTTTCGTGGGTTAGGCTTGACCCGCGCGAGGCCGCAATGACGCCGATCAGCCACTACGAACGCACCCCAATTCCGGCGGACGCAAGGATGCGGGCGCGTTTCATGGTGCCCCTATGGTTCGCAATCATCTTCTCGCCGTTCGTCGCTTTTACGGCAAATGGAAAGGTAGACGACTCGAATTGGACGCCGGCCGTGATCACGGCGGGAATAGCGCTGCTTGCGCTTGTGTTGCTCCACGTTCGCGCTAGGTCGAACTACGCAAATCTCCCGGCGTGGCATCGCGACGAGTACGCACAAGGAAAACTTTTCGCAGCCTCTGCCCGCCACGGTGCGCGCGCGACGATGCGCGAGTTCAAGCTCGCTGCGACGCACGGCGCGCTCCGCCTGTCGGACGAGGGCATTGCCTTCTCGCCTGCCGCCTGGTTGGGCGCCGATGCCGCGCGCCGCGCTGAAGCGGTGCGCATGCTGAAGCGCGCGGTACGCGAGGGGCGCATGGACGTGGTAGAACAAGCGATTGCCTGGCGCGACATTGCTGAGTGGCAAGTCCACGACGAGAGCGACTCTTCCGACTATTACCGCGTGCATCTCAAGGACGGTGGCCATATCCGCCTCCACCGGCCGGCCAAAGCGCACGACGAGTACGAACTCCTGGACGCGGTCCGAAGCATCGGCCAGATCCCCGTGAGACTGTTCTGCGACATCCCGCGGCCCTAGTCCTCCACCGGCCGCGAAAAACAAAAGCACAGGGAACGCTGGCTTTCAGCCGGCTCTTGCAGCATCGCCGCTTCACCAAGCGCTGAAAGCAGTGCACCTTACAGCATGCCTACGCTCATCGCCTTCGCCGGGCTCCCCGGCACCGGAAAAACCACGATCGCCCGCGAACTCGCGCGCCGGATCGGCGCTGTCTACCTGCGCATCGACACGATAGAGCAAGCGTTGCGCGCCTCGCGCCCCTTCGCGAGTGAGATCGAAGACGCCGGCTATCGCGCTGCCATCGCGCTCGCGGAAGACAATCTCCGGCATGGCCTCGACGTGATCACCGACGCTGTAAACCCGCTCACCCTTACCCGCCGGGCTTTCGAAGCAGCAGCGGCGTGCCCCGGCGCAACGCTCCTCGAAGTCGAACTCGTCTGCAGCGACGAATCCGAACATCGCCGCCGCATTGAAACCCGAAGGGCCGACATCCCTGGCCATATGCTCCCCACGTGGGCCGAAGTCGTTACGCGTGAATACGAGCCTTGGAAGCGCGCGCACGTCGTGATCGACACGGCAAAGCACAGCGCCGAAGAAGCGGTAGTACTGATCAAGCGGACACTGAGCAAACACGCCTAGCCCATGTTGCCCGACGAAGGTTGCAGTCAGGTCGCGCCGGTTCGTGGCGGCCTTCCCTTCGAAAGAGGAACAACACGCCTGCCCAATGCGAGTGCGACCTTCTGCTTGAATCGGTCGCTGCCGAGAGGCCAGCCTCCGTTCGTCGCCGCGCGTAGGGCGGCAATGAACTCTTCTGTGAGCTTCTTATCGTAAAGCGCGCGATAGACGCGTTGCCGCTGTAAGGGGGTCTTTGCGAGGTCCACATATAGCGGATGTGCCCTTACAAGCGGATCGTATGTGCCAAATGCATTCGAGCCGTAGCTCGACCACCGATACTCTGTCGGGTGCGCTGCGAGCTTGGCGCGTACCGGGCTAAGTTCGATGTAACGCATGCAATCGAACAAGCACGTGTCCGGATCGATCAAGGTCGCGTGATACCGTCCCTCCCACAGCGTCCCGGATCGGCCGTATGCCGCGTTCACGTGCCGCACATAACGCCGGCCCAGCGACTGCATCGTCTTCGGCAGGCTGCTCTCGCTCCGCGGCGTCACCAGCATATGCACTTGGTTTGGCAAGAGGGCGTACGCGTGGATGGCGCACCCGTTGGCCGCGGACGCAGCATTCAACCACTCATGATAGCGCTCGTAGTCCGCGGGCGCGAAGAAGATGGCGCCACGGTCATTGCCGCGTTGAACGAGATGCAACGGTTGACCTGGAATGAAGTATCTGCCGAGACGTGCCATTCAGTTGGAGCTCAAGTGGCTTGGTTCGACATTCACCTTCCGTGCAGAGGTCGTGCGAACCAGAAAGGAAAAATGTTCTTCGATCCCCACCACGTCTCTCATGAGAATTTCGCCGCCACAGTCATGTGTGACTGTCGACCCGATAGACAACGGCCGCGGCACCGAAAGGTTCCAACAAAAGGCGTGGAAGAGGTGCTCAAGACTTGAAGCCGGCGCGCTCACCGATCCGTGCGCCGCTTTCAATCTCCAGTTCGGATGTCTCCTTCTGTCGCGCAAGCTCGTGAACGAGCCACTTCACGAGCGCCCTCTGTTCCAAATCGGCGATGCTCTCGAGCGCCGCCACGAATGCCGCGACCTGCGGGTCGCGCAAGATGTCGGCGTCCCTGTTGCCCGTTGACACGTCGCCGGTGCGATACGGCCCGCGCCGCTTGCCGACGCCACCCGGCGGCCCGACGCCTTCATTAGGCGAAGTGTCGGACGCACCGGTGTCGGCAGGCCGCGGGTCGCCAGTCGTGTAGGCGCCCCGCCCAGGCTTGTTGCCGTCGTCAGTGGGCATAGACCACCGCGTCGGCCGGAGTCCGCTCGAACGCCGATGTATCGAAGTGGAATAGAGCCGATTGCCGGTCGCCGCCCCGTGCGGCGGCAAGTTGCTCTAGCGATACGGGCAATATGCAAGCGATGCAGGTGCCTTCCGCATAAGGCGTCGGCAGGCTGAGTGGGATGGCCTCGACACCGCCTTCGAGGAGCCGGGGCAAGAAGAACGTGTCGCACATCATCGTGATGGCTTTGAGGTTGAACTGCAGGCCGACTTCGAACAGGGAACGGAAGACGTCTTTCGTGACGCTGCGGCGGTTGACTTTGCTGTTTCCCGTGCGCGACGTGAAAAAACGCGTGCCTTCCCAAACCCTCGGTTCTCTCGGCAGGTCGCGCAGGGTGATGATGTGAGGAAAGACCTCCGACAGCAGGTGCGGTTTCGTCGACTCTACAAAGCGGGCTCCGCCTAAAACTTCGTCGCCGTCCGCCCAGAGCGCATATTTTGCGTCGACAGTGTCGAACTGATCGATCTCACGGCCGTCCGGACGCTCCAGCGCCTTCCAGCCGCGCCAAGTCACAAAGATGTCATGCCTGATCCGGTAGGATTGTTCGAGCATGTCCGCATAGCGCGGCTCGTGACGGTTTGTGGCGTCGATAAAGTGCATCATAGGGGTGCCTCCTTGTGCAATGGAGCTAACCCTAGTGACGGCGCGCTATTCAGGTTTACCTGATCAGGCAGTTGACCTAGATCTGGATATGGCCGCGCCGCAGCGCTTCGACGACCGCCTGCATGCGGGTGGCGACGCCGTATTTCCTTTTTGCGCTTTCGATGCGCTTGTGCGCGGCGCTTTCGGTAATGCCGATCACCTCGCCGATCTCCCAATCGGACTTTCCAGCGGCGGCCCACTGCAGCGCTTCGCGCTCCTTCAGTGAGATGGCGACCGGGGGCTCGGGCTCGCGACGGCGCAATTGCTTTGCGCGCGCGTAGGCGTACATCGATACCAGGTGAAGTTCCGCAAGAGCGATGGAATCGCACCGCGGCTTGAAGCCCGCGAAAGCTGCACCGTAGATGCTACCGCCGATCCCGAAAATCGGGACGATGAGTCCCTGACGCAGTCCGTAGCTGGCGGCATCGTCCATAACGCGGATCTCCGCGCGCTTGGTCCTGCTCGTTCTGACGCTGGACCAAAGGAAAGGATCACTGCTGCACTGCAGTTTCACGACGACGGGGTCAATCATATAGAGCCGTTCGTCCGTGTACCTGTGCTTCCACTCCGCGGGCCACTCTTCAAACAGCACATTCCTGGCCGTCAGATCGGCGCCGACCGGCGGGGGCGCCGAGCAGTGAAAGAATTCGTATCCTCGGTGACTCGCGACGCGCCGCAAAACCTCTTTGATCTTGCCGACACTCGGCGCGCGCTGAATTGCTTGAACAGCTTCAAACGTCGCGTTGGTCGGCACGGCCGTCACTTTATGCCCCGTCTTTCGAGAAACTTGCCAATACTAACAAGGTCTTGGCAAGGGGGCGATAGGTCAAATGGCGATTGACTTTGGCGGGCGGCCCCTTGGCAACGGCGAGACTCGCCGTCCAAGCGACTGTGCAATCAACTGTTTGAATTGGTCGCCGCCGAACGGCCAGCCGCCGTTCGTGGCCGCGCGCAACGTGGCGATGAATTCCTCGTCCAGCGGCTCATCGAACAGCGTTTGGTACGCCGCTCGGCGCTGCGCCGCGCCGGCCCCAAGGTCGCCGTAGCGCTCGTGCTCCTTCACCAAAGCGTCGTATTCGCCGAACACATTGGCGCGGTAGCTCGACCACTGGTAGTCGCGCGGCTCCTTCACCAGCTTGGCACGCACGGGATTGAGTTCGATGTAGCGCATGCACGCCAGAAGGCAGGTGTCCGGATCGATCATCGCCGCCCGATAGCGCCCCTCCCACATCGTGCCCGATCGTCCATAAGCCCAGTTGACGTGCCGCACGTAGCGCCGGCCAAGCGATTGCATTGTCTTGGGCAGGCTGTCCTCGTTGCTCGGCGTCACCAGCATGTGCACGTGGTTGGGCATTAGAACATAGGCATGGATCGCACATCCGTTGGCGATCGCTGCCACATGCAACCACTCCCGGTAGCGCGCGTAGTCGTCGGGCGCGAAGAAGATGGAGCGGCGGTCGTTGCCGCGCTGAATAACGTGCAGCGGTTGACCTGGGATGAAGTATCTGCCGAGACGTGCCATGGGACTGCGCTCCGTCGATTCGTCTCTTGCAGTTTTCGTGCGCGTCGCAACCCATTCCAGAAGAGATAAATCAACTCCGACCCCAGCGGGCGATAGATAAATCGACTTCGACCCCAGCACGTCCTCTTAGGAGAATTTCACGAGTGAACCGCGGGCGGCCGCCGTCCTGTAGCGCGCTCGCTCTTTGGTTGGTGTCCCCCATCGCTGGTTGATACGGCGTTCGCGACCATCGACGCGTTGACCGGGCGGATAGTCGCGTTGCTGCCAAGTCGCGTCGGACACAAGGCACGTCGGCGCATGACGTTCAGACTTCGCTCCG
>CAYXQB010000084.1:0-11842 GCA_964466435.1 uncultured Flavobacteriaceae bacterium | reverse complement strand
GACTGATTGAAGAAGTTCGCGTACGTGTGCCCGCATTTGACGGTCGCAAGAAACCGGGAGAGCGTGAGATAGGCCGACCGCAAGTCGGTTGCCTTGGCGAAGTCCGCCTCAAGCGCGTCGAACCGCGCCGCGACCTCGCCGGGCGTCGCATATCGATAGAGCCCCGGGTGGATGGCCGTATACGCTTTGCGCAGGATCGCAATGTCGCCAGCCCAATCGCTCGCCGACAGCGCTGGCCAAGCAACCGAAGCCGCCCCCAAAGCCACCGCACCGGCCATCATCTGCCGTCTATCGATCACATCGCCCCCTGCTTGGCTGCCTGCAATTCACTTACGAACCAATCGGCTTGTCGGTTCATAGGCAAACATCCCGTTGCGCGGCAGCAAGCTGCGCGCGCGCAAATCGCGCGAGCAACGCAGCAGACGGTTTTGCCGCCGACAGTGCCGCTGACGCGGACAAGAACGATGTTCCATTCCGGCACGACGAGGCCGTGTTGCAACGTGTCACCGCACCTTGAAGTTGCAGGTTAATTGGTTGCCGGAGCGCTGCGGTTCGAAATTGCTTCGCACTGTGTCTGGCGGGTGACTTCTCCCAAGACGCGGCACGATCTTAGCTAGGTCTCAAGTTCCGGGCTGGCGAGTTGGGCGCCTGAAGGTCCGGAACGATGGGGTCCTACATTGGACATTCTGGCCATCCTCTCGCGGGTTGCGGAGAGCATTGCACGCTTCTTTGATGGAGCGGTCGCGACGCTTTCTGCAATGCCCGCGCCGCAACTGATTGCGGGCGCCTGCGTTCTCGCGGCGTTGGCGATGCTGCTCGTTGCGTTCGTGAAGCCGAAGCGCGACCCCGCGCCGTCGCTTCTCGCGCACGCACGTCCGAACAAGAGAAAAGGCAAGGGGACCGTTCCGCAAGCTTTCGCCGAGCAGAGCGAAGCCGCCGTTCGGCCGCAGGAATTTTCATACCGCGCGCACGAAGAAGAGTTTCTGCTTCCGGAGTCGCGCCAAATCGCACCCTCAAAGCGGCACGAGCCGCGCCTACAAGGCGGCACAACGCTCAGCGTCTTCGGTCGCGACTATGAGATTCCCGAATTCGACGACTACGAAGAGCGCAAGCCGCCGAGGGTGAAGCCGCGCAAGCCGCCGCTTCGTCCGTGGCGGTCCATGGAGCAGAACCAACATCTGGCTCCCGCGCAATCGCGCGCACCCGCTGCATTCCAAGAGTGGGAGCCGCTCGAACCGCAGCAACGCGGCTACGAACGCCAGCTGCCTGCGCATGTCGCATCGACCCGCGAAATTCTGGACCGCCTCGAGGCCAAGCGCGGCTCGCGCGTGATCGCGATCATCCACCGCGAAAACATGGCGCGCGACCGGCTCGATGCCGTCGACCTTGAAGACGCGCTGACCGCGATCCGCAAAACGCCGAAAGACCGTCCACTCGACGTCATTATTCACTCGCCCGGCGGCTGGATTTCCTGCGCCCAGCAAATCGCGCGCGCCATCAAGGCGCATCCCGCGAAGACGACGGTCTTCGTGCCGTACTTCGCGCTGGGCTCGACCTCGTTCATGGCCTTTGCCGCCGACGAAGTCGTGATGAGCCAGCACGCCGCGCTCTCCCCGGTCGATCCGTTCGTCGCCTACGGCTCGGCATCGTCGGTTTTGGCGGGGCTCAAGAACAAGCCCGTCGATCGCATCTCGGACACGACGCTGATCTACGCCGACTTCGCCAAGAAGCTGCTCGACGAAACCCGCCGCGTGACCTGTGAACTCATGCACGAGGGCAAAGAGCACTGCGGCGCCTGCCGCATGGCCGACGAACTGGTGAGCGGCAAGTCCTATTCCTGGCGCGCCATCTCGCCGATTGCGGCGAAGGAACTCGGCATGCACGTCTCGATCGCGATGCCGACCGAAGTCTACGACCTGATCCGCTCGTGCCGGCGCGACAACGAACAGGCCGCAAGCGTCGCCTATCTCGACTACGACCGTCAGCCCGCCCGCGCCTCGCAGCCGGCGGCTCTGCCGCCGCCCGAACGCCAGCGCTTCGACCTCGCGGGCGCGATCGACAGTAGCGTCGTCTACATGGAGCGCTCGCACGCGCCCAAGAAGCGCCGCGTACAGCGTCACGAAAACCTGGTCTGGCTCGCGCACTCCGGCGGCCACGTTCCCGAAGCCGCGGTCGATCGCGCCAAAGCGATCATCCACCGCATCGAACAAGAACGCGGCTCGCGCGTGATCTGCGTGATCCACGGCGAGAACATGGAGAACGAGGCGTTCGACTTCGACGACCTCGAAGACGTGTTAAGCGCGATCGTCGCCAGCGATGCGTCGCGTCCGCTCGACATCGTGCTCCACACCCAAGGCGGCAATTCGTTCACCGGCCGCCAGATCGCCCGCGCGATCAAGAGCCACCAGGCGCGCAAGACTGTGTTCGTGCCGTACTTTGCGATGTCGGCCGGTTCGCGCATCGCGCTCGCCGCCGATCAGATCGTCATGGGCGCGCACGCCATGCTTGGCCCCATCGACACGCAACTCTACGCAGGCCCAGCCCCTTCGATCGTGCAACTGCCGAAAATGAAGCCGTTCGAGTCGATCAGCGACGAGTACCTGATCCTTGCCGAAGAGGCGCGCAAGATCATCCAAGAAGGCCGCGCCACCGCGCGCGAACTTCTGCAAGGCAGCTACAGTCAGGACGGCTCCGCCGCGATCGCCGATGAACTCATCTCCGGCAAGTGGACGCACGGCTTCCCGATCACCGCGCAAGCCGCCTACAACATGGGCTTGAACGTCGCGACCGGCATGCCCGAACTGTTCTACGACCTCGTGCGCTGCTTCCGTCATTCCGACGGCGAAGAGCCCAGCGTCCTCTTCCTGCCGCGCTAGAGTTCCCCCTTGAGGCTCCCGCATGGTCTTGGCGCTCCCTCAGCGCGCGAAAAGCGTCGCCCGGTAGCATCACGCCGGCAGCTTAGAAACGACTGTTAAGCAAAAGAATTTGCTCCAAACGCCGCGCTCGAACTACCGTTGCCGCCAAGCCCGCGCGAGTGATCGCGCAGGTACCGCGGCTGCGCGACCGCGAGTTTGTGTGTTGGGGGACGTGCAATGGAATTGGCTGTCATGTCGACGGAGACGGCGCTGCTGATCGCAAGCGCCGCCGTCGGCCTTGGGCTTCTGGGTCTCGTGATTTCGGTCTTGTTTCCGAAAGAAGGCCCGACGCTGGAGGAAAAGCTCGCCGTCAAGGCGGCCGCGACCCGCGTTGTCGCCGCCGCCGAGCCCGTGCCCGAAGATCCCCTGGTCGCCAACCGGCGCTTCTTCGCGGTGTTGAGCAAAGCCCTCTCCGTCGACGAAACCGCACCGGCAGGCCTCGCCGCGTTGCACGCCAATCTGACCGCCGACGTTTTCATGGAGCGCATGCAGCTTGCTGCGCGCTCCTGGCGCCCGGACGGCTTCGCGATCGGCGCGCGACGGCTCGCACTTAGACCTGACGGCGCGCCGCCGGATGAGATTGCGGCCAAGGTGCTTGAGGGCTACGAGCAGCTGAAGGCGGGCAAGGTCAAGGAATCCATGGATGCCTTCCTGACCGCAATCGAAGCAACGAAGTCCGGGAACGCCGGCGACCCTTGGGCGCACGCCTGGTCGGCCTTCGCATGGCGCGGCCTCGCGCTGATCGCAGAAGAATCTGGGGATGTTCAGGCCACCATGGCGGGCGTGAAAGTGGCCTTCCAGTCCATGGTGAACGCGGTACAGGTGGTAAGCCAACCCCACTAAGCAATCTAGGGACGGTGTTCTGCCCCGCCCCTGATGCTCTAATCTCGGTCCATGGATTGGCGCACAGTACTGTTTGGTTGGCCGCCGCGGTCGAACCCTGCGGCAAAGGAAGCTCCGGCTGCGGAACCGCCGGCTGACGATGCCCCATCGCCCACAGCCGGCCACGCTGTCGAAGAAAACGTCTACGCAAAGGTGCCCGAAACCGAACTCCGCGCCGCACAGCAGCATCGCTGGCTGTTCGACGACGGTGTGCTTCATTGGAACCAGCATCGTCGCGAAAAGAATTTCGTGCCGAAACTCGCTGGGATGAATTTCGTGAAGGAGGCGGCAAAGACGCGCCTCTGGGGCCGTCCGGCCGACATCGTTGGCGACGAGCGCGTGGTCTTGACCGGCATCGATTGGACCTTCGCCGATCTGCAAGGCGCCACGCTTGCGCGCGCCGACCTGCGTCACGCGCGCCTCATCGGCGCCGACCTGCGCAACGCGAACCTCGCGGGAGCGCTGTTGAACGGCGCCGACCTGACCGACTGCGATCTGCGCGGCGCGAACCTGGACGGTGCGCAGTTTGCCCGCGCCCAGCTCGCACGCGCCAACATGTCCGGCGCAAGTCTCAAAGACGCAAACTTCGCTTGGGCAAACATGACCCACGCCATCGTCGGCGCAAAGAACCTCGCCGAAGCAAACGTCTTCGGCGCGATCCGCGAAGGCCTCGCCGGCGAACTCCACGCGCCGCGCCCGCAAGCCGCGGAGTAGCTAGAACGCGGGCGCCGGCGGATTGGCCGTCATCCCGCCCTCGGTCGTGCTATGACCCTCAAGATTGTGCGGCACGCGCGCGACATGCGTCTCGTAAATGTTCACGATGGCCACAATCAGCAGCACCACCAGCGCCAACAAGACGCCGTTCTGGAGCCGTTCGCGGAATTTGCTCATGGGCTGTGCTTTTACGGGGATTTCGCGCCGGGCGCGAGTTGTCTAGAGTTCGGTCCCAAGTTTAGCCGTTTCCGGGGGGAACAATGAATCGATCGATGGCCGTCTGCGTGGCGGTACTTGCGATGGCGGTTCAGGGCTGTAGCAGCATGAACGTTTTCGGCGGCGCGGATACGCGCGACGTGGCTCCGGCGAGCACCAACGCGCCCGACGCCGAGAAGCCGCCGACCGAGAAGGCGCGTCTCTCGCGCTTCGACGGCAACAAAGACGGGCTTGTACAGAAGGCCGAGCTCGAAGCGACGCTAGAGGCGGATTTCAAGCTGGACGACGCCGACAACAACGAGACGCTCGATGCCGCGGAAATGCGCGTCGTCAACGAGCGTCTGCGCGCCGACTCGGGGATGTCGCCAATATTCGACTGGAACGCCGACGGCCGCCTGGTCTACGGCGAGTACGCCACGCAGTGGCGCACGCTGTTCGACCGCACCGACCGCAATGGCGACGGCGTGGTCGATGCCGATGAGATCAAATACTCCGGCCGCGAACGCAAGCTGCGCCCGCTGCCCCAGCCGACGTTCAGCGGCAAGGACGGCCGCCCGCCGGGCGCGCCGTAACTGAATGCAGCTGACCGGCCGCAGCATCGCCGACCTCACGCGCGCTCTGAGCGACGGCCGCACGACGAGCCGCGCGCTCGTAGAGGCGGCGCTTGAATCGATCGCAAAGGACGCGACCGCCTTTACCCGAGTGAGTGCCGAACGCGCACGCACCGAAGCCGATCACGCCGACCGCATGCGCAAACTGGGCGGCGCAAGCGGCGCGCTTGCCGGTGTCCCCGTCTCGGTGAAAGACCTATTCGACGTCGCGGGCGAACCGACAGCGGCTGGCTCCGTGGTGTTGCGCGATGCAGCGCCCGCCGCCAACGACGCACCGGCCGTAGCACGTCTTCGCGCAGCGGGCGCCATCGTCATCGGCCGCACACATATGAGCGAGTTCGCGTTCACCGGCTTGGGGCTAAATCCACATGATCCCGTCTGCGCGAACGCGCGCGATCCCGAACGCGTTCCCGGTGGCTCAAGTTCGGGCGCTGCCGTTTCGGTCGCACGCGGTCAAGCCGCGATGGGCCTTGGCACCGACACCGGCGGATCCGTGCGCATCCCAGCCGCGTTCAACGGCCTCGTTGGCTTCAAACCGACGCAAGCACGCGTAACCCGCGAGGGTGCCTTCCCTTTGTCGGAGTCGCTCGACAGCATCGGCCCGCTCGCGAACACGGTGGCCTGCTGTGAGCTCGTCGACCGAATCCTCGCCGACCGACCGCGCGCAACGCATCCCGCGCTTCCGATCGCGGGCCTGCGCTTCGCGGTTCCGACCGACTTCGTGTTGAACGATCTGGATCATTCTGTCGCCGCCGCCGTCGAGAGCACGCTTGCCCGCTTGAGCGCCGCCGGTGCGCGCGTCGAGCGTATCCGTATCGAAGCCTTGGGCAAATTGCCGGCGCTGTTCGCCAAGGGCACGCTCGCCAACGCCGAGGCCTACGCCATCCACGCCGCCGCGAATTTCTTCGGCCACAAAGAACGCTACGACCCGAATGTTCTGACGCGTATCGAGATGGGCGGCCGCATGACGGCGGCGGACTACATCGGCATCGCCAAGGCACGTGCCGCCATGATCGCCGAAGTGGCGGCCCTCACCGCGCCTTACGATGCGCTGGCGCTCCCCACGACGCCGCAGGTCGCACCGCGCATCGCCGACGTTGCGGACACCGCCGCCTTCGCACGTGCCAACGCGCTCGCCCTGCGCAATCCGAGCGTCTTCAACTTTCTCGATCGTTGCGCGATCAGCCTGCCGATTCACAGGAATGGCGACCTCCCGTGCGGCCTCATGCTCGTCGGCGAGCACATGGGCGACGCCAAACTTCTGGCCGTCGCCGCAGCAGTCGAGGCAATACGTTAAGCCGCGTCGGCCGCCTTCTTGGCTGCAAGCTGCGGCGGCTCCTTTGGCCGCGGTATCGCGATGCCGCTGCCGAACGACAGCGTCCCCGGGAGCGCGATCGGCTTTGTCGCGCGCGCAAACAGCGTCGCTTCCTCGCACTTGATCGCCCCGCCGCCCGAGACTTTGCCAAGCTGCGCCTGCATGATGCGAGCGTCCTGAATGCGCAGCACCGCCGCGTCGACGCTGAGCTTCACGATCACGTCGAACTCGAACTCCGCGCCCATCGGCGACTGATCGAGCATGATCTGCAGCCGCGGCTTATGCGTCGACAGAATCTCGTGTTTGCCCAGCGCATGATCGACGATCTCGCCGCCCGGGTACTTCGAACGGTCGTGGTACTGCTTCAACTCTTTCCGCGCGTTCCACCCGGCGGCCAAAATGTCGACGATCTTGACCGATAGCGCGCCTTTCAGCGCTTCCGTCACGCTCTGCGCGACCTGGTTCTGCAGCAGCGTCGGCGCGGTCGCGAGCAAGGCCTGCGTGCTGCGCATCACCGCCGTGCCGTACAACGCGTTCAAGCCGTCCTTGCGCGCCTTCGCATCTTCGACTTCGAAGAACTGCAATAGCGTGAGATCGGTCGGGGTCGTCATGCGGCCACTCCGTCTGGCGTAATGGTAATTGTGGTTTGCCGCGCGCTGACGTCGGCCGGCATACGCACCGAAAAGCGCAAGCTCAAATCCGGCTCGTCGGCGGTCAGCAGAACGGCCTGACGGTCGAGACCGTCCGACAAGACACGCGTCGTCAATCGCGCGAGTGTCCGCTTGCGATAGCTCTGCTGGAGCAGACCGACGCCGCCGAGCATGAAGACCGCAGCGCCCCCGGCAGCGAGCCAAAGGGGCAGGGCCTGCTCTTGCGGTTCGTCGGGCGGAACCGGAATCGGCGTCACGACCGGTGTCTCTTGGGAAGGCGCTTCGACGCTTGCGGTTTCCGGCGCTGAAGTCTCTGCAGGCGGTTGGATCGGCAGCGTGATCGAAGTTGCCTCTGCGTCGGCCGGAAGCTCCGCTACAACCGTTTCGCTCGCCGTCTCCGGCGCTGTTTCGGCCGCGTCGGCAGGTGCATCAGTCGGGGCAGCGCGCGGCGGCATCGGGAACGCTTCCGCGACAAGCTCGGGCGCGGGTGGCGGCGGAACGTCGGCTTCCTCTGGCTCGCCGGCCGCAGGGTCTTCCACCGGCGCACTCTCCACGGTCTTCGCTGAGCGTACGAAGTCGACACCGCTGACGATCAGGGCCCCAGCCTCGCGCGTCGTGATACGCGCGCCGCTGATGCGGTCGCCCTCGGTGCGCACCAAAAGCTGATGCGACGCGCCGTCGGCCGCAATCCACATCCCGCTACGCTTGAACACGCGGCCCTTGGCATCGAGCGCTTCGATGTTCGCGAAAACGCGTTGACGCGTCTGCGCCTTCACGTCGATCTTGGCGCTTGCGACGGGCACCTTGAACTTGAACATAACCGGCGTCGCCGGCGCATCGTCTGGCGTGTAGAGCGCCCGTCCATTGCGCGTACTGTCGACGGTGACCAGCGGACGTTCCTTGCGCAGCGGCGGCGACACAACGACAACCTCGGTTTGAGGCGCCGCGTTCTCGACCACCGGCGGCATCGCGACGGTGGGCGTCGCGACCGTGGGCGCCGGGATCGGGGACGAAGCGACCGTCGTGTGCTGATCGACCACGCGCCGTAAATGGCATACGCCGACCGGCCGGTCCTTGCCCGGCCGTACATAGGTGAAGTTTCCGCACTTCGCGTTAGCCGCACACGCCGTCCTGCACTGCGCCAGCTCCGCCCGTTCGTCGTAAGGGCGCACGATCGGGCCGCCGAACAGGCTGCGCGGCAGCGACTTCACGACATCGCGATATTGGGCGGGATCGACCGCGGTTTCGCCGACGGGGACCATGCGGTAGTCCTTGACGTCCCCTTCGGGCTTGATGGCCAGCACCAGGAAGTCGCCAGGCGCACTTTCCCCGGCCGCCCGCGCAAGCGAAAGCGCGGTAACCAAGGCAAGCACGACAGAAGCGATCGGTACCCAAAGGCGCTTGGCGGCCATCACCCTCTTCTCCGCCGAATCACTTCACAACGAAGCTAGGGCGGGCTTTCATCCCATTCGAGGGTGAAACCGCGCCATCAATTCGGCTGCGACGACTTTGACTTAACGCCGAAGTGGCTGGCAATGCGGTCGATTCGGTCCGTCCAAATACCGCCGGGGAAGTCCTGTGGAAACCCTCGCGCGGCCGCCAGGTCGTCGATGCCCGACGCATCGAACCGGCGCATTTGCCACGTTACGGGGCCTCTGACGAAGACCTGCGTGTTTGCGGTGGCCATGCGCTCTAGGAACAAATTCGGCCACCCCCAAATCAGCAACGTCGTGTTTGACGGTACGAGAAGCAGCGTGTCGCGGCAGGCTTGCGGGATCGCACCGCTCCACCCATACGCGATGTAGTTAACGCCACAACTTGTGAGAGTCTTTCGCGACATCGCCCGAAACTTGGGGATACGCGCGCGCAAGCGTTCGATCGGCGCCGCGCCGCCGTACGCCATCAACTGATCGCGCCGTGTTTGCGGCAGTTGCAGCAAACGCTCCGCGAGAAGGTCGCCTTCCGCCGGATCGTTGCTCTTCACGTTGATCAGAAACCGCCGCTCCGGAAACGCGGCCAGCACCTCGTCCATCGTCGGCATCAGCCCCACACCCTTGCCGCGGAACGGAAACGTCTTGCCCCCATCGGCCGTGTAGCCGTAGCCGATGTCGAGCGTCTTCAGAGCGCTCATCGCCTGTTCGCGCGTGACGCCCTTGCCCTCGGTGCGGCAGTCGATCGTCCAATCGTGGAACACCGCGAAGTGACCGTCCGTGGTCGGATGAATATCGAACTCGACGATATCCGCGCCCGCATCGAACGCCGCCTGCATCGAAGCGAGCGTGTTCTCCAGATAGGGATGCTCCGGCGGATAGATCCGCGTCGCCGTGCAGGTCTCGTTGTCCAAATCCTGCCGGTGATAGGTCTGCCCCAACCCGCGATGCGCGAGCAGCGTCGTCGGCCCCGCATACGACGACCAGAACGACCCGTTCCAAACCGCCAGCACCGCGACAACACCGGCAAAGCCGCCCACACCGATGCCCAGCCACTTCAAAATGCGAAAGACGACACGCACACCAACCTCATTTGGTATTTCCGGCCCGGCCTAGCACGGAGTCTGTGACGAGTCCCCCGTTCCGGGGACGGTGGGAGAGTGCGTGGGACCTGGGGCGGGGGGATACTCCCGCGCGAATTTGAGCGAACGACCCCATGTACCCGAGAGTTAGCCGGCGAAAACGCGACTGAGCGATGTAAAATCCCGGTTTGGCCGGCACGTCCGGCGCACCGCATCTATCTTCGATTGTCATCGAACCATCGGCTCTTGCTACGTGCCGACAATATAGAACAAAATAAGAACAAAAGCAAGAAGAAAAACACGATGCTTTCTTCGTCCCGATCCCAGAGAAGCCCTGCGTCGCGAGCCTTAAAGCGCCGGCTGGCGTTGCGGGGCCAATCCTTGCCGATCGCAAGCGTCATGGCGGGTGCGCGCGGGAGAAGGCGGCACGGATGAAGGTCAGTGTTTGTCGAAAGTGGCGAACTCTACGGGGAGGCGCTTGCCCTGGGAGCGCAGGCGTCTCGCCTGCTCTTGCGGCGCTTGAACGCCACAATCGCTGGGGACACCATTACCTGTCGCCGTATTCCTATTCCAAACTGCGCAAGAATCGCTCCAACTTATGTACTCGGAACATGCTAGCCCTCCGAGCGAGGAAAAGATCCGTTCGGCGTCGATGCAGGAGCTTCGCCTTGCTTGAAGAAGTGACGCCGCAGCGCGGCATCGCAGACGGTGTATCCCCAATCGATAAGTCTGGCTTGATCGGAGCGCGACATGCGGGCTAGCCGGACAGGTAGTTCCGAGAGCCTTTGTGCCTCGCGCAAAGGGACATCGAAATATGAGTCAAGATCGTAGTGCTTGATATCAGACCGAATGCCCCAGTACGCACCCTTGCGCGAGAATTTCCTGTAGAGGGGGTCCTGCTCCTGGAAACCCGCCTCACGCATCGAGTCACGCAGCTTCAGAGATTCGATTACTTGACGCTTCCTAAGTTTACGAGATTGGTGGGCGACAAGCTCAAACACGCGAACTATGTGACCGTACCAGCCGCTAGATGGTCTCGCACTCGGCAGCGGGCTGAACCCTGCATCGCTGATGAACACGGTATCGTATTTCTTCCACGCAGTTTCTATCCCTAGGTTGTCGTACACGCCTGCGTCAGTCAGAAAAATTCGACGTCTAAATTCCTTCTCCCTGAGGTCGTAACCGCTTTCCTTCGCGAAACTACTTGGCTGCAGATTGAGCACCATCGGCGATAGATAAGGCGGGTACGCGGCGGAGGCCATAACAGCAAAGCTAAGGCGAACATGAGAGCGTGGAATGTCACCTACGCGCCAGTCGCGTAGTCGAGGCTTCATGAACCGGAACAGCGCTCCGGACTGTACGTTCGCAGCGGTGATTACAAAGCGAGGATGGTCGGGCAAGGCCTGCATAGTCGCCAGGCGAAACAACCGCGCCTCGAGAACGAGGCGCATATAGTTTAAGGTAAAACGTAGGCCAAGAATCCGAAACAAGATCGCGGGCTTGTCCATTGTGGTCGAAGCGAGGCGCCGAATAGGCCTTGCCACCAGCCGATCCAAATTTCCTGCCACACCATTGCTGTCAAACTTTAGCGCTTTCCAACGCAGGCCCAGATATGCGGCGAGGAGCGAGCCGCCGGACACGCTGGTGATCCTCGCAAGCTTCGGTAGTAAGCCAAGCTCGTTGAGGCGCAGTACGGCACCGAGATGAAACAGCATCGCCTTATAACCCCCGCCAGAGAGGCACAGGGCGATGCCCTCTTGCGGCATTGGGTATCGTTCGTCGGTGGCTATCAGTTCGTACGGAGGTACAACCTCAAAGTTGCCCCTAAGCCGCGCTCCCTCAGAAGTTGCGGCTCCGAATAAGGAATCTTGCATCCCAGCCCCCTTGGCGACTTTAACAGAGCGTTTGCCCGTGGGGAATTTCAAGCCTGGCCGGCAGCTTCACAGAGGCTTTTTTTGCCAACTCTCCTTGCACGCGATATTGATGACCCAGTGCCTTGCCCGGGGTTGTTTTGTTCCGATTCCAAA
>CAYXQB010000083.1:0-11958 GCA_964466435.1 uncultured Flavobacteriaceae bacterium | reverse complement strand
AGCGTCATGCAGTTCGACGACCCCCGTTTCCACGAAGAACTGAAGAAGTTCCCGGGCTTCGAACGCGCCCGCAATATCGTCTTCGTCGACGTCGATCGCATTGCCGACAGCTGCGGCTGGGGCGTCCCCTTCTACGACTTCAAGGGCGAACGCGATCAGCTGAAACGCGCGATCGATCACCGCACCCGCGATGAATGGGCCGAACGCCGTTACACCTCGAACGCCGAAAGCATCGACGGGCTCACGGGCCTCGTGCGTCCGCAATAGTGTGTGAGCTCACAAAGTGAAGATTCTCGGTTTCACAACCGTCCTTTGTATGGCCATAGCGTTCACGACGGGCCCCTCTCATTCCCAGAGTGCGCGCCAAGTGGAATTGTGCGACCTCGCCCCCAAACCCGGTGAGTACGCCGACCAGCTCATTGAAGTAAGCGCCGAGATCACGTTCTCCCTCCACGCGACCATGCTCCTGGACTCTCGCTGCAAGTTCGGCGTCACTGTGTGGTTTCCGACGGACAAAGTCATCCGGCCAGACCTTGATCAACTTAGGGAGCTTCACCTTCAAAGCATGAGTGGAGCGATCCGTATCTTCGGAAAATTTCGTGGCCGCTTTCGCGACAACACGAGGCAAGACCCGCAACGGTTTTTCGAAGACGGCACGCCGTTCATGTTGCTGGAACTCGAAGCGGTCTCAAACCTAAGAACAACCACCAAGTAGTTTGAGCAGTTTGAGCGCCTAAATCGGCTCCCCCGCCCGGATCAAATTGCAAACAACCTCGTTCAGCGGCACCGCGATGCCGTGCTTCGCCGCGAGCCTGAGCACCACCTCGTTGCGCGCCTGCCATTCCGTCGCGCGCCCGGCGAGCCGGTCGACGACGATCGACCCCATGTGCAAATGCGGCCCGCGCGAGATCATCGCGTAAAGCCGCTCGCCGATATCCTCCGGCAACTTCGCGCCTTCCGCGCGCGCGACTGCAGCGACCTCCGCCGCAAGCGCACGGTAAAGCCGCGCGATCCCCTCATCCTGCAGCACCTCGTTGCCCTTGCGCGTCAGCACGCCGATCCCGCCGCCGACCGCATTGAGCACGAGCTTTCCCCACGCCGAGGTCAGCCAGTCCTCGACGATCCTGACCTCCGCGAACGAGCCTTCGAAGACGCCCCTGAAACGCTCGCTCGCCGCACCCTGCGGAATGTCGAGTCGCGCCGGCCCCGTCACGTGGGCCACGCCCGGCGCCGTACGATCGCTCGGACACGCGACCATCGCGGGCACGATCTCAACCCCGCGCGCCACAAGCGGCTGCACGCGCGCCACATGTTCCACACCGTTCTGCAACACGGCGAGCACGGTTCCCGGCCCGCACAGCGCCTTGAGCCACGGCGCGGCATCGGCAGTCTGATGCGCCTTTGTCGCCAGCATCACGACCGGAAAAGGCCGCGCCTCGGCGAGCGACAACGCCCGCACCGCGCCCTGCACCCGCCCGCCGGGATAGGTCACGTCGAGCGCTGCGAACGGCGTGCGCGAAGCGATCGAAACAGCATGCCCGGCTTGGGCTACCGCCGCCGCGAACGCACACCCGATCGCCCCGGGACCAATCACCGCAATGTCCGTCATCTCACCGCCGCCTAAACTCGCAAAGCCAAAACGACATTAGCAGCCAAGTGCCAGCCCATGACAACTGACCTCGCCAAAGCCGTCGAACTCTACGCCGTCGTCCACTTCACGGTGATCGGCCTATCCCACGTGCTACAGCCCGCGGCTTGGGTGCGGTTCTTCCAACTGCTATGCGCGCACGGCACGACGGGCGCCTTCCTTGCCATCGCAGCCTGGCTCGCGTTCCGCCTTAGCCAAGGTACGTGACGGCCGACATTCGGCATCCCTTTTTCTTGCCTAAGTTCACGTTATATTCTATAGTCTGTCGATATGCAACAGAGGAACCGATGGCTCGATGATTTTCGACGACAGGGCCAGTATCCCGGGCTGGATAGGCACACCCGATTTTTGGGGCGCCCAAGAGCAGTTTCACCTCTAACCTCCGGGTACATGGGGTTGTTCGTCGAATTTCCGCTGGGGTACCCCCTCCCAACCGGCCCCGTGACCCGCCCGCACAAGACCTGCACCACATGAAATCGACGCCGAACGACCTCTTCGCCGAACTCACCCGCTTGGGGCTCGCCCACGCAACGATCGCGCACCCGCCCGTCTTCACGGTCGAAGAGGCGAAGCGACTGCGCGGCAAGATCGAAGGCGGACACACGAAGAACCTGTTCGTGAAGGACAAGAAGGATCGGCTCTTCCTGGCCGTAACGCTCGAAGACGTCCCCGTGGACTTGAAAACGCTCGGGCCCCTGATCGGCGCGCGCGGCCGCTTGTCGTTTGCGTCGGCAGACCTGTTGCGCGAGCATTTGGGCGTGGAGCCCGGATCGGTCACCCCGTTCGCGCTCTTCAACAACCGGACGCACACGGTCACGCCCGTGCTCGACGAAACGATGCTGGGCGTGAACCCCTTGAACTTTCACCCGCTTGAAAACACGGCAACAACCGCCATTTCGAGTGTCGATCTGCTGAAATTCGTAGCGGCGCAGGGTCATGAGGCCCTGACCTTGCGCTTTCCGCGCCGCGCACCAGGCGCTATAAGCGAGGCCGACCAATGACTTATCGACTAAGAGGCTGACGAACTGCCATGCAAATTCTTGGACAAAAACCGGACGGCGGCGGCGCCCCAGCGGGCGATCTGATCAAAGAATCGTCCGAGCGCACGTTCGTCGCGGACGTCATCGAAGCCTCGCGCGATGTGCCTGTGCTCGTCGATTTCTGGGCGCCCTGGTGCGGCCCCTGCCGCACGCTGACGCCGGTGCTCGAGAAGGTCGTGAAAGAGGCAAAGGGCGCCGTCAAACTCGTCAAGATCAACATCGACGAGAACAAGCGCATCGCAGCCCAAATGCGCATCCAGTCGATCCCAGCGGTCTATGCCTTCAAGAATGGTCAGCCGGTGGACGGCTTCATGGGTGCGCTGCCCGAATCGCAAGTGCGCGATTTCATCAAGCGCTTGGGCGGCGACGCCGGCCCCTCGCCCATCGACGAACTGCTCGCGATCGCCGCCGAAGCCGTCGCGGCCAACGACTTGGGTACCGCCGCTCAAGCCTACGCGCAGATCCTGCAGGAAGATCCGCAAAACCCGGTCGCCCTTGGCGGCCTCGCGAAATGCTATCTCGCAACCGGCGACGTCGAGCGCGCGAAGCAAGCGCTCGCCATGGTCCCGCCGGAGCACGCGAACCACGAAGCGATCGCAACGGTTCATGCGCAGCTCAAGCTTGCGGGCCAGGCCGAAGCCGCAGGCGACGTCGCCGAACTGCATGCGAAAGTGCAAAAGGACCCGGCCGATCATCAAGCCCGGCTCGATCTCGCCGCAGCGCTTGCCGCGCGCGGTCAATCCGAAGCCGCCGTGGGCGAGCTTCTCGAGAGCATTCGCCGCGATCGGAACTGGAACGAAGCCGCCGCGCGCAAACAATTGCTGACGCTGTTCGAGGCGTTGGGGGCAGCCGATCCCGCCGTCCAAGCGGGCCGCCGCAAACTTTCCTCGCTGCTGTTTTCTTGAGAGGACGACCGGTGCCGAGCGTACCCATCCCAAGCTTGGCCGACCTGCCCAGAACGATTCCGGTCTTTCCGCTCGCGGGCGCGTTGCTCCTGCCCCGCGGACGCTTGCCGCTCAACATCTTCGAGCCGCGATACCTCGCAATGGTGGATACGGCACTGCGCCAAACACGCGTCATCGGCATGGTTCAGCCCACCGTCGAAGACGAACGCCGCCCGAAACTCTACCCAGTCGGCTGCTTGGGACGGTTGACCTCGTGGAGCGACACCGGCGACGGACGCTTTTTCATCACGCTTTCGGGCGTCATCCGCTTCCGCATCGCGCAGGAGATGAAGACCTCATCGCCCTACCGCGAAGTGGAACCCGACTACGCACCCTACGCGGACGATCTGAAAGACGCCGACGACGACAATTACATCGACAGAAAGCGCCTCGGCATCTGCCTGAAAAGCTACATGGAACAAAAGCGCATCGAGGCCGACCTTTCGCTGATCGATCGGGCGCCCGCCGAAACCCTCATCAACTCGCTCGCCATGATCTGCCCGTTCGCGCCCGCCGAAAAGCAAGCGCTGCTCGAAGCCGGCACCCTCTCCGACCGCGCGCAGCTTCTCACCACGCTGATCGAGATGGCGTCGAGCGGTCACGGAGGCACGCTGCAATGAGCGAGACTGAAGCCCGCGTCGATCCCAAACTGCTCGAGATCCTCGTCTGCCCGGTGACGAAAGCCCCGCTCGCCTACGATGCCGTCAAACACGAGTTGATCTCGAAGGCGGCCCGCCTCGCTTATCCGATCAAGAACGGCATCCCGATCATGCTCGCCGACGAAGCGCGCGAACTGACCGACGAAGAACTCAAATGAGCGACGCCCCCTGGGTCACCGACCTGCACTATAGGAAGGCCGACAGAACCCTGACCGTGACGTTCGAAGACGGCACGAAATTCGCGCTTCCCGCCGAGTATCTGCGCGTCGAAAGCCCCTCCGCCGAAGTGCAAGGCCACGGCGCCTCGACGAAGGTCACGGTCGCCGGCAAGAAGAACGTCGCGATCGAGCGTATCGAACAAGTCGGCCGCTATGCCGTCCGCCTCGTCTTCGACGACGGCCACGACACCGGCCTCTTCTCGTGGGATTACCTGCACCAACTCGGCCGCGACAAGACGAAACGCTGGTTCGAATACGAACAACGCCTGGCAAAAGCGGGCCTCAACCGCGATGCTGCTTGACGCGCTCTGGACCCTCTGGCCGTTCGTCGTGGCGCTCATCGCCATGGTCGCCTGGCGCCTCTGGGGCGATCGTGTGAGGCGTGCGCTCCACGCGCATGACCAGCGCCGTCTCGACGCCGACCTGCAAGCCTACGTCGACCGCATGAACCCGAACGCGCACTTCCGCCAATCGGTGGACCAGATCAACGACGCCACCCCGCCCGTCGAACCGCAGAAGGACGGCAGGGTCACCTGGATGGACCAACCTTACGCGACCCGCCAAGAAGCCGAAGCGGCCCGCTGGCGCCACGTCATCACCCAGGCAAGAGACTTTTATCAAGACCTCGACCGCACCTACCGCGAACGCCTTGGCCGCCACTAACCGCGCATGAGCTTCGGAAGCTCGACCGCCCCCTCGCTCGCCTGCCGCATAAAGAATCGTTTCAGCGGAGCGATCGAGTCGACGATATCGAGCCCCATCCGCCGAACCGCGGCGAGCGGCGCAATGTCGTTCGAGAACAGTCGATTGAGCGCATCGAACGACGCCGTGAACAACGCATTGTCGAACCGCCGCCACGATTGATACCGCGCGAGCGCGGCTTCGGAGCCGATATCGAGCCCGAGCGAGCGCGCCTCGACAACCACTTCCGCCAGCGCCGCCGCATCCCGCAAGCCCAGATTCAGCCCCTGCCCCGCGATCGGATGCACCCCGTGCGCCGCGTCGCCCGCAAGCGCAAAACGCGGCCCCAAATAGGACATCGCCAAATGCATCGACAACGGATACGACCAGCGCGGCCCCTCGAGCGACAAGAGCCCCCACTGATCGCCGAACCGCTGCGCCACTTCGGCAAGGAACGCCGCGTCGTCGAGCTGCAGAAACGCAGGCGCTTGATCCGCGCGCTCCGACCACACGATCGACGAACGGTTCCCCGTCATCGGCAAGATCGCGAACGGCCCCGACCCGAAGAAGAGCTCATACGCGGTTCCCTCATGCGGCTTCTCATGCCCGATCGTAGCGACGATCCCCGTCTGCTTGTACGACCACCCAACCGTCTTGATCCCCGCCGCTTCCCGCAGCGGCGAAGTGCGCCCGTCCGCCGCAACAACGAGCGAGGCCCTAAGCCGTCGCCCGGACCCGAGCGTCACGACGGAAAAATTGCCCTCAACCGCAGTCGAAACCACGCGCTCCGGCGCAATCAGCGTGAGCGCTGAAACACCTTCAATCCCGCGCTGCAGCGCCATGCGAAAATGCCGGTTCTCGATCATATGCGCGAGCGGCACATCCCCCATCTCGCGATGATCGAAGTGCAAGAGCGCCGCCGACGCGCCTTCGCGCACCGATCCGTCACCGACGATGATGTCGCCGATCGGCTGTGCGTGGGGGCCCAGGAATCCCCAGAGATCGAGCGTCTCCAGCAACCGCCGCGACGCCGGCGAAACCGAACTCACGCGCCCGTCGAACTTCGCATCGACGACAAGCTTCGGATCGAGACCGTCCACGACCGCCGTCTCGACGCCTGCCTTGGCAAGCGCCAGCGCGAGCGTGAGCCCCACCATGCCCCCGCCGGCCACCACGACGTCGTACTTGTCCTGCACGTTTGTCATACCGATCAATCACATAGGCCCGGACCCTCAATCATCCAAGCCCGCCAAGGGCCGCATTGACCCTGCTCAAATTAACGGCAATCGCCCAAAAAACTGCCGCCACTTGAGGCACGCAATTTGGCGCCCGCCCGGCCGATCATTCCCTCGACACACCACTCAGAAAGCGAGGGTTCCCATGAAATTCATCACGGCGATCATCAAGCCGTTCAAACTCGACGAGGTTCGCGAAGAACTCACGAAACTCGGCATCGAAGGCATGACCGTCAGCGAGGTCAAAGGCTTCGGCCGCCAAAAGGGCCACCGCGAGATCTACCGCGGTGCGGAATACGCGGTCAGCTTCGTACCCAAAATCAAGCTCGAGATCGCGGTCGCGGCCAACCTCGCCGACCGCGTCGTCGAGACGATTACGAGAACCGCGAAGTCCGGCCAGATCGGCGACGGCAAGATCTTCGTTTTCCCACTCGAACATGTGGTGCGCATCCGCACCGGCGAAACCGACGCGGGGGCGCTCTAATGCCTGCGCAGATGATCAACGACAACGACGCACGAACGAGAACCTTCATGCCCCGTACGAAAACGATCTCTCTTGAGCCGCTTCGCATCCTCGCTATGGCGCTTGCACTCGCCACGATGATCGCGGTCTTCCTGCTGACGGCGGCCGCGCATGCGCAACCCACGTCCGAAGCCGCACCGGCTGCGAGCGAAACAGCACCGGCCGCAGAGCCGGCGCCCGCAGCAGCCGACGCCGCACCGGAAGCACCTGCTGCGGCTGCCCCCGCCGAAGCACCGGCCGCCGAAGAGGCAAAACCGGAAGCCCCCGCCCTACCGCCGCACGCCGCTGCATTGGCGCTGAACAGCGGCGACACCGCCTGGGTGCTGACCTCCACGGCGCTCGTCCTGATGATGACGGTTCCGGGCCTCGCGCTCTTCTATTCGGGCATGGTGCGCAAGAAGAACATTCTGGCGACCGCGGCGCAAAGCTTCGCGATCACGGCGCTTGTCACCGTGCTCTGGGCGGTCATCGGCTACTCGCTCGCCTTTACCAACGGTGGCGACAATCAGTGGCTGATCGGCGGCATGGAGCGCTTCATGCTCGCCGGTATGGGCAACAACGAGGTCGCGCACTCGCTCGCCGCGTCGATTCCGGAATCGGTCTTCATGACGTTCCAGATGACGTTTGCGATCATCACCCCGGCGCTCATCACCGGCGCCTTCGCCGACCGCATGAAGTTTTCGGCGCTTCTCGTCTTCATCACCGCCTGGCTGCTTCTCGTCTATGCGCCGATCGCGCACTGGGTGTGGGGCGGCGGCTTCTTGGGCGGTAAGGGCGTGCTCGACTTCGCCGGCGGTACGGTCGTCCACTTGAACGCGGGCATTGCAGGCCTAGTTTGCGCGCTCGTACTCGGCAAGCGCCACGGCTACGGCACCGAGAACATGGCGCCGCACAATCTACTCTATGCGTTGATCGGTGCCTCGCTTCTGTGGGTCGGCTGGTTCGGCTTCAACGCGGGCTCGGCCGTCGCCGCGAACGCGCTCGCCGGTATCGCGATGGCCAACACGCAGATCGCCGCTGCCGCCGCGGCGCTGTCGTGGATGCTGGTCGAGTGGATCTTCCAGAAGAAGCCGAGCGTCCTCGGCATGCTCTCCGGCGCCGTTGCGGGTCTCGTCGCGATCACGCCGGCCGCAGGCTTCGTCGATCCCTCGGGCAGCCTCTACATCGGCCTGATCGCAGGTGTCGTTTGCTATGCGGGTGCCGTCTGGCTGAAGCACAAGATCGGCTACGACGACTCGCTCGACGCCTTTGGTGTGCACGGCATCGGCGGCGCCGTCGGCGCGGTCCTGACCGGCGTCTTCGCGCTCAAGAGCATCAACAGCCTGGGAAGCGGCGCCGTCGACGGCAACCCAGGTCAAATCTGGACGCAGATCGAAGGCCTGCTCTACGCCGGCATCTACTGCGCGATCGCCACGTTCGTGATCCTGATGGCGATCAAATTCACGATCGGCCTGCGCGTCACGAAGGACGAAGAAGTCGAAGGCCTCGACGTCACCCAACACGGCGAACGCATCCACTAGGTTCTTTCCTCCAGCCAATAAGCGAAGAAAAAGGGCGCCCCGAAAAGGCGCCCTTTGCTTTTGCGGAAAGCCCCGTCGTCGTCACCGGTTACACTTCCGCTGCGCCCGGTTCCGTCGGCAGCGTTAGCGCCATGGAAGGCAGCCAAGTGAGGTCGTCGCGCAAAAACGGCTGGATCGACCAAAACTCACTGTTCACGCGATCACGGCGGTGCGGCAAGATTTCGCCGATAGCGGACGCACAGCCTTTAGAAGTCGTCCGGCTTGTCCAAGGCGTTCTAGGTCGACGACTTTAGCCAGGATGCGAACGCACGGATTTGCTTTTCGCGAGGATGATCCGGACGCCGAACCACGTAGAAGCGATAACCCGGCAAGCTGAGATCGAACGCCTTTACGAGCGTGCCCGCGGCGAGCTCCTTCGCCACCAGAACGTCGCTGAACAACCCAACGCCCTGCCCTCCGATGACCGCTTCGATGGCGTGCGATTCCTCGCGAAAGTTCAGATGCTGCATGTCCTTGTATTCGGGCACATCGGACCACTTGTGCCGCGCTGCGTTTAGCCACCGCCGCCACGTCGGCGGGTCGCGGTCGCCCGGCGCCCAATACGCGTGGATGAGCAGAACCTTCGCGAGATCGGCCGGACGCTTCAGTCGCGCCCGCGCGAGCAGCTTTGGATTGTATACGGGCCAGAATGTGTCGGTCAGCAAAATCTCGGCGACGCCTTCCGGATCGCCGGTGCGGCTGGTGGCATAGCGAATGGCGACGTCGCTGTCGCCGGCGCCAAGGTCGAGCACGCTGTCTGTTCCAATCACCTCCAGAGGTACATTGGCGCGCAGCTTCTGCCACGCAGGCAACCGAGGCACAAGCCAGCGGCTGGCGAAGGCATTCGTGGTCGTCACGCGAAGTGGGCGTTCCTCACCAAGACGTCTGACGGCGACGATCGCGCCTTCAAACGTTTCAAGACCACTGCGAATGGCTGGGAACAGGCGCGCGCCGGCATCGGTCAACGTCAACGGCCGCGGTCGACGGCGAAACAGCGCCTGTCCGCAATAGCGTTCGAGCAGTCTGACCTGATGGCTGATCGCGGTCGGCGTCACGCCCAGCTCTAACGCGGCCTTCTTGAAGCTCATGTGGCGAGCGGCCGCGTCGAACGCACGCAATTCCACAAGTGGGGGCAAGGACTTCATGGGGCCAGTGTAGCTGAATCTAATTCATCTGCAGCTGAAAACTTCGCGTTTGCGCTGGGGCGACGTTCGCCGGAGACATTGGCGGCAGTTTTAAGGAGCAGAGCGCTATGAGATCGACCTCGTTCGTTGCCGACGCCGCAGCCAAGCTTGCAGCCGGCTTCAAGGGACAGGTTCTACGGCCCGCGGACACCGGCTACGAGGAAGCGCGCAAGGTTCACAATGGCCTGGTAGATAAGCGGCCGGCCCTGATCGCACGATGCCACGGTGTCCCCGATGTCGTCGCGGCACTCGATCTTGCCCGCAAACTCGGCCTTGAAGTCGCGGTTCGCGGCGGCGGTCACAACGTTGCGGGTCGGGCGACGATCGATGGCGGGGTCATGATCGACCTGTCGCCGATGAAGAGCGTCGTTGTCGACCCGCGGGCAAGAACCGCACGTGCGCAAGGTGGCGCCACGTGGGCCGATCTCAACCCCGCAACACAAAAACACAATCTCGCCGTCACCGGCGGCGTGGTTTCCACAACCGGCATCGGCGGGCTGACGCTCGGCGGTGGGATCGGTTGGCTGATGGGCAAGCATAGTCTGGCCCTCGACAATCTCCGCGCCGTCGAACTGGTCACCGCGGATGGCAAAGTCTTGCAGGTCGCAAAGCAGTCGGAGCCCGACCTTTTCTGGGCCCTTCGCGGCGGCGGCGGCAATTTCGGCATTGCGACAAGCTTTGAATATGATCTGCACCCGGTGGGCCCCACCGTCATCGGCGGCCCGATTGCTCACCCATTTGCGCGCGCACGCGACACGTTGAATTTCTTCCGGGACGCGACGCGATCTCTAGCCGACGAACAGATCCTGTTCGCCGCCCTGACACACGCACCCGACGGCTCCGGGACGCCGGTCGCCGCGATGGTCACCTGTCATTGCGGCCCGCCTGCGGAGGCAGAGCGAGCGGTGCAGCCGCTGAAGCGATTCGGAGCGCCGTTGTCGGATGGGGTCGGGCCGATTGCCTACGACCAGCTCAATACCATGCTCGACGCCGGTTTTCCGAAAGGCGCTCTCAACTATTGGAAGTCGAATTTCCTGACCGAGCTCAGCGATGCTGCAATCGAGACGATGATCGATTGCTTCGCGCGCTGTCCAACGCCCATGGGCCAGTTTCTTATCGAGCATTTGCATGGCGCGGTTACGCGAGTGGGCGTCAGCGAAACGGCGTTCCCGCACCGGAAAGAAGGCTACAACTTTTTGATCCTGGCCCAATGGACCGATCACGCGGACACGAGCGCCTGCATCGAATGGGCGCGTGAAACGGCCAAGGCGATGCGACGGTTCTTCGCCGCGGGACGCTATGTCAATTATCTGGACGACGACGAAACCGGCGATCCGGTTGCGGCGGCCTACGGGCCCAACTACCGGCGGCTCCAGCAGATCAAGGCCAAATACGACCCGACGAATGTCTTTCGCATGAATCAGAATATCCGGCCGCTAGCATGATGCACGCAGCGGTCTGCCCACGGTTGAACTGCGTCGTTGGAGAATACAAACGAGGATTGTGGCGCTAAAGCTGGGTGTCCGAAAAGGGAAAGATGTCGGTTCGCAATGTTCGTCTCGAATGACCGAAGTGACGAGGCATTCCAGTCATTCGTAATCATCGGGCCACCAGAGCATCATTAGTCGAAACGCGACATTCGCTATGCGCACGAGGTGGCGATGGAGGTGGATGCGGGCCGGTTCTTCCGCGAATACTTCGGCACGGTGATGCGGATGTAGCTGACCGCCGGCTGGGCTATCGTCTCGCAGAGTCTGCGCAGTTGCTTCGCTGACCTGCGCGCGCGAATATTCCCTATGTCCCGTTTCGACGCCCTACCCACCTCCCCGTTCACGCGCCTCAACAAGCTGCTCGAAGGCGTCGCGCCCGGTCAGCCGCCGATCCACATGCATATCGGCGAGCCGCAGCATGCGGTGCCCGCCTTCGTGGGTGAGATCCTTGCCAAGCACATCGCCGACTTCGGACGTTACCCGCCGATCATCGGCCCGGATCATTTGCGCCAAGCGATCGCAGGCTGGCTCGGCCGCCGCTACAAGCTTGGGTCCGCTGTCGACCCGGCGCGCCACATCCTGCCGCTCGTTGGTACGCGCGAAGGCTTGTTCAGCGCCGCCTTCATCACGATCCCCGAAGAGAAAGCGGGCAAGAAGCCCGTCGTGCTGATCCCGAACCCGTTCTACCAATGCTACGCGGCGGCGGCGCTGTCGGCGGGCGCGGAGCCCGTCTACGTCAACGCGACGCGCGAGACGAACTTCCTGCCCGACTTCGCG
>CAYXQB010000082.1:8044-11989 GCA_964466435.1 uncultured Flavobacteriaceae bacterium | reverse complement strand
AAGAGACGCTTCTTGTCGGCGACTATCTCTTCGTTTCCAAGTTCTCGTACGGCTATTCAAAGCACTCGTTTCCGTACTCGCCGGAAGTCATGGGCGGGCGCGTTTGGGCGGCGGAACCGGAGCGCGGGGATGTCGCCGTCTTCCGGTTGCCGGCGCGGCCGTGGGAGGATTACATCAAGCGCGTCGTCGGCATGCCGGGCGATCGCATTCAGATGATCGATGGCGTGCTGCACATCAACGGTTCGCCGTGCAAGCTGGAGCGCGTCGACGACTTCGTGCAGGAAACGGCTTACGGCGAGGAGCGCGTGCCGCGCTATCGCGAAACGCTGCCGAACGGCGTCCAGTACTATGTTCTCGATCGCGAGCCGGACAAATCGGGTGCGGACAACACGCAGGAATTCGTTGTTCCACCCGGGCACTACTTTATGATGGGTGACAACCGCGACAATTCCAACGATAGCCGCATCCCGGAAAGCGGCGTCGGGTTCGTGCCTTCCGAAAACCTTGTCGGCCGGGCCGACATCATCTTTTTCTCGACCGATGGTAGCGCGCAAATCTGGGAAGTCTGGAAGTGGCCGTGGGCAATCCGCTACGGGCGCTTCTTCCATACGATCGGCTAAGGCGCGCAAAAGCGACGGCACGGCCTCGACGGTTCGCTTCGGGCATCGCTTCAAGAGCGCAGCGTTGCTGACCCGCGCGCTCACCCATTCGAGCGCGGGTGGGGCGGACAACGAGCGGCTGGAGTTTCTGGGCGATCGCGTGCTGGGGCTTATCATTTCGGAGCTTCTGATCGAGCAGTTTCCAAACGAGAAAGAAGGTTTGCTCGCCCTGAAGCTGAACGCGTTGGTCCGGATGGAGACGTGCGCGCGCGTGGCCGAGGCTGCAGGCATCGACCGCGAGCTCATTCTGGCGCCCTCGGAGGATCGCTCTGGCGGACGCAAGAAGGCGGCGATCTTGGGCGATGGCTGCGAGGCGGTTATCGGTGCGCTCTATCTCGACGGCGGGATCGTGGCGGCGCGAAAGTTCGTGGTGAAGTATTGGCAGCCGTTGATGAGCGAGGTCACCGGCGACCTGCGAGACCCGAAGAATGCGTTGCAGGAATGGGCGCAAGGGCGCAAGTTGGGCACGCCGACCTATCGCGTGTCGCGGCGCGAGGGCCCGGATCATGCGCCGCGGTTCACGGTGGAGGTTTCTGTGCGCGGTCATGACTCGGCGATGGGCGAGGGCTTGAGCCTTCGTTCGGCGGAACAAGCGGCGGCGCGCGCGCTGCTGCAAAGGCTGACCGCGTGAGCGAGCAAGCGACACGCTGCGGGTTCGTTGCGATCATCGGGGCGCCGAATGCAGGCAAGTCGACGCTGGTCAACCGGCTGGTCGGCTCGAAAGTATCGATCGTAAGCCGCAAGGTGCAGACGACACGCATGCGCGTGCGTGGCGTGGTGATCGAACGCACTTCGCAGATCGTGCTGGTCGATACGCCCGGCATCTTCGTGCCGAAGCGCAAGCTCGATCAGGCGATGGTCGAAGCGGCGTGGGCTGGGGCTGCGGATGCCGACCTCGTTTGTCTTATTGTCGATGCACCGGAGTTGCTGCGGGATCCCGACGGGCTCTCGGCGCGCGATACGGCGCGGATCGTGAGCGGGCTCAAGGATGCGCGGCGGTCGGCGATTTTGGTCGTGAACAAGGTTGATGCCGTGAAGCGCGATCTGTTGTTGCCGCTGGTCGATCGATTCCGGGCGGAAACGAAGTTCGACGAGGTGTTCATGATCTCGGCGGAAAAGGGCGACGGGACGGCCGATTTGGTGCGCTATCTCGCGGCTCACGTGCCGGAGGGGCCGTGGGCGTATCCTGAGGATCAGGCGTCGGACATTCCGCTCAGGCTGCTCGCGGCCGAGATCACGCGCGAGCGCATTTACGACCGGTTACACCAGGAGCTGCCGTACTCGACGACGGTCGTGACGGAGCAGTGGTTGGAGATGAAGGACGGCAGTGCGCGTCTCGAACAGACGATCTTCGTGGAGCGCGACGGACAGAAGGCGATTGTGCTCGGCAAGGGCGGCTCTTTGATTAAGGAGCTGGGCTCATCGGCGCGCGCAGAGATGGAATCCTTGTTCGGGCACAAGGTGCATCTCTTCCTGCATGTGAAAGTGCGCGAGAACTGGGCCGATGATCCCGCGCACTATCGTGAAATGGGGCTTGAGCGCCCGAAGTCTTAGCGGCGCATCACGGGTCCGTTGACCTGCGGCAGGTCGCGGACGATTTGAGCGACGAGGGCCGGGTGTACGCGGACCGCACGCAGCACACCGTTGCCGTGGCTCACGCGTTGGAACGGTCCGGGGCGCGCGTTGGCGATGAGCTGAGACGAGAGTTTTTGCATCGCTTCGCGATAGGCGGCCACGAACAGCGAAGCCTCGTAGGCCAGGTGCTTTTTCGTCACGCCGCCTCTAACGAGCGCAATGCGCCCGACGCCGAACTTGCTGCCCTCTACCTTGAAGAAGCTGAGCAAGGGGTTCTCTTTGTTGGCGTTGAGGAGAGTTTCGGTCGGAAGGTTGGCGGCCGAATTGTCGACGATGACGAGCAAAGACAGACCCGTGCAGACGTTTTCGCTGCAGCCGGTGGGTGTGAAGTTGTAGGGCGTGTCGCCGTCTCTGAACGCGACGATCTTCGACTTGCCTGTGTCGATGATTTGAACGCTTTGCCCGCCGAGCTCCGTTACAAGTTGGCTGATGCTCTCGGCCGTCACGCTTTCGATGAGTTGGTTCGGGTTCGTGATCGGCGGTTCGGCTGCGAATGCAGAGCTCGATAGTCCGGCGAATGTGCATACCGCTGCCGCAAGGGTGAGAAAGCGCATGGTTGCTCCAAGCCCCCTTTCGGGGCTGTGTGGGGTTACAAGAGTCTGACCCTAGCAGTCAGCCGGTGCCGGTCAACGATACCGCAGGTCGTCTTAGGCGCCCCAATTCCCTTGACACGCGCATGCCGACTGCATTGCGTGGCGGCATGGAGTGGAGCGACGACGGCATTGTCTTGGGCTTGCGACCGTTTGGGGAGAACGGGGCGATTCTCGAGGCGTTGACGCGTGAGCACGGGCGGCATTTGGGGCTCGTGCGCGGTGCCACGTCGAAGCGGCTGAAGGGGACGCTCGAGCCCGGAAACACGGTCCAGCTTCAATGGCGCGGACGGCTGGATCAGCAGCTTGGCGCTTATACGGTAGAGCTGAGTGCGGCACGAGCGGCTGCGTTTTTCGATGATGCATTGAAGCTTGCGGGGCTTAGTTCCGCGTGCGCCGTTTGCGCGGCGACGCTGCCGGAGCGCGAGATGCACGGGCGTGTTTTCGAGGCGCTCGACGCGCTGCTCATGTCGATCAACGCGCATGCGTCACCGTCGTGGGTCGCCGACTATGTGCGGTTCGAGTTGATGCTGCTTGAGGATCTGGGGTTCGGGCTCGACCTTGCGCAGTGTGCGGTGACGGGGATGCAGGACAATCTTTGCTTTGTGTCGCCGAAAACAGGACGGGCCGTGAGCGAAGCGGCAGCGGAGCCCTATCGCGACCGGCTGTTGAAATTGCCGCGGTTTTTGACGCCGGACGATGGGTCGGGCTCGCCCAACGATCTTGTGGATGGATTGGCGCTGACCGGGTTCTTTCTGGAGCGGGTGGCGCTGGAACACGGCGGTAAAGTTCCACAGGCGCGGGTGCGGTTTGCCGAGCGCCTTGCGGGTCTGAAGCCGGGCCGGTAGTCAGTCGCCTTTCCAGTACCCACGAGGATTCGTTATGGCGCTTGAGGACCTGATACGCGACGTCGACCTCAAGGACGCGCTTGGCGAGCGTTACCTTGCCTATGCATTGTCCACGATCATGCAGCGCGCGCTGCCGGATGTGCGCGACGGTTTGAAGCCGGTGCACCGCCGGCTGTTGTTCGCAATGCAACGGCTGAGGCTGGACCCTACGGG
>CAYXQB010000082.1:0-8034 GCA_964466435.1 uncultured Flavobacteriaceae bacterium | reverse complement strand
AGACCTTGAACTGCCAGTACAGGCGGGCGGCATCGTTGAAGTCGATCGGCTCCATGCCGGCCGAGACCAGCACGATGGGGCGGCCGGCCTGTACACCCCAGCCGCGCACGAGTTTCTCGAAATCGGCGCGCGTTGTCGGCGATGTGATGGGCAAGTTCCATCCGCATGGTGACCAGTCGATCTACGATGCGCTGGTGCGCTTGGTGCAGACGTTCTCGCTGCGCTACCCGCTGATCGACGGGCAGGGCAACTTTGGCAATGTCGATGGCGATAACCCGGCCGCGATGCGCTACACGGAAAGCCGGTTGACCGTTATCGGCGAGTTGCTGCTCGAAGGGCTTGACGACGACGGTACGGACTACCGTCCAACCTATGACGGCAAGGAAAGCGAGCCTTCGGTTCTGCCCGGCGGGTTTCCCAATCTGCTCGCGAACGGGTCTTCGGGAATCGCCGTCGGCATGGCGACGAATATTCCACCGCATAATTTGGACGAGATCGCGCAGGCGCTGATCCATCTTGTCGGTGCTCCGAACGCGCGCGACGATACGTTGTTGCAGTACATCAAGGGGCCCGACTTCCCGACGGGCGGCATCGTCGTCGAGCCTGCGGAGTCGATCGCGGAGGCCTATCGCACCGGCAAGGGCGGTTTCCGCCTGCGCGCGAAGTGGCACAAGGAGGAGGGCGCGCGCGGCACTTGGGTCGTGATCGTGACCGAGATTCCATACCAGGTCGCGAAGGGCAAGCTCATCAAAGACATCGCCGACATGATCGGCGACAAGAAACTGCCGTTCCTGGACGACATTCGCGACGAGTCGGCGGAAGATATTCGCGTCGTGCTGGTGCCGAAGAGCCGGAACATCGAACCCGACGTGATGATGGAGCAATTGTTCCGGACGACGGCGCTGGAGACGCGGTTTTCGCTCAACATGACGGTGTTGGATGCGAGCCAGACGCCGCGCGTGATGAGCCTGAAGCAGACGCTCGTCGCGTTCCTCGATCACCAACGCGACGTGCTGATCCGGCGCGCGAGCCATCGGTTGGCGAAGATCGCCGAGCGGTTGGAGATTTTGGAAGGTTTCCTGTCGGTGTTCTTGAACATCGACAAGGTGATCAAGATCATCCGCACGTCCGACGATCCGAAGGCGGAGTTGATCAAGGCGTTCAAGCTGACCGATCTTCAGGCAGAGTCGATCTTGAACATGCGGCTCAGGAGCCTGCGCAAGCTCGAGGAGATCGAGATCCGGCAGGAGCACACGTCGCTGCAGGCCGAGCAGAAGGAGCTGAAGTCGCTGGTGAAGTCGGAGGAGAAGCAGAACGACCGCTTGAAGACGAGTTTCCAGGAGTTGCGCGCGAAGTTCGGTGCGAAGACGGTGCTCGGCAAGCGCCGCTCGCAGCTCGCCGATGCGCCTGCCATCGAAGACGTGCCGATGGAAGCCTTGATCGAGAAGGAACCGATTACGGTCGTCTGTTCGGACAAGGGCTGGATCCGTGCCATGAAGGGGCACATCGAGCCAAACGACGACGTTAAGTTCAAGGACGGCGACAAGGGCCGGTTCTGGGTGAAGGCGCAGACGACGGACAAGCTTGTGCTGTTCGCGACGAATGGGCGGTTCTTCACGCTGGAGTGCAAGGACTTGCCGGGCGGGCGCGGGCATGGCGAGCCGGTGAGGCTGATGTGCGATCTCGAGAACGATCAGGACATCGTTGCGTTGTTCGTGCACGAGCCGGGGCGCAAACTGCTGATAGCGTCGAGTTCGGGCCGTGGTTTCGTGGTGCCGGAAGACGAGGTGATCGCGCAAAAGAAGGGCGGCCGCCAAGTGATGACAGTCGACCCGTTGGAGGAGGCGAAGGTTTGTACGCCGGCGTCCGGCGATCATGTGGCCTTTATCGGCGAGAACCGGAAGATGGTGATCTTCAAGCTCGCCGACGTGCCCGAGATGGCGAAGGGCAAAGGCGTCGCGTTGCAGAAGTACAAGGACGGCGGGCTCGTCGACGCGACATCGTTCGTCTATCCGGATGGCCTGCGCGATTACAACGGCCGGACGTGGGAGAAGAGCGAACTCAGCGACTATCGCGGCGAACGTGCGCAAGCGGGTCGCCTTGTGCCGAAGGGTTGGCCGAAGAACGGGAAATTCGCGCCGGGGTTCTGAGCCGCTGTAGCCCCTAGCGCGTTTCGCGGTTCGCGCAATTCGTGACGCGGTACTGATCCATGCTCGTGCGCAGCGTGGTGCGGCTGGCGACGGACTGCGGGTGGTCGTTCGGTGGCGGTGTGCGCGTCCAGATGTCGAGTGCGTTCTTGAAGTGCTTGCAGGCCATTGGCTTATCGCCTGCCGTGTCGGCGACGAGCGCGAAGCAGCGTTCGATGTGGGCGTAGAGGTAGGCTTCTTCCGGCTTCTTGGTCAGCGTCGACTTGGCTTGTCGGCAGTAGGCTTCGGCGCCTTTACGGTTTTTCTGGGCCGCGGTTGCGACAGCGTAGCTGGTTGTCGAGAGGATCTCGGTTTCCTTTGCCGGGTAGGCGTGAGCGATCGTCAGCGCTAGCATCACGGGCGTCAGCGTGATCGCGGCGCGGGTTTTTCGAATCCACCACACAATACAACTCGTCATGGCCGGGCTTGACCCGGCCACCCAGGGCCGCGAGCTCGATGTTCGCTGATTTGAGCTGGAGAGAGATGCGCTCATAGGTTCTGGTTTCGACCCTGGGTGGCCGGGTCAAGCCCGGCCACGACGACCTAATTGATGTTATGTCTGGCCTGGCTTACGGCGCGTATTTGAACGACAGCGAGACGCGGGCCCGGTAGGCGACGACTTTGCCTTTGTCGTCGAGGCGCATGTCGAGTTTCGTGACCTCGGCTATGCGCAGATCGCGCAGCGAGTGGGAGGCGAGTTCGACCGCATTCTTGGCGGCTTCTTCCCACGAGACGCGGCTGGTGCCGATGACCTCGGTAACGCGATAGACGCCGGTGTCGACGCTTGGTTTCTTCGCCATGAATTTCCTCCTGTTTTCGCGGGTGCGGGCCGTGGCGGTCCGCAGACTTAAGAGCATAGGCGCATTCTTTGCGAAGTTCGACGGGGCTTTCGGTTAGTCCGTCCGCCCGCCCTTGTAATAGTCGCGCATGAGTTCGTGGGACCAGGCGGGTTGGCGGGTGGCGCCGAGCGGCTCGAACTCGCGCATGTAGGGCTTGATGTCGAGGACTGGGGTGCCGTCGATTGCGTCCAGCGCGCGGACGGTGAGGACCGTGCCTTCGATCCTTTGGATGGTGCAGCGCGACAGGCCGATGCGGTTTGGGCGGCCCTTGCCGCGCTGGCCGAAGATGCCGACGACCGGCCAGTCCTTGCGGCCGCGCGGGTGGCGGGCGCCCTTCTCGATTTCGTTGGGCGGGACCTTGTGCATCAGGAACAGGACCTCGGCGTGCGAGAAGTCGGCGAGGCCGAACAGAGCCTCGGGCGTGAACTGGTCCTTGTCGAGATGAATCTCGGCGATCAGGTCGCCCCAGAAGTCGTCGGTGGGCTCGACGCGCGGGCTTTTGATGATGCCGATGGGGTTGACGGGAAATGTTGTCATGGGATGCGCCTTTCTGTGGCGCATCAATTATGACCGCTCAAACGAAGATGCCAGTGGCAGCCGTTACCGCCACTGGCATCGCACATGCGACGAATTTGTGTTGATCGGCTAAATCAACGCGTGAGGCCGCGGCTGGCTACGATGGTGATCGTGTAGCCGGCGATGACGTCGATCAGCTGCATCAAGCCCAGCAGGAAGAATGTAGAGACCGTGAAGGCCGGGAACGAGATGAACTGGACGACGTAGATCAGTAGGGTCATGACGGCGATGCCGTGGTTGACGAGGCTGAGCATCGGCGAGCCGATCGACTTCAACACTTCGATGAAGAGCAGGCCCATGCCGGCGGCGATGATGACATCGGCTTGTGTCATCGACCAAACCGCGCCGGAAAACATCGTCAACTCGAACGCGGAACTCGCCAGCCAGGCGTTCACCTTGACCGCGTCCATGCCATGCACGGCAAAGACCATGAAGTTGAAGTAGAGCATCGGCAGCAGCAGCAGCGGGAAGACATCGAACGTGGGCGACGACGACTTCAACCGAATCTTACGTTCGCGATAGCGCGACATGGCAATCCCCTCGAAAGACGCACTGATTCGCGAATTATAGTGCGCTTTGGCGGGCGCAAGATTGCATCGTTGCTTTGTGTGGCGGCGGTCAAGCTGAGGCCTGCCAGAAACTTCCGCCGCTAAATGCATGAAACTGCATGCGCTGGGGTTTTTTGGCGCGTGCGGCGTCAGCAAATGTGCGCGGCGTTGCGTTTTTCCTGCATCACCCGGTCAGCCCGTCTTGTACTTTTTCTTCATCGCCGCGACCGAGCGGACGATGAGTGCTTTCAGCGTCGGCAGGTGTATGTCCGATAGCCGTTTGATGTAGAGGCAGGACGCGCCCGTCGTGTGCCGGCCAAGTTTCGCGAGCAGACCTTCGTACTCGGCAAAGCCGGGCATAATGTAGAGCGTCAGGTTCTGTTTACGGGGGCTCAAGCCCACGATTGGCCAGTCGCCCTCACGGCCGCTTTCGTATTTGTAGCGATATGTGCCGAAGCCGATGATGCTCGTGCCCCACATGACCGGTTCTTCCTTTGTAGCGGCGCGCATAAGCTCAATGACGTTCGCGGCATCTTCGCGCTTTTGCTCGTCCGGTATCGTCTTGAGGAAGGCTGCGACGGACTGTTTCGTCGCTTTTGTCTTGGGTTCGGCCATCGCGGTGTCTCCCGGGAAATAACTCTTGCCGTCGGCGGCAAGTTGAGTGAGCTTCAACCCTCGGATACTCGATAGTTGGATCATCGTGCAATCCGGAGCGCCATTGGACGTGTCAGACGAGCCAACGACCCCGCGCATGAAGCGCTCAGCGCAAAGCCTGCGCTTCGAGCAGGCCGTGCGCTCGCCGGTGCCAGGTGTGATCCCCAGGCTTGCCGATGTCGACTACAGTAACATCCGCGACTTGGTGCCGTGGATCGCCGTGGTCGATCCTGACAGAGCCACGCTGACGTTGAAATTCACGCGTGCGGGCGCGGGGATCGTAAAGCTTGTCGGGCGGGAGGCGGTTGGGTTCGACTATCTCAATCTCGTGGATCCGGCGATCAAGGGCGATGCCTTCGATAGCTGCTTCGTGATGCTCACGCGCCCGTGTGGGCTGCTGCAGATTACGCCGGCGCGGATGGCGGACGGGTCGCAACTCACGGTCGAGTATACGGGTTTTCCGGTGTTCGACGACCAACGCGGGCGCGGGCAGATCATCTTCCTGATCGTGCATAGCATCCCCGACGTGGGGACAATTCCGGGCGTTGGCGAAGTGCGCCACTCGACGGACTGGCAGTGGCTTGAGCTGCGCAGCTAGCTCGAAGCACATCCGAAGACGCGGCGCGCGTTCTTCGCGTTGCGCCGCGAGCAGGGGATGCGCCCCTAGGCACGGTTTCGCGTCGCGCGCTCGGCGAAGATGAGGGCTGCGATGAGCAATGCGGCTGCGACGAAGAAGGGCGCGCCAAGTACCGGCAGGCCCTGGGCCGCGTCCTTGGCGTCGATAGCGGCGGCGAAAACGGCCGTGTAGAGCGGCGGCGAGATGATCGACGCGATGCCCATGATAGCGCCGAGCGCGCCTTGCAACTGTCCCTGCTGGGTTGGATCGACGCGCTGGGTCATCACGGTTTGCGCTGCCGGCGTATAGAAGCCCCAGAGCGCCGAGATCGCTATCGCGATCCAGACCGAAATGTCGGTGGGGCCGACCGCATAGATCAAGAAGCCGGCGGTCCCAAACGAGAGGCCCGCGATCATCGAGCGGCGCGGTCCGAGTGTCTTGACCACTGGACCGATGAGACCAGCCTGTACGATGATGCTGGCGACGCCCACGGCGGCTAGGGCCAGACCGTTCGTCGCTTCGCTCCAGCCATAGCGATACATCGTGAACCAGATAAAGACGGCGGGGTAGACGTTGTGCGCGACTGCATAGAAGAAGTGCGCGGCTCCCAAGCCTGCAAGTTGCGTGTTCGAGCCGAGTAGGCGCAGCGAAGCGATGACGTGTGCGTTCGCGAACGTGAAGCTCTTCGTGCGCCGCTCAGGCGGCAGCGACTCCGGCAGGACGAAGTAGCCATAGAGCGCGTTCAGCAGGGTCAGTCCGGCGGCCACCCAAAACGGCAGGCGCGCGTCGTAGGCGCCCGCGAAGCCTCCAAGCGCTGGGCCGATCACGAAGCCGATGCCGAAAGCTGCGCCCATCAGGCCGAACGCCTGCGGGCGCCTTTCCGGTGGCGTCGTGTCGGCAATGTAGGCGTTTGCGGTCGAGAAGCTTGCCGCGGTCGCACCTGAGAGGATACGCGCGATAAAAAGCCAGAGGATGCTGGGTGCGAGTGCGGTCAAGATGTAGTCCAGGCCGAGGCCCGTCATCGAAAGGAGCAGCACCGGGCGCCGGCCGTACCGGTCCGACAGCGCCCCTTGCACGGGCGTCATGACGAACTGGGCGATGGCCCAGGTCAGCGCGATCCACCCGCCCAGGCGAACGGCGTCGGCCGGCGATGCGTTCGACAGCTCCTCGATCAGCTTGGGCAGGACCGGAATCACGACGCCCATCGCCAGGACGTCCAGCATAAGCGTGATGAAGATGAACGCGACCGCGTTGCGGGCGGGGCCGGCGGTGCCGGCTTCTGGTTGCTGCATTCGGCCCCTAGCGTTTCTTGCGCATAAGTGCGCGGGCGTCGGCGACGATCTTGGCGTGATCGAAAGCGAGACGCTTCGAGCGCCAGTCAGGCACGAACGCTGCCGCGGCGGCATCGTCCCCAGCGTGGGCCTTGGCGTTGCGCACCTTCATCAGGAAGGCGACCGACACGACGTGGCCCCGCGGGTCGCGGTTGCTTTGAGAATATATGCCCACGAGGCGTTGTGAATTCACCGAGACGCCTGTTTCTTCGCTGAGTTCGCGCCGTGCCGCTTCCTCTACCGTCTCGCCGTACTCGACGAAGCCGCCGGGGAGCGCGTAGCAGCCCTCGAAAGGCGGCGACTTGCGCTTGATGAGCAGCAGGCGGTCCGCCGCATCGAAAACGACGGCGTCGACCGTGAGCTTTGGCTGTCTCATTTTCATGGCGAAACCGGCAGGTTTGAGGTTAAGGCGCCGTTTACCCTGGCGCGGCAGAGTTTACGATTGGTTGCGAAAGTCGCCCGCGTCTCTTTCTCTGCACACGGATCGACAGTATAGGGAAAGTACTTCGTTGAGAGAACAAGCGATAGTCGCACGCGAGGGGACCATGCTGGCATACGAGGAGCTGAAGGGCGCTAGCGGCCGGCAGATCTACTTCAGGCCAAAGCGGTACGAAGCTGCCGATCTCTTTTCCGGTGCGCCGCCCAAGGTGTTCGTGAAGTCGGGTGCGTTCCGGCTGGGCGATATCAGCCTGACGGGTATTTGCGTGAACGCGAACCAGACCGTCGACGTGTCGGTCGAGGTGGGCGAGGTTGTTCCGATAGCAGTCAAACAGGCGGGGCTTTCGATCTTCGAAGGCCAAGCGAGAGTGGTGCGCACCGAGCGTTCGGTGTTCGGGCCGAAGATCGCGCTCAATCTGGTTGACGACGTCGTCGATTTTCATTCGCTGCTGAGGCGCAACGCGCAGGCGCGGATTTCGCAGCAACTTGCGACGCTCGATCCGCATGTGGGCGGCTTGGTCTCGGCGGAGTACCGGGCGCATTGCGCCGACGTATTGCGCTTCTTGCGCGCTTACCGGTCGGTCGTCGAAGCGAGCGTGAAGCCGTTTCCGCACCAGTCGGCAGGCTTGAGCGCCGACGAAGCCTATGAGATGTGCGCGGAGCGGATCATCCCGCAATGGCGCAGCCTGTGGCGTGCGGGCAATCAACTCGTCACCGGTGTCATGGGGGACAAGAAGCGGCTTGAGGCGACGAAGGAGTACACGGAACTCGTCCTAACGCCCGAGCTCAATCACGGACCCGTTTGGTGGCGGAGCTACTTCAAGCCGGCGGGTTATCCCGGCGACT